>DNDO01000247.1 GCA_003484265.1 Anaerolineae bacterium
ACTGTCACTAACCATCGGGAGGGATATCAATTTCGTATTCGGATAGCGGACCATACAAACCCGTTCCATACAGGTCACGTTCCGAGGGGCCGCCTGCGCTCTTTGCACGCTGGATGGTGATCTTGTACCCAAAGAAGCGTTCGTCCATTTCAAAAACAACGATCTGTTCGGGGAGGAGATGAAAATAGGCGGCCACCTTTTCCCGGGTCAATGAACCGGAATCGCGCACTTTCTTGAAGACATCCTCCTCTGCAAAGAATATATCGCAGCATATCATGTTGATCCCTGCATTTTTCGATTGGATATCGTTGGTCAGTGTTCCTAATGTCACCATGATTTATTTCCCTATGACGGTCTGACCGTCTCATATGTGATCGGAAAGTGAGCTGCCGCCTCCTGCGCCGAGGGGTACTCGATGATATGATTCATCGTCCACTCAAACACCTTGCCATAATAGCTTGCCTCTTCATTGCGCAGTTGCACGCGGCCGGCAGACCCGCGTTCGCTTAATACGGGGGTGAAGAGGAGCAGCCTGCCGGTAAGCTTGGCGATCTCCATTGCCAGCTCTTTTTTGGCGGCGATTACTTCGATCAGCAGTCCCACTTCATGGATCTGGTCCTGATCCCGCGGCTCCCTTGCCCCCAGGACTCCATCGATCCCATACCTCGTAAAGTAAAGTTCGTAGGGAACATCCTGATAAAAATTCTTGAGTTCCTTTCGGGTATGGGAGAGCACTTCATCCAGTTTCTGTATGAAGGATTGCGAGCGGATACCGACCAGATACTCGGCTTTATGACCGAGATATCCAGCCCCCTCCAGTTTGATGGTGTAGGTCGGGCTGGGTTCGAACCGCGATCCCCAAGCCGCAGCGGTCTTTTCATCCACCTCTTCGGCTTCCATCCCGTCGATATGGATAAAGCCTCCGGCCACCGCCTCTCCCTTGAATGAGCTTCGTTCATAAGCTGCATGTTTTCGCAGGGACACGGGCGTGACCCGCTGGTCGTCGTGAATGGCAGTGACGGCGATCCTGTCTTCGTAGATCGTCCCCAGAACAGCCTGATTGACCAGTTTGGGGTAGGCTACGAACGATCCGCACTCAAGGACTTTTCCCCAGAAATAGGCGAGGTCCGCGCTATAGCCGTGGTGCATCGCAAAAGCGGCGAACGGACAGCAGTCACTGGTGCGGGAGGTGATGATCACATCCGGGTTTTCGGACAGGCAACTCATAATGGGCTCCACACCCATCACGGGGACGAAGTTGGTTGTCCGTTCGATATCTCGCCGCTGAAGAGGGGAGAAGCCATCAAGACCGCGTATGATGGCGCCATCCCTCAATTGCCTCCGCAGATATTCGCGGGTCATGTCATGTTTGATGAGTCCCATTTTAAGCGGACCCAGACGATGTTCAGCCACCAGGTCGCGCACGATCTGGGCATACTGGTCGACTCCCTTGTTTGTGCCAGTGTCGCTGGCTGAGGCTATGATGAGAGGGATTCCTTTTTGGCGGGCGCCGAGCAGTAAAACCTCAATATCATGTTTCTGCCATTCGGCTG
Organism: Anaerolineae bacterium; assembly: GCA_003484265.1. Classification (GTDB taxonomy): domain Bacteria; phylum Chloroflexota; class Anaerolineae; order Anaerolineales; family Villigracilaceae; genus Defluviilinea. Next base: position 1,554 of record DNDO01000247.1, read on the forward strand.
AACTCGAAGCCTTGCCGGACGCCAACGGTTCTGGCCCGATATCGCAGCTCCCTGAATCGGCGATCACAGCCTTTGGCTCAAACAGTTCCAAACCGCGCCAGAATGTTTCAGGGTGGAGCGGAGAATAACCCAGATGACCTGTCCCCACCAAACATGAAAGCCCCTTTTTTGTCTTTGCCATATGATAAATCTAATCGATTTATTACGAAAGGTCAAACTGACGGTCATGCAAGTGGTGTAGAATCACCCCCGCATGAAACTTGATAAAAAACTGGTCTGGATCATCGCCATCGCCTTCGCACTTCGTCTACTTGTAGGCATAGGTATTTACCTTGGGCTTCCCTCCTATGGTCACGATGATGAAGATGACAAAGCCGGGTACGTCTTCACCGATGCGCACTTGCGTGATGACCAGGCTTGGAAGTTGGCGAGTTCCGAGCGCCCCATCTTGAGCGCGTTCACTGATAGATTTGCTTACGATCAATATGGCGGCTTGCTGGCGTTCAGCGCGTTTGTGTATCGCTATTTTTCCCCGAATTCACATAACCCATTGATATTGATTTTTCTCTCGGCAATTGTTGGCGCGATGGGCGTTCCTTTTTTGTGGAAGGCTGCGAATCAAGTTTTTGGTGAGAAGGTCGCTTTTGCGGCGGCGTGGATCTTTGCGCTGTATCCTGAAAGTATCCTGCTGGGTTCGTCCGCGATGCGTGAGCCGTATTTACTGATGTTCAGCGCGATGGCGTTTTACGGGTTTGTGATATGGCGAAACGCTGGTCGAGTAGCCTCCGATGGAGGTGTATCGAGACCACCCTTGCTAATGATGTGGATTTGGCTCGGCATCGGCTTGCTTGGCATGTTGCTTATCTCGCCGGCAGTTGCGATCACATCTCTCATCCTCTTCGCTGGCTGGGTTTTCTTTACGAACGAGCGCAGAAACATCTCGTGGAAAACGATATTGATATTCGCAGTCATTTTTATGCTTGGCTTGCTTTTCCTCTCTGCATCGCTCAACCGTTCCGGCGAGTTCGATGCGGCGTCACCGTTGAGCGTGGTCAACGACTGGCTTAGAGGCGCGGTCAAATGGAACGCGTACACCATCGAACGCGAATCTGGCTGGATTCAAAAACTGTTCGACGAAATGCCTGAATGGATGCGCCTACCCTTTGTAGCGGTCTATGGGATTTTGCAACCTGTCCTGCCTGCGGCATTGGTCGCACCGACAGTGCCGATCTGGAAGGCGATCTATATTCTGAGGTCACTGGGTTGGTACGTCATGCTTCCAGCGTTGATTATGGCGTTCGGAGCCGGAGCAGGCAACGGCATGGATAAGAATCGGAATGTCATCTTATGGCTCTCGCTTCTCGTCTGGACTTGGATCCTGCTCGCAGCACTCCGAGGCGGAGGCGACGCCTGGGATAATCCCCGCTATCGGACGATTTTATTTGTATGGCAAGCTATCCTTGGGGGGTATGTCTGGGTCTGGTGGCGTAAAACGAGGAACGTCTGGTTCATGCGTTTGCTGTTTTGCGAAGCCGCGTTCTTGTTGGTCTTCACGCAGTGGTATGCCAGCCGCTATTTTCACTGGGGCGGACAGTTGCCGTTTGCTGTGATGATCGCTTTGATCGGCGGGTTGTGGTGTATCATTCTGGGCGCTGGCTGGTGGCTTGATCGAAAACGCGCTTGACAGGGGTCAATCAGAGTTTATAATTCAGTCACTGAATTTTGAATAAGGAGAACTAATGCCTACCGCTTTAATTACTGGGATCACAGGTCAAGACGGGTCATATCTGGCTGAATTATTACTTTCAAAAAATTATAAGGTCGTCGGCGTTGCGCGCCGCTCAAGCACTGTTACAAATGAACGAATAAACCACCTGTTGGATGACATCACAGTTGTTCAAGGCGATTTGCACGATCAGGGCTCTTTACTGTCGTTGATTGAAGAATATGAACCGACAGAGGTATACAACCTTGCCGCGCAGTCTTTCGTGCCTACTTCATGGAACCAGCCCGCGCTGACCGGAGATATTACCGCAATAGGCGTGACTCGTATTCTTGAAGCGATCCGTTTTGTGAACCCAAGGATCCGTTTTTATCAGGCGTCTTCTAGTGAAATGTTCGGCAAAGTGTTGGAAGTGCCTCAAAAGGAAGACACACCGTTCTATCCGCGCAGTCCATATGGCGTGGCCAAGGTATATGGGCATTGGATCACCGTGAACTACCGCGAGTCGTTCAATATGTTTGCTACGTCGGGTATCTTGTTCAACCACGAAAGTCCACGCCGCGGATTGGAATTTGTCACACGGAAGATTTCTGACGGCGTAGCGAAGATCAAACTTGGGCTTACAAAGGAACTGCGATTGGGCAACCTGGAAGCTCAGCGTGACTGGGGTTTTGCCGGCGATTATGTGGAAGCCATGTGGCGTATGTTGCAGCAGGATATACCCGAAAGCTACGTGATCGGCATGGGTGAGACTCATGCTGTGCGTGAGTTTTGCGAGATCGCCTTCGGTCATGTAGATTTGGATTACAAAGAGTTTGTCGTTCAGGATGAGCGTTTCTACCGTCCTGCTGAGGTGGACTTGTTGATCTCCGATCCAACAAAAGCACGCACTGAACTGGGATGGGAACCTGCAGTCGGTTTCAAGGAACTTGTCACCATGATGGTGGACGCTGACCTGGAGAGATTGAAACGATAGTCGTCCTTCCTTGATGAAACTCCGATACAATACCATCCATCCGCTCACCATTCTTACAATTTTGGGGTTTGCATTATTCATCGTAAAGTCTTGGAATTCAGCACATTCGCATCTTTCCATTGGCGATGAAGGCGCGTATTTATACAAAGGCTATATGTTCGCGCGAGGAGATTTCCAACCCTTTCAAGATTATGGGTTTTGGACGAACAAAGCGCCTCTATCATTTTTGATCCCGGGTTATATACAATTGTGGTTTGGTCCAGGGTTGCGCGAAGGACGCTATTTTGCCGTTCTGGTAAGCATCCTTATGCTGGCTGGTATGTGGATTTCCGCACATCGGCTGGGAGGCAAGGGTTGGGCGGCACTGACAATATGGGTATTTGCTGTTTCCAGTGAACAAATTGCTGACCTAAGCCTGACACTGTCTCAAGGGTTGGTTGCCTGTATGATGGCATGGATGTTTGTGCTTCTATTAGGGGAGAAACGTTCTCCATGGCAGTTGATGGCAGGAGCCGCAGTATCTGTTCTGGTTGTGATGACACGACAAAACATGGTGGTCGTTCCGTTATTTGTTGTTGCGTATATTTTTTGGCAACACGGAATAAAAGCAGGTTGGCAGGCATTAGGAATAATTTCGCTGATCCTGATCGGGTTTCATATCTATTATTGGCCCAATATTCTCCAATTGTGGACGCCATGGCTGCCAAATATTTCGGGTACATTTACAGATGTAATTCCCGGTTCACCATCTCCAAATCAGTCATTGGAAATTGGCAGCATACTTAGCCGAGCTCGATCTTTTGCGGAAAATGTTCACCATCATTTCGTTATCATGCTTGGAAGCATCAGTGCGCTGATTCTTTGGCCAGCAAAGAAATATTGGAAGGATAAAACTAGATATAAAACCGTCGTATTTTTGGCCGCAACATACTTCTGCCTGTTTTTAATGCACCTATGGGCTTCATTATTCAATGATTATTGTATCTGGTGTCTGAGTTCATATCAGGGTTTTTACAACTCAGCGGGTATTCTTCTGATTGTGGGTGTCTTTTCCATTAAAAGACACGGCTCAAAATATAATAACTTTATTCTTATTTCTTATTTATTATTTATATCGGCAAATCTCGGCTTATACTACAGCGATTGGGGGGACTGGCTTCTTCAAAACATTCTCCTTCCCCTGCCTGGAAGACTGTTTGCCGAGGGCAACTTATCCACTGTGACCCTCGCCAACTTCTTGACGCATGTTTCACCCTTGCCTTTCAATCTTCAAAGAAGGGTTGCCGCTGTTATAGGTGGATTTCTTTGTGGATTGCTTATAATCATGCTAACCGGATTGTTGCACAAATGGGTTTTACGAGGCAGTAAATGGAATCGAAGGTTTTCCTTCTCCTATTCCGTGCTAATTTGTTTCACGATTATAGGTATCCTTCTTCCTAACGGTCAAAATTCGGACAGAGCAAGAGATGCAGGAAACTGCTCAAATAACTATTTGACTTATTACGAAGAGACCGGGCGAGCTTTGCGCGAATTGGCACCTCCAAATAGTAGAGTCTACTGGAGAGGTAGCGGCAATCATCTTGCCCTGATGTTGTATATGGACAATATTGAAATATTCCCTCCGCAAATACACGCAGGAGGGGGATTCAAATCATTGGGTGATAATGAAACGCTTTTAAAAAGAGGTCTTTTCAACAATGAGTTGGATGCGGAATGGCGAAACAAGGCAGATTTTTTTGTATTATGGGAAGAATACCTGACTGAAGACGCCAGGAAATTTTTTACTCAGCCGGGCTATGAAATGATTCCCTTCGACATGGGCGGGCTTGATCTTTGCGAAGAACCTTTCCTGGTGTTCATAAAGCGCTAACCGCTTTATGAACACTAGCGTGTACAATAACCTGTATTGGAGCATGATAAATTAATGGACATATCACTTGTGATCCCTGTTTATGACGAGGAGCAAAACCTTCCGCTGATAATGGATGCCATCCATGCAGTTTTCGAGTCACTAAATAAGCAATGGGAGGTTGTATTTGTAGACGACGGTTCCAAAGACAACAGCCTTGGGGTCTTGGAGAGACTGGCAGAACAAGACCAAGAGCATGTCCGCGTAGTCGTCTTTCGCCGTAACTTTGGGCAGACTGCCGCGATCGCCGCGGGTATCGATCACTCTCAGGGAGAGATCATTGTCCTGCTTGATGCCGATATGCAGAACGACCCGGCGGATATCCCAATGCTCATTGCAAAACTTGACGAAGGCTACGACCTCGTTAGCGGCTGGCGCAAGGATCGCAAGGATAACCGCTTTACGCGCACCATTCCCTCTAATATGGCAAACGGTTTGATCTCGTGGGTGACAGGCGTACACCTGCATGATTACGGATGCACACTCAAAGCCTATCGCCGCGCGTCACTTGAGGGATTTCGGTTATATGGCGAGATGCATCGCTTTATCCCGGTGTTCGCACACTCTGTCGGGGCGAAGATCACGGAACTCCCCGTCAGACACCACCCGCGCAAATTTGGCGAGGCAAAATACGGCCTGGAAAGAACCGTAAAAGTCATCCTCGATTTGTTCACGGTGAAATTCCTGCTCGATTATTCTCACAAGCCGATGCGTCTGTTTGGCGGGACCGGCGTCGGCTTGATCGGCATAAGTATTCTTCTGCTTGCATATCTATTCATCCGCAAAGTGTTCTTCTTTATCCCCGTTCTCAGTTCACCGTTCTTTCAGATCGGTGTTATGTTGTTGATATTGGGTTTTCAATCAATTCTCATGGGCTTGATCGCGGAACTTCTGGCGCGTACGTATCACGAGTCACAAAGCAAGCCGACGTATACCGTGCGGATGGTGTTGGGGAAGAAAAATTAAAATGACGGAATGGTGGGCGAAGAACCGTAGACAGATACTGCAACTTGCAGGGACGATACTGGCGATCATCCTGTTGGTTTCTTTATTGAAAGAGGAAGGCTGGAACGAAATTCTCACTGCCTTCAAAAAGGTAACAGTTGCCGATCTGCTCTGGGTCGCATTGTTATTCGTGATCTCACGCATTGCTACAGCATGGAGGTGGCATATTCTTTTGCGCTCCGGCGGCGTTGACATCCGTTTCAAAGACAGCCTTGCGCTGACATTTACCGGTTTATTTGCATCGAACTTTCTGCCCACCACCATTGGTGGAGACGTAGTGCGGCTGGCGGGCGCAATACAAATGGGATTCGACCGCGCGGTCTGCCTCGCCTCGATAGCGGCGGATCGATTGATCGGCATGTTGGGGATGACGATGACTCTTCCGGTTGGGATCGTACAATCATGGAGTCTCCTGCAGACTTCGTCCGCATCTCCCCTGACTGCGGGCTGGTTCCAAAACCCCATCACTTTCCTCAAACGGACGTTTTCGATCTTTGGCATCTGGCTCAGAAAACCGTTAGCCTTGTTTGGCTCACTGGCATTCAGTTGGGTACATATGTTCTGCTTGTTCGGTTCGATATATATATTCATTGACGACCTCGGAAGCCACATCTCGTTCTGGATGGTTGCAGGCTTATGGAGCCTGACCTATTTCATCACCTTGATCCCGATTTCCATCAACGGGTATGGTTTGCAGGAATTATCCTTTACCTTTTTCATGTCCAATGTGGCAGGGTTGATGCCGTCGGTGGGCTTGAGCGTCGCTGTTTTGCTCCGCGCCTTCTTCATCCTTTCAAGTTTGCCCGGCGCGTTCCTGCTCCCATCCGTGCTTGCATCCATGACCAAAAAGGACGAAGAATCATTTTCCGCTGATATCTTCCAGTAAAATTGATATTCATGAGCAAGATATCCCCCACGCCGCGTTCCTTTTGGCTTACACTTCTCACCTTCACGACCATCGTCAACCTGACGATGATGCGTGCCACCTATTTACATCTTATTGAGATTAAAGCAAATCTCCTGCGTTCTACTTGGAGCGGGATGTTGGTATTGTGTTTCGCGATTGCGGCATTGTGCATCTGGTTGATCATCCGAAATTCAAAAAGCAAATCATCGATTTTCGAGTCGCTTGACCGGATCCATTTTGCCAACAATATCTGGCGTGTGGGCGGCGCGCTCGTTTTTCCTGCGATCCTGATTCTCATTCCCTATATCAAATTCAAATTCGGGATCGGACAGGAAGTCAAAAATCCTGTATATGACCCCATACTGTTATTGCTTCTTTATTACTGGATGTGTTGGTGGATGGTCCTGCTTGCGGCAACCGCGCTCAAAGCTACACTACGAACATCCTGGGTTGGCGGCTTTGCAACCGCGCTGGTATTGCTCGGCGTCGCCTACGAGATCATGGTCCGTTTTAACTCTGTGACGGATTACCCCCTTTCGCTCGGATGGTCGGAGGGAAGTCGTTACTATTACTCGTCATTGTTCCTCTCGAAACAGATTTATGGTGAAGTCTTTCCCCTCTCCACGCTTCACCCCACACGCTACCTGCTTCAGTCGTTCCCGTTCCTTATTCCCAGCCTTGGGCTTTTCGCGCACCGCATCTGGCAATACCTGTTGTGGATCGGGTTGACTGCCGGCGCATCTATTGCAATCACCAAAAGGACATTTTCAGAAAATGAAAATGCCTTGCAATGGCTGACCGCTGGTTGGCTATTCCTCTTCCTTTTACGTGTGGGCGTTTACTATCATTTGGAAGTCATGGTTATTTTGCCTGTGTTGTTCGTTTCGTGGAAAAAACCCTGGAGGTCGCTCGTCATTTTGATCGTTGCATCCCTTTGGGCCGGAGTCAGCCGCGTGAACTGGTTCCCGATGCCTGCCATGATCATTATTGCGCTGTATCTGCTTGAAACTCCATTAACATCCAACCAAAGCGAAAAGATATCTTTCAAAAAAGTGACCCAATATCTCAAAATGCCTGCTATATGGACGTTCATTGGCCTTGCCTCCGCCCTGTTCGCGCAGTGGATGTATGTTTATATTTCAGGCAACGCGCAAAACGCAGACGCCTTCACCTCCAGCTTTACATCTGACTTGTTATGGTATCGGTTGTGGCCCAACGAAAACTTTACGATGGGCGTCATTCCCGCCATCCTGTTCATCAGCGGACCTCTTATATTTATTATCGCTGTGGCAGTGCGACGGAGGACATCGCTTCACTCGATCCGTTGGCTGGGCTTGATAACAATGTTGGTCGCCTTGTTTGCCGGCAGCGCCGTGGTCAGCACCAAGATCGGCGGCGGAGGAGACCTGCACAATATGGATACATATGCAGTACTGATCGGTATCGTGGGTCTCCACCTGTTTGGCGGACGTGTTTATGTCGAACCGGGAACTCCAAAACTGGAAGTTCGCCCGTCTCCTGCGTTTGCTGTGGCGCTTGTGACACCATTATTATTTCTTATCCCAATGCTCAGTCCGTATCCTCGATATAACGAATCCAGGAATCAGCAGGCATATCATCAACTGATCGATGTTGTACATGAAGTTGGTCAAGCAGGACCCGTGTTGTTCATCAACGACCGGCAATTGATCGCGCTGGGCGATGTGGACGTCCCTCTAGTGTACGATTATGAAGTGGTGACACTGATGGAAATGGCGATGTCCGGAAACCAAGCATATCTGAATCGTTTCTACGATGATCTTGAAAACCATCGTTTTGCGGCAATTATTTCGGGCAGGCAGTTTCTTATTATTAAAGAGGAAGGCTCTTTCGCAGAGGAAAATAATGTGTGGAACACTTACGTGTCTCCATACATACTTTGCTACTACGAATCAAGTGCAACCATAGAAGCAGACGGTACCCGCATCGAAATTTATGTACCGCGTACCCAATCGGCGATATGCCCGTCTGGGAATAGTATCGAATAGATTTCGAAAGTAGCTATTAAAGGATGAGCATGACTGATAAACAAACGGTTCTCGTTACAGGTGGATGCGGTTTCATCGGCACGAATTTTGTCCGTTTGCTGGTTCAAGGCGGCAGGTATCGCGTGGTGAATCTTGATATTCTTACCTATGCAGCCAACACTCTTTCATTGAAAGATCTGGAAAATAACCCCGATTATATTTTTGTGAAAGGCAGTATCACAGACCGCCTGTTGGTCTCGTCCCTGTTCTCTCAATATCAACCGATTGGAGTTTTCCACTTTGCGGCTGAATCGCACGTAGACCGCTCTATTGTCAGCGCGGAGGATTTTGTTCACACAAATGTGGTAGGCACGTTTACCCTGCTCGAGGCAGCCCGTGTTTATTGGAATGAGTTACCCAATGATAAGAAAAAGACGTTCCGCTTCCTTCACATTTCCACGGATGAGGTGTTCGGTTCATTGGGCCCCGACGGCTGGTTCAATGAAGAGACGCCATATGCGCCGAACTCGCCTTACTCTGCCTCAAAAGCCTCCAGCGATCACTTTGTAAGAGCCTTCCATCATACGTATGGTTTGCCAACCGTTATTACCAACTGCTCCAACAATTATGGTCCCTATCAATTCCCCGAGAAGTTGATACCACTTATGATCATGAACGCGATTTCGGGAAAACCACTACCTGTATATGGCGATGGCTCGAACGTTCGCGATTGGCTCTATGTGGAAGACCACTGTAAGGCCGTGAAGCTAGCTTTCGAGAAAGGGTCCCCGGGTGAGGTGTATGTGATCGGCGGAAGTAACGAACAAAAAAATCTAAACCTTGTCCACAAAATTTGCGATGTGCTCGACGATATCGCACCGCCGGTAGAGATCCCACAATTACGCGCTAAGGGATTGAAGAGCTATAAGGAATTGATCCGCTTTGTGACGGATCGCCCTGGGCACGACCAGCGATATGCGATTGATACAACAAAGATAAGGCGCGAGTTGGGCTGGCAGGCTGAAGTTGGGTTCGAGGCGGGCTTGCGTCGCACAATCGTATGGTACCTGTCGAATCCAGACTGGGTGGATCAAGTCAGTAGTGATTCGTATGGAGACTGGATCAAAAAAAATTATGCGTGGCGTGCGGAGGAATCCAAATGAAAGGAATTATATTGGCGGGCGGGAAGGGTACCCGTCTTTATCCGCTCACGATTGCTCTCAGCAAACAGATTCTGCCTGTCTTCGACAAGCCGATGATCTATTATCCTCTTTCGATGTTAATGCTGGCAGGGATACGCGAGATACTTATTATTAGCACACCAGAAGCGTTGCCATTGTTTCGCGATCTACTGAAGGACGGCTCACGATGGGGCTTGAAGTTTGAATATGCCGAGCAGGCAGAGCCGCGTGGTCTCGCTGATGCATTTTTGGTGGGACGGGAGTTTATCAGCGACAGCCCAGTATGCCTGACGCTTGGGGATAATATTTTTTATGGTGAGGGGATGATATCTTTGTTGAAGAGTTGCGCGGCATTGAAGGATGGCGCGATCATTTTTGGATACAAAGTGCAGGACCCAGAAAGATATGGAATTGTTGAATTTGACGAAAATGAAAATGTGCTGAGCATCGAGGAAAAACCCAAAAAGCCCAAGTCAAGTTTCGCAGTTCCAGGTATTTATTTTTATGATAATCAGGTTGTGAAGTTCGCAGAGTCCCTTAATCCATCTGCCCGCGGAGAGATCGAGATCACGGACCTGAATAATATCTACCGCGAGAGGAAACAGTTAAAAGCGAAGTTATTTGGCCGCGGTGTGGCATGGCTGGATGCTGGAACTCATGAATCGTTGCTTCAAGCAGCGTCGTTTATCCAAACGGTTCAAGAACGGCAGGGACTGATGATCTCATGCCCAGAAGAAATTGCCTATCGTCAGGGTTTCATCTCAAAGGAACGACTGCTGGAACTGGGGCAGGAATTATCCAGCAACAGTTACGGGCAATACATTCTGGAAGTTGTGAAGAACGCCTGACAAGGAATTTATATGACCACTGATTTTTCTTATCGAACTGGTGATGGCTTTTCAATTGAAAGGCATATTTCTGCGGAAGACGTAAAAAAATTTGCGGAGGTTGTGGGCGACCTTAACCCGATCCATCTCGATTCTGATTTTGCAGAGAGATCGTTTTTCAAGAAGCGTCTTGTCCACGGGGCTTTCCTTGGAGGGTTGATCTCGAAAGTATTGGGAATGGACTATCCCGGGCAGGGCACCATATACATCTCTCAAAATTCTCTCTTCAAGCGACCTGTATATGTGGATACGACGGTAAAGGTTGAAGTTAAGGTCGCTGAAGTAATTACTGCAAAAAGGCGCTTGATATTGGATACGAACATCTTGAACGAAAATAACGAAGTTTGCCTGACGGGTTCCGCCGTTGTGTGGATCCCTGAATAACTTTGGAGAGAATTATGATCTCATTCAACAAGCCAACATCGGTCGGTAAAGAATCTGTATACATGCAGCAAGCCTTGCAAAACAACCACATTTCGGGTGATGGACAGTTCACTAAGAAAGCCCATGCTCTGCTGGAGGAAACGATCGGCGTTCCCAAGGTTCTTTTGACGACATCCTGCACACATGCGCTGGAAATGTCTGCGTTGCTTCTTGAATTGCAGGATGGGGATGAGGTGATCGTCCCATCGTTCACTTTCGTTTCCACGATCAATGCCTTTGTCCTGCGCGGTGCGAAAGCGGTCTTTGCAGACATTCGTCCTGATACCCTAAATATGGACGAAACCAAACTCGAGGCTTTGATCACTCCAAAGACGCGTGCCATTGTCGTTGTTCACTATGCAGGCGTCGGCTGTGAAATGGACGCGATCATGGAGATCGCGAACCGCCATAATATCCCCGTTATCGAAGATAATGCGCATGGTTTGTTTGGGAAATACAAGGGGAAGCAGCTTGGCACATTCGGTGTGATGGCGACACAGAGTTTCCATGAAACAAAGAACTTTACGTCTGGTGAAGGTGGCGCGTTATTGATCAACGATAAGAAATACATCGAAGAAGCCGAGATTCTGCGCGAAAAGGGCACCAACCGAAGCCGCTTCTTTCGCGGGCAGGTGGATAAATATACGTGGGTCAACGTCGGTTCGAGTTACCTTCCATCGGATATTCTCGCGGCATTTCTTACTGCGCAGCTTGAAGAGCGTGAACAGATCCAATCACGCCGCCAACAAATATGGGAAATCTATTACAAGGAGCTAAGCGCATGGGCGGAGGAAAACCATGTGCAGATGCCCTTTGTCCCTGCGCATTGCGAACAGACATATCACATGTTCTATTTGCTGTTCCCCAGTCTCGAAAAACGCCAGGCGGCGATTGCTCATTTAAAGGAGCGCGGTATTCAGGCTGTGTTCCATTATCTGCCCTTGCACCTCTCGCCGATGGGCGAAAAATATGGCGGCAGGGAAGGCGATTGTCCCGTCACTGAACAGGTCAGCGACCAACTCCTGCGTCTTCCGTTTTACACGAACATGACCGGGGAGGATCAAAAGCGTGTGATCGAATCGCTCAAGGAATTGTCAGTGCAATAGATGAATATCATCCAGCCATCGCGTATTTCATTTTGGCGGTTCTTTCTTTTTATAATTTCATTACTGCCATTCCTGTCCATCTGGCAATCCATCAATCTCGCGCGCACGCTTGAAATTGACATCCCAGCCCGCACATCATGGATGGGACTCATCGCAGGGCTTTGCGTACTTGGACTCATTCCGCTTCTTGCGTGGACTTTGACCTGGTCCCGTTTCGAAGAACGTCTTCTCGCCCTGATTGAATCTCCCGAACACCTGATAAAAAAGTTTCCCTTTATCGGATGGATTTTGATTGTCATATCCACTACTGGATTTACGGCCGTATTTATGTTTCCGCCTGTTCGAAATTTGTTCGGCGGCGAGGTATGGATCCGGCTTCTTATATTTTGGTATTTCAGTCTGACAGGTTTATATGCGATTCGAACCATATGGAGGGAAACAGCGTGGTTTACATCTTTCCTGGCGATTGTTTTATTTCAAACAACATTTCATTTGTTGGCAGTTCAATTTTCCCATGTGACCAGTTACCCGTTTGCGATGGGATGGTCCGAGACTAGCCGCTATTATTATCCCTCCCTTTTCCTTTCCAAGATGGTATACGGACAGGAATATTCACTGCCTATTCTGCACCCCACACTGCACCTGTTGCTTGCGCCTCCATATCTCGTCAGTGCCCCGCTCTGGGTGCATAGATTCTGGCAGGTTACGATCAGGCTAATATTGGTCGGGGCAATAGTCCCTGGAATGATGAAGCGTTTATCGACTCAGGAAAAACCAACTCGATCGCTGGTTACACTTGGGATGCTGCTGTACCTGTTCATGGGTCCGCTTTATTTTCATCTTGCTGTGCCGGTCATTATTCTTATGTATGGGTTTTCGAATGATGAGAACCGTAAAACCTGGATCGTTGTGCTTTTTGCATCTATCTGGTGCGGATGGAGCCGCGTGAACTGGTATCCTGTACCCGGAATGATCGCGGCACTTTTATATTTACTTGAAGTTCCGTTCAACGGAAAAAGTGTGTGGGGATATTTAGTGAAGCCAGCGCTTTGGTTTATGGTCGGCGCATCGACCGCGTTCATTTCTCAAAGAATTTATATCGCGATTTCTGGAGTACCGCCCGAACTCTTTTACACTAGCCTTTCTTCTGATCTGTTATGGTACAGATTGTTCCCGAATGCATCATATCAACTGGGTATATTGCCATCAGTTGTGTTGGCTTCGTTTTCGATTTGGCTGGTGATTTATTTGGTGTTGCGAGGCAGGGTAAATAACTTTCATCCGGTGCGATTGTTATTCATATTTGCCGCCTTACTCGTGCTCTTCCTTGGCGGACTTGTAGTCAGCTTGAAAATCGGCGGCGGCGCAGACCTTCATAATATGGATGCGTATTTTGTTCTATTGCTGATC
>DNDO01000209.1 GCA_003484265.1 Anaerolineae bacterium
GGGGTTACACCGAACAGGATAAATTCCTCAACCAGGCGGTAAAGACGACCACCTATCTCGAACCTGAACCTTTACTCAAGCATATCAAGCGGCTTGAAATCGGTCTTGGAAGGACGGCGACCTTCCGCCACGGACCGCGCTTGATCGACATCGATATCCTTTTTTATGATGACCTGATAATTGAGACCCCGCCGCTGGTCATCCCTCATCCACAACTGCACGATCGGGGATTCGTCCTATTGCCGATGATGGACATCGCTCCCGATCTTATGCATCCGGTTAAGAAGAAGAAAATCCGTGAACTCATGGCATTCTGTGAGATGCGCGGAATTGTCAAATATGGGAAGAACAGCAAATAGCAGAGGGTATAATCCCTCTATATTCAATCGGAGGAACGAAAATGAATGAGATCAAACCCCTGAACTGGACGCCCAAGCCAGGCGTTGGACTATCCGTTGTACGCCGCGGGGATGGCGGCCTGACATTGACATTTACCGACCTTTCAGACGCAACACTCAGCGACTGGCGCGAGTTCGCGATGGAACACCTGCTCGGCTCAACTGGACGCACGCGCAACCTGTACGACCTGCGCGCTGTAAAAGAGATTCCCGAAAAAGCCATCCGCGCTGCGGTGGAGGCGAACAGCGACCCCTCGGCGCGCAACATCCGTGTGGCAGTTGTGGTGGCGGATGCAAAAGTGGCGGAAGGCATCCAAAATGTTGCGTCGCTAGCATTGGCGGGCACAGCCTCCGCGATGAAGATATTCTCAGATATCAACGAAGCCGAAGCCTGGCTCTCGCGTCCGCTGGATCAGATACCCTAAAGCCCTCGCCACAGGGGACCTGAGAAAAACTCAAAAACTCCGTGTTCACCGTGGCAGACTACTTTGTGAAATCTTCATCCCTCCAAATCGGAAACCAAATATTTAACTGGGGTTCCCGCACGTACGTGATGGGCATCGTCAATATTACGCCTGATTCGTTTTCGGGCGATGGGCTTATGTCCAACGGGGAAATGATCGAACGTGCAGAACGGCGGGTCGAGCATTATCTTCGACACAACGTCGACATCCTCGACATCGGCGGCGAGTCGACCCGCCCCGGTTCGCTTGCGGTTAACGCGGAGGAAGAGATGGATCGGGTCATCCCCGTTATCCAGGCCATATCCAAACAATTCCCTGAAACATTGATTTCAATTGATACCTATAAAGCCAGGGTGGCGGAGGAAGCATTCAAAGCTGGCGCACACATTCTCAATGACGTGTGGGCGCTTCGAGCGGACCCCGAGCTTGCTTCGGTTGCGAAAGCCTTTAACGCACCTGTGATATTGATGCACAATCGCAGTAATCCAGCGAGTGTCGAGGTCCGTGAACAGTTGGGGAATGCGTACATCGGCTCTGAATACGGTGACCTGATCGAAGACGTGAAGCGCGAATTACTCGTCAGCGTGGATCTGGCGAAAAGGGCCGGGATCGAGGAAAGGCATATCATCCTTGACCCAGGCATCGGCTTTGGAAAGACGCGCGAGCACAACCTGGAACTGATCAACCGGCTCGATGAAATTCGCGCGTTGGGATATCCAGTGTTGTTGGGAACCTCCAGAAAATCGTTTATCGGCTTTACATTGGATCTGCCCGCGGACGAAAGGATCGAAGGCACCGCCGCGACAGTTGCAGTTGGAATCACGCGCGGCGCGGACATCATCCGAGTGCATGATGTAAAAGAGATGAGCCGCGTGGCAAAGATGACGGATGCGTTGACAAGACATGCTTGAGAGAAAAAAAAGTACATTTGACCCGGCCAACTTTTTTCTGGTTGCCGGGTTGCTGGTGGGGATTCTGTATTGCATCATCGTTCCGTATGGAGCGGGGTTCGACGAAGAGCGGCACATGGTGCGCATCTATTACATGTCTCAGCTTGAATTCATGCCGAATTTCCCGGACCCCAAGATACATCAAGATGTGTCCGATCTTTCATACCAGCGCAGGCTGGTGCAAAGCCCCGCATTCGATCTGTTCGAGCGCGATACGTTTTTGCGGAGGTTCAGCACTTTCGACAAATATCGTTACGGGCAGAAGACCCAGTCTATCTATTCGCCGGTGATATTTTTTCCGCAGGCAATGATCGGCAGGCTGTTGTGGTGGAAGTATGATTTCCCCATCCTGCCGACGATCATGTTCCAAAAATTTGCGGGGTTATTGATCTATATGGCCGGGGCATATGTAATGATCCGCGCGGCGCCATACGGTAAATGGATCCTTGCGGCGCTTGCGCTGATGCCGTCCGCGATGTATCAAGCCACGACCTTGAATGCGGATGGTTTCACAGCGGCTGTCAGTTTCGCGTTCATCGGTTGGGTGGTGATGATGTATTCGAATGAGAGCTCCGGCCTCCGCCCCCGCTCGATCTGGGTATCGAGCGGACTTTTGATCCTCCTCGGGCTTGCCAAGCCGGGCGCAGTCATATTGTCCCCGTTATTACTGATCCTGATAAAACATCCAATGCCATCCAAAAAATGGATGTTCGTTTTGGGCGGGGGCGCGCTGCTCGCAGTCGCCTTGAACGCCGGTTGGTGGGTTGTCGCTTCGCAGGGTTCAGTCTTTTCGGGCGAAGGCTCGCAAAGCATCTCACAGCAATCCAGCGTCATTCTTTCAGACCCGCTCAGTTTCATTAAACCGCTCTTGCAGGGAATGGTCCTGACCCTGCGCGATCAAATACAGGGTTGGATGGCGGCGTACGGATATTGGGCTGGGACGGTGCCGGGGCAGGTCTATGTCTTTTCGTCGCTTTTTCTCATCGCGGCCTTCCTTGCCGAACCGCAGGTTGTCAGGATGCCCGTAAAAACAAGGATGTTCCTGATCGGAATGTTCCTCTTTTGCTGTGCGGCCATTTACACGATCGCGTTCGCGCCCAACTACGTGACCGGCGGCGTGCTGGCTCTTGCAAAGCACGGACGGTACTATATTCCGTTCGCGCCTTTATTGTTCCTGGGCTTTGCCGGGCTGTTTACCCTACGTGAAAACCTGCAGCAGTTGATGAAGCGGATCGCGATCGTATCCTTTGTGCTTGTTACAGTTTATTATTCCCTGGGCATCTACACCACGTACTATACCTATTGCGGATTTGAATCCTTCACGGGCGGCAAGTGCGTCCTCCCGATCTATAAAAATC
>DNDO01000157.1:0-7500 GCA_003484265.1 Anaerolineae bacterium
TTTCACGCCGAGGAACAATTCGAATGGCGTGAGATACGGTGTGGCAACGACCTGGTTGCGATATGACCACTTGTCGAGATCGCTCTGGATGATCTCGGACGGTTTAACGGTCCGTCCCTGCGCCGTCCAAAAGTGAGGCATGATGTAGCAGGCGTTGAGAATATCTGAATCCAGTTCGCGCATGCCTTTGAACTTTTCCCAAAGGGTTTTCCAACTTTCATCCTCCAACCCATAGATAATGTTCGTCAGGCTGATGATGTCGTGTGCGTGCAGTAACCGCACCGCTTCCTTCGAAACATCGAAGGGGTTGTTCTTTCGAATGTTGGCAACAACACTGTCTTTGAGCGATTCAACGCCCATGACGATATAGTCTACGCCCGCGGCTTTGTAGCGCTGGAGGATGTCTGCGTCGCGCACCACGTCTGCGGCGGTCATGTTGATGTTGAGGCTGAGATCAAGTTTGGATTCGATGATCAACTCGAGCAGGCGTTTGACCGTTTCTTTATCCGCTGAAAAATTTTCGTCGGCGAACCAGACGTAATCCACATTATATATTTCTTTAAGAACCTTCAAATGCTCGACGATATTTTCAGGACTGCGATGCCGCCATTTTTTCCAGAACATCCATTGACCGCAATAACTGCACGTCAAGGTGCAACCGCGGCTGAATTGCAAACCGGCCGCGCGTTTGAAGCCGAATAATTGATAAAGGGACCAATCCACCAGTTCCCAACCGGGACGGTATTGGTCCAAATTCACAATCGGGTTTCGCGAACGGTTCGCTATGATCTCATCCCCATGGCGCCACGTGACGCCGTCCACATATTCGAGTTCGCCGCCGTTTTCAAGCGTTCTCACCAAGCCGACGATTGTTTGCTCGCCCTCACCGCGGACGATGAAATCTATTTCGCCGCATTCGCGCATGATGCTTTTGTCAGCATAACTGGGATATACGCCGCCGTAAATGACCGTGATATTTGGGTAGGTCCTTTTGATCTCGTGGATTGTTTTGATGGCGGTCTTGTGTGTGGCAGTTGACCCCGAATGCCCGAGTAGTACATAATCTGGATCGAATTTCCCAACTTCTTCGACCAACTTTTTGAATGACCAGCCGTAAGCATCGTGGTCGATCAATTTCACCGTAAACCCATCGTCGATCAATGGACCGCCGATACTGACCAGCCCGAGGGGGACGAGGTATCCCAACCCGTTATGATTGGCGATGAAGTGCCTCGCCGGATTGATGAGCAAAACTTTGCCTGCCATATCATCCTCCTAAACTGGACAATTCGGATACGATTTATTGTGAATAATATCACAATAAGATAGGTTGTCAAGCATTAAATAAAAACGCCGGTAGCATCATTTGCTACCGGCGTTTTGCGTTGTGAGGTTTGGAAAATTCACTCGTTCAACCTTGAATAGTTATGAACAGCCATCCACGTCCCCGCGATGAACATCGTTCCCCCAACCACGAGGATCACCCATTGCGGTATTCCAAATTCGGCAATGTCTACCGGGAAAAAGCCAAAACCGACCAGCAGGATTCCAGCGCCGATCAACGCATCGAATAGCCCGCTGACGGTCAAAACCATGCGTTTTGTTTTTTGAGGATCATTGTTTTGGTTCATTTTTTTCCTTTCTATGCAATTCAATCCAAAAGGGATAAACAGCCGTTGAATTTTCCGAGCAAGATATCCAATTTTCTAATTTCCGTTCATTCAGGGGTTAAGCCCCTGAGTGAAGGTGCTTATTTACCTCGCTTCTTCAACCACTTCACCAACTTATCAGCTGACCAGGTGTTGATCACATCATTCTTCGTAAGCCCGGCGCGGCGGGCAATAGCAACGCCGTAATGAAGCAGGTCATACTCTTCCTCTGAATGCGCGTCAGTGTTGATGCTGAGAAGCACGCCTAATTCTTTTGCGCGGCGGGCATGCGCATCGTCAAGGTCGAGGCGGTAGGGACTTGCGCTCATCTCCATTGCCACGCCTGATCTTGCGGCGGCTTGGAAGATGACCTCCATATCCAGGTCCGCGCCTTCGCGGTTGGGTATTTCGCGTCCCGTTGGGTGACCGATAATATCTACGTGGGGGTTGTTGACAGCTTTCAACAAACGTTCGGTAATCTTCTCGCGCGGCTGGCGCAGACTGGAATGAAGCGAAGCGACCACTAGATCGAGCGACGCAAGGAACTCATCGGGGTAATCGAGCGAACCGTCGGCTTTGATCTCCACTTCGCTGGAATGCAGAATCAATATCTTATCGCCGAGTTCCTTTTGGATCTTCTTGATCTCGGCGGCTTGTTGTTTGTGCCGTTCAATCGAGAGACCATTCGCCACGCCGAGACTCACCGAGTGGTCTGAAAACACGATCACTTTCAATCCGCGTTTGATCGCGGCTTTTGCCATGTCCATCATGCTCGATTTGCCGTCGCTGTACGTCGAGTGCATATGCAAATTCGATTTGATGTCTTTCACCTCAATTAACTTGGGCAAATTATTTTTCTTAGCCAGCGCAACTTCATCGCGCCCCTCGCGAAGTTCGGGCGGCACCCAGGCCAGCCCAAGAGTTTTATACACTTCCTCTTCGGTCGTGCAAAAGATCTCTCCCTTGCCCTTCATTTTCTTGAACGAGTGATCCGATAACGATAACCCCTTATCGAGAGCGATCTGCCGAAGCGCAACATTGTGATCCTTCGACCCTGTCGCGTACTGCAGCGCCGTCCCAAATTCCCTGGGCGGGTACACCCACACCTGCGCACGCACGCCGTCCGTGAATTCGATGGACGATTTCGTTTCACCTTTCCCCAACACACGCGATACACCCGGCAGACTCGTGAACGCATCCATCACTGCGGATGAGTCCTTAGCTGCCACCAAAATATCGAGGTCGCCGACTGTGGAACGCATCCTTCTTAAACTGCCGGCTGGTTCCGCATCGACGACTCCCTTCACCTTTTTGAGAGTCTTGATGATGTCCTGCGCCAGCGGATAGGCTCGTCCCAACGGGATTCGTCCCGACCGCCGGGCGAGTGAGGCGATACCTTCCAGAATTGCTGATTCTGATTTTGCGCCCATGCCGGGCATGTCGCGAAGTTTCCCCTCCTTGGCGGCAGATTCGAGATCCGAAAGAGCCGTTATGTTCAACGCCTTCCAGATCATCGCTATTTTTTTTGGTCCAAGCCCCGGAACGGCGAGCCACCCGGCCAATTCCTCAGGGACTTCCTTTTTCAGCTTCTCAAGGAATTCCAATTTGCCTGTCTTGAGCAGTTCATCGATCTTTTCCGCGATGGCTTTGCCCACACCGGGGATGTCTTCGAGTTTGCCATCCTTCCAATACTCGGAAGCCTCGCGCCCAAGCCCCATCAGGCTTTCAGAGGCTTTGCGGTAAGCCAGCGTTTTATAAATGATCTCGCCTTTGATCTCCAATAAATTACCGATCAGCGTGAACGTATCTGCAAGTTGACGGTTGTTCATCATGGGGCACCTCTGAAACAATTATACGACGGACACATTACGTCAGTTTAACAATCGTGTCTGATTCAAACGGGGAAGATATATTTATATTCAATGAAGCATATAATTCCGGCGGCACACTGATATCTGCAAGATATAACTCGCCGACGAACGGTTTGGATTCGGGTGTGAGCAGTCCCGTTTTTGGCAGGGCAAGCGTCAGCGTGTTATGAGCGCAGATGCAAGGCGTGGCGGGTACTCCCATTGTAGTATCCAAGCCAGAGGGCGCGTCAAGCGAAAGGATGCGGACTCTGCTATCGTTGGCACGTCGAATCCATCCAGCGATCGGTTCGCGCGGGTTTCCTCTTACGCCGTACCCAATCATTGCATCGAGGATCAGGTCGGCTTTGCTCAAATCAAAATCGGTGACGACAACATCCATGTGTCTGAGAATTTTCCATTGATGCGCTGGAATTTCTTTGAGTCGACTCTCGTCGCCGACCATGACTGCCTCAACTTCCGCACCCCAATTGTGCAAATGACGGGCCGCGACCATGCCGCCGCCACCGTTATTTCCCGCGCCGCACAACACGACGATTTTCCTTCCATGCAATTCCTGCAACAACTGTCTTGCTAACCCAGCCAGATTGCGCCCTGCATTTTCCATCATCTGGATAAGCGAAATTCCCCACTCTTCGATCATCAGACGGTCTACTTCGATCATTTGCTCGGTGGTCAAGGCAGGCAGGTTGGGATACATTTGCATGAGTTGTCTTATGATACCATTCGCGTATGGACCATACCGATCATGTTAATTTATTGCGCCCCGCCACCTTACCGCAAGGCGGAACCTATGCAGACCTCGGCGCAGGGAGAGGCGCGTTCACTTTGGCGCTGCGCGAATTGGTCGGATCGGCCGCTGTCATTTATGCGGTGGACAAGGATAAATCGTCGCTTCGAGAGTTGGTGAATTCCCACCTCGCCCGCTTCCATACGACCGATAATTTGATCCCGTTACAAAAGGATTTCTCCCGACCTCTTGACATTCCTCCGTTCGACGGGATTGTGATGGCAAACTCCCTGCACTTCTTCACGGACAAACAAAAGATATTACAAAAGGTTCGGGGTTTCTTGAAACCAAACGGCGCCCTGCTCCTCGTCGAATACAACGTAGACTCTGGCAACCTTTGGGTGCCGTATCCGTTGACATTTGAAACTTATCGCTCACTTGCTCCGCACGCAGGATTCACTAAGCCGCGACTTGTAGCAAAAGCCCCATCTAGATTCCTGAAGGAATTCTATTCCGCTGTAGCTTATCGGGAATAAAGCAAAAATAATGCCATCAACAGAAATGCGGTAAGATTCAAGAGAGGAAACGTGCCAAAAAAATCAGCCCCGCCAAGATTCAACCCCGAACACTACTCGAAGATCACTCTGAACGATCTGGTGCTCTATTCGGTTTATTACCTTCACACACAGGGTTCAGAGATCACGTCCGAAGATATTATCTCTGCTTGTTTCGTTCTCTTCCCGAAAAGGTTCTCCCTGCGGAAGTATCCTCAGTGGCCCGATTCGGGCATGGTCAGCAGACGCTGGAGCGACAGTAAAAGCAAGGGCTACCTGCGCGGCAATGCCACAAAAGGATTTGAATTAACAGCAAAGGGAATCAAACGCGCAGGTAAAATCGAAAAACTACTCGGTAAGGTGATGAAAGCTCCGCGCGCGCCGAAACCCAAAGCTGTAAAGACCACAGCCATCCCTGCGCAGGTCATTCATCCAGAACTAAAAGCGCATGCGAAGAAGTACGTAAGGTCGATAGAAATGTCCGACGCGTATAAGCATTACCAGAAGAAACTGCCGCTCAACGAGTTCGATTTCAGGAGTCTCCTGATGTGCACAATGGAATCTCCCGCTGAAACGTTGACCCGCAACCTGGTGCAGTTCAAGGAATATGCAAATATCCATGAACGCAAAGACCTTGGAAAGTTCCTTGCGTTCTGTGAAGACAAGTTCCCGCACCTGCTTGTCGCAAAGAAAGAAACCGCGAAGAAAAAAGTACGGAAGACGACAAAGAAGAAATGAAAGGCAAGGAATGATCAAAAGCCGCAAACTGCAATACGCCGACAGGGTTGCCCTGCAGCAGGCGGATCAGGCGATCCGCAAGGACGTTTTGCGCGCGTTGGTCGAGATCATCACCAACAGCAACGATAGTTACTCTCGCCTCGAGGATGCGGGCGGGCACGCCAGCGGCGAGATCATCATCGACGTATGGCGTAAGAGAAGGAATTCTGTGATCCGCGTGCGCGACTTTGCCGAGGGCATGAACGACGTACATATGGACAAGGTGGTCGGCACCTATGGTGAAGCCACCAGCGGATTAAAGGAAGACAAGCACGTGCGCGGCATGTGGGGGCGCGGACTCAAGGATGCCATCTTCGGTTTGGGATACGGCTACGTAAACTCGGTAAAGGACAACCAGCTCTATCGCAGTTCGCTCCTGCTCAAGGATGGCGTGCCGACCTTCAACCTGGACGACCCAATTCCGATAACCGACAAAGACAGAGATAAACACGGCATACCCGAAAACAATGGCACAGAGATCGAGATCATTGTTTCACGCGACGACGTGAAGATGCCGCAGTTCGACAATATGCGCAATTACCTGCAACGGCATTATGAACTGCGCACGATCATGGGCAACCCTTCCCGCATGATCATACTTAGAAACCTGACAGGCGTGGACAAGGTTAAACATGAATATGTGCTCTCCTACAAACCGCCCAAGGGTGAGATGGTACTTGATGAGCGCTTCAACATCGAAGGCTTTCCAGCCGACGCGCGATTACAGGTGCTGAGGTCGAAGATTCAACTCTCCACGCGCGGAGAGGAGGGCGACTATGCCGATGGCGGGTTGCTCGTCATCAGCCAGTCCACGGTCATTGCGCTGACCATGCTCAAATTCGAGAACGACCCGTATGCGTCATTTTTTTACGGCTCGCTCGAATGCGATTACCTGCACGACCTCTTGAAGAACGATGAGCCCGTGCTGACCGCCACACGCGACGGCATCAACTGGACGCATCCGTTTGCGAAGGTGTTAAAGCAGGCAGTGGAGGATCGTATCGATCCGTTGGTACAGGTGGAACGCGAACACGCCATGCAGGACGAGCAGATGAAACTCGACAAACGTCTGCGCAAAAAACTCGACAAGACTCTCCGCGAGTTGAATGTCATAGCATCCTCTGAGTTGAAGGAACGAAGCGACGGTTCATCATCGGGACAGGGGATCGAACCGCCTCCATCCGGACTGGGATTTGTCCCTGAAAGAATCTTTGTCCAAACGGGACAGACCGCAACGTTGACCCTGCATGTGCAGTTGAACGATATCGTTCAAGATGGCGTGACAGTCTTCGTAGTATCAGATAATCCCGAAGTGGACGTGTTAACCCCCAAGGTATTTGTAAAGGCGTTGAAGGGAAATCCGAACGTTGGTATTTCTAAAGTTCGAGTGGAGGGGAAACAGGTCGGCAATGAAGGCGTGGTAACTGCCTATTTGAGCGATCAAAAGACGGAAGCAGTGGTACAGGTCCGCTCAAGGAAAGAGGCGATTGACGATACCCAACCGAGAAAGCATCATGGGTTGTTCACAGATATCCGCTTCGACGACCGCATGGATCCGCGCCAGCGTGTGTATCTTGACCGGGTCAACTCGACCATCGTCGTCGCCACAGCGGCGCCGTCCGTCAAACTATACCTAGACAGCCAAAACCGTTTGGACACCACCGTACAGGGACAGGTTCTACTGGCTGAATTAATCACTGAAGCCGTATGCCGTGAGATCGCGAGGCACGGCGTAGAAAGCGGGCGATTCCTTGCGCCCGAAGGCTCGGAGGCAGATGCGATTCAGAGTCACTTCATCAGGTTGCAGAACCGTTACGCACACATGATCCATGATGTGATCGTAACCAAAGACTCCAGGGAATAATTAGTCCCCACCAGCCCATATAAGTTCCTTCACCTTTGTACCCGCCAATCCGGGCGCT
>DNDO01000157.1:7712-23700 GCA_003484265.1 Anaerolineae bacterium
CCCGCCAATCCGGGCGCTCCAATGATTACCGATGATAACCCGATGATTATCTTTGTTCCAATGATTGGGATAAGAAAACCCGACCAGAAGGCACGAAAATTCCTGTTTTGTAAAATAGCGCGATAGGAATTAAGTTGAAGTTTTACCATCATGAAACTTTAACCTACAGGTTGCCGGATTCGTGATTCAATAAATACTGCTTGCGCCACAACCCGCCGCCGTATCCTACAAGTTCACCATTAACACCAACGACCCTGTGACATGGAATAAGGATGGCTATACTGTTATCCCCATTTGCTTTTGCCACTGCCCTAACCGCCGTGGGTTGACCGATCGCCTGTGCCTGTTGTTTGTAGGAACAGGTTGCGCCGAAGGGAATGGTCTGCAAACCCGCCCACACCTTTTTTTGGAACTCCGTGCCGGGCGCCACGAGTGGGATATCGAATGATGTTCTATTTCCAGAAAAATACCCATCCAATTGATCTTTCAAATTATCAAAGAATCTGGATGAGCCAGGGACGAATCTGGCATTCAAGCGTTTGCTTAACCTTTTTATTTCTGTCTCCAGCATTCTTCTGTCGATGAACTCAAGCAGGCAAATTCCATATTCAGTAGCAGCTGCCAGCATGGGACCCAGCGGCGTCAGAATCCTTGTAGTCGGAATGATATGATTCTCCGTGCTCTTGCTTGGAGGGAAATCGGCAGTCTTTTTGAATGAGTCAGTAAAACCACTCAACGATTGATAACCGGAATCAAATGCTGTGTCAGCAACCTTACTCCCGTGTCTGATTCTTCCAAACGCCTTGCCTATTCTGAGCGCGCGCATATATCCCTGAAATGTCATGCCATGCTGTTCTTTGAACCAGTATCGTACACGGCTGGGGTTGAATCCTCGTTTCCTAAGATCGCTGTCTTTCAATTTGTAGTGAGGGGTGTTCGTCACCTCGTCAAGCAGGGGTTTCAGCCACTTGGGCGGAGCCCCCTTGTGTTCCATCGGTTTGCAGACTCTGCACGGTCTGTAGCCGTGCAGGAGAGCATCCTGTGCAGAACCGAAAAATTCGACATTCTCACGTTTGGGCTTTCGCGCGGTGCACGTTGGTCGGCAAAAAATTCCGGTCGTTTTTACACCCGCGATAAAAACGCCTTCAAAGGAACTGTCCCGGTTGATCAATGCTTTATATAAAGTTTCATGGTCGGTCAATAATGGCTTCATGACAACCAAACCTTTCGCTTCAAGATTTCAGACTTCTGTGCATATTAACATATCCCTGAGGGGCGGCAACCGAAAAATGGCGAAACATTTTCTCACCTTACGGTCAACCAAACTCCCACCATTACAACCGATATCCCTATGATGCGTGTCACATCTAGGGGTTTGATTGCCGCACCCAATAATCCGTAATGATCCAGGATTATTCCCATCAAAAGTTGACCCGCGATGAGGGTCGTGATCGCTGCGGCAACACCCACGCGCGGGATCATATAACTGAGTGCACTGATTACGATCAACCCAAAGAATCCTGCGCCAAGCGCGTACCACGGCACATTGCGCCACTGCGCAAGCTTGCTGCCGTAAACCAGCAGCGGTATCAAGGCGATCAATGCCCCGCCGAGGTGGACGATAAATACACTTTCGAAAATTCCCAATTTCTGAGCGATCAGACTGGACATGGGGCTTTGTAGTCCTATTGCGATTCCGCCAGCCAGACCGACCAGGATAATGATCAATATTGAAGCCATAAGATTGTCCTTTGCTTTTTGATTGATGATACCTGATTTCACATATGGAAATACAGGAATAATCGGGTATTATTTCTGTATATGAAACCACTATTTGGAAAACATTCTGAATTTATTGTGCGGAGTCAGAGTCCTTTTAACGGGGGACCTCCACCTTTGCGTATTATCCAGTCACAAATCACGCCAAATGACCTGTTCTTCGTGCGCAGTCATGGCGACGTGCCTGAGGTGAATGTTGACAAGTATCGATTGGAAGTTACTGGAAAAGTCACGAAGCATTTATCACTTTCAATGGATGAGATCAAAAACAAGTTCGAGCGTGTGACTGTCCCAGCGACTCTGCAGTGTGCAGGGAACCGGCGCGAGGAGTTGATTCGCTTGAAACCGATTCCCAAGGAATTGCCATGGGGTACAGAGGCGATCGGTCACGCGATGTGGACAGGGGTAAGGCTTCGGGATGTTCTGGCAGGTTCGGGCGTGGACGGTGAAGCGGGCATTCGTCTCCACGTGGACTTTGTCGGGTTGGATGAAACGGAACGTCTGGGTCAGGGGTTTAACTACGGCGGTTCCATTCCGTTATCAAAGGCGATGAAGGGCGACGTCATTCTTGCGTATGAGATGAATGGCGAGGAGTTGCCGCCTCCGCATGGTTTCCCTTTGCGTGTGGTAGTGCCGGGTTATATCGGCGCGCGGAGTGTAAAGTGGCTGACGCGTATTACGGTGCAGGATGATCCGTCGGCGAATTATTTTCAGCGCAAGGCGTATCGCTTTTTTTCGCCGCAAACGAACGCGGAAAACGTGAAATGGGACGAAGGCATGATGCTGGGCGAGTCGAATGTGACATCGGTGATCTGCTCGCATCAGGATGGTGATCAAATCTCCGCGGGCATTGTGACCGTGCAGGGATACGCTATGGCGGGCGGAGAGAGAGACGTGGCGCGTGTGGATGTTTCGCACGACGGCGGCAAGACGTGGACGCAAGCCGAATTAACCGATGATGCGCAGCGATGGTCGTGGCAATTATGGCATGTCGATTTGAATTTGAAGGCGGGGAATCATCAACTCGTTGTGCGCGCGGTGGATAGTGCCGCGAACGTCCAGCCGAAAGATATCGAGGATGTGTGGAATTTCAAGGGATACATGAATAACGCATGGCATCGGGTAAATATCGTAACGAAGAAGAAATAAGATTGTTTCGCCCGTATATCGCCGTAGACACAAAAGCCGCCTCGCGACGGTTTTTGTGTCTACGGTTTACTTGTAGTTTTATACAGCCGTCGCGAGCAGGTCAATGGAGGTGGATGGTAGCCGGAGTACTCGGGGAGCATTGGCAATAACATCGGAAATTGTATCGACATCCGGCTGGGGTATCCAGGTGAAGTCTACCGTGCCGATCCATTCGATCTCGTAACCACCCCCGCTGGCATGGACGTTATAGATGCCCCGGCATTTTGGACAGATTACCTGATCACCATCTCTTGTGGCAAGCGGCAGCGCAACAATGGGACCACAATCCGGGCAGGTGTGCATCAGATGTTCATCGGAACTATGGCCAAGCACATGGTCAAGCTCACCGTTATTTACCATATCAAGAAAATAAGGCAATAGGAGGGGATCAAATTGAGCTCCACTTTCCTTTTCCATTAGTGAGCAGGCAGCCTCGGATGACATCCCGGCGCGGTAGGGGCGTGTGCTGGTCATTGCATCAAAGGCATCGGCTATGGCAACAATGCGTGCCATGATGTTGATCTGCTCACCGGCCAGCCCATAAGGATATCCCCTGCCATCGAAACGTTCATGATGTGAAGTGACAATATCGAGTGTCCACAACCCCAGGGGGTGATCATAGACCAGTGTCCTGCCTATGGCGGGATGTTTTTTGATGATGTCATATTCAACCGTGGTGAGTCGATCGGGTTTGCTCAGGATCGGTTCAGGGACACTGACCTTGCCGATATCATGGACCATGCTTCCAAAGTAGACGATGAACGCTTCGTCTCTTGACAGGCCGGCCTTTTCAGATAACATGCGCGCATACCGACTGACGCGCCAGGTGTGTCCGCCTGTGTAGGGATCCTTGGCTTCAATAACAGTAGCCAGCGAGAGCAGGGACTTTAATAATGGGATGTTGATGTGGACCGTTTCCAAGGGTGAACCTCTTTTATATTAAGATATTCACCGATTCTATTCAACATTTAATTATAGGTGACTTACATTTATGAAATATTCTGCCTTTTAACAAGATTGTAGAGCACACGATCACAACCCGGTAGAACCTGCTTGTCTACGCTTTTTTCAGGGTCATCACGGCAAGGAATATTGATGAGAGGCTGAACCAGCCGAACCAGATCAGGTCGGAAATCTCATTGAATGAGAACAGGCTGACGTGTTTGATCGATACGACCAGGGTCGCCAGCGTGAATGCCAGCATGGCAGGGACGATGGAACTGACCCCCGATGCCTGCTCCTGTTTCGAAAACCAGTAACTGCCCAGCCCATAGGACAGAAGCGGACCGGCGTACATCTGCGCCAGCACAACATCCACTTTCCACGGCCAGAGTACGGACATGAATGCGGGTGCAAAGAACAATGCAACCGAGAGCAAGGAGATGAGGATGCCCTGGGCGAGTAAAAAGTTCTTTGCCCAGACAGCAAGCTTAGGTCCAGGCAGGGAGGCGGCTCGCATCATGGATGGCTGCCGAATCGTCATCCAGATCGAAATAATGGGATAGATGATGTAGGAAGCAAACCAGACCTTGACAGGCAGGAGGTTAAAGTCGAATACACTAAGGTTGAGCAGGGAAATGATGCAGAGCATGCCCGTCCAGATACCGATCATTTGCACAGCCCAGCGGACCTCAGCCTGCTGTCTGGCGAATAAACAGCCTGCCATGAAGACCGCGCCGAAGAGATAGATGGCGCCGACGAAACGCGCGTGCAGCGGAGGCAGGACGAGCCAGGTGAACATGGACGCCAGATAGGCGGGGTTGAACAAGCCCAGTACCGCCACCAGCAAGGCCGCAGCGCAGATGACGGCAAAGAAGATCTTTTGGCTTTGAGTGATGTTTGACATTTTGTCTCCTTGAATTCGATCAATGTAATGGAAACACTTGATTGTTGATTTAGATTTGGATTAATTTGTCACGTTGCACGATCCATGCCCTCAGCCTCTATTTATTATTCACCAACATTGATTGGATTCACATCATCATTCCACAATGGCAGATTGGCTTCGATGTAACCCGTTTTGTATTCCAGGTCTTAGTCGTTGGGGGTTGATTTGTTTAGAATAATTTCTTTGCCAAACAGGAACACCAACTGACCCGCTCATCAAATTGATAAGACGCGAGATGCAAAATAGGGGATCGGATCGTTGTCGAAATGACCGTGACAGCTAATCGTTCTGCTGTGCCGTTACCTTGAGTACAAAAATTCCAGTATAAAGTGACTGTCACCTGTTAGAATTAATCCATGAATTCAAATTGGGACTTGATCGGACACGAGTGGGCAGTGGATATGCTGAAGAAGCATGTCGCCAATGGGACAACGCGCCACGCGTATCTCTTCTGCGGACCTCCCGGCCTGGGCCGCCGCACACTGGCTTTACGTTTCGCCCAGGCATTGAACTGTACGAGTCCGTCTGAGGCAGGCATCCCGTGCGGGACATGCCGTGACTGTAAACAGATCGATGCCATGCAACACGCAGACCTGTCCATCATCCAGGCTGATGCCGAAGGCGGGACGTTGAAAGTGGATCAGATCCGTGAAATGCGCAAGACGATGATCCTCAAACCGTATATGTCAAAATTCCGTGTGGCGGTTTTTCTGCGCTTCCACGAGGCAAACGATAACGCTGCCAACGCTTTGTTGAAAACGCTCGAAGAAGCGCCGTCTTATGCAGTCTTAATTTTGACTGCCGATAATCCCGAGCAATTATTACCGACCATCGTTTCAAGATGCGAAGTGTTGCGTTTAAGATCATCATCAACTCATGAAGTGAAAAAGGAATTGGAAAACAGGGGCGTGGAAAGTGAAAGGGCGCGATTGATCGCCCACATTTCAGGCGGACGCATGGGATACGCGAACCGGTTGATCGAA
The DNA here is from genome assembly GCA_003484265.1 of Anaerolineae bacterium. Classification (GTDB taxonomy): domain Bacteria; phylum Chloroflexota; class Anaerolineae; order Anaerolineales; family Villigracilaceae; genus Defluviilinea. The sequence continues at coordinate 13,551 of DNDO01000157.1, forward strand.
GACGATGATCTGTTGGATAAACGAGAAGAACGCTTGAACGACATGCTTACGTTGCTCTCCGCCTCACGCGTGGAAAAATTTTCCTACGCCGACAAACTCGCACGCGACAAAGAAACGATGCGGCAGGCAGTAACTTTCTGGCTTTCGTACTGGCGCGACGTGATGCTGCGCACGGCACAAGCCGAGACGGCGCTTGTCAACATAGACCGCAATATGGAGATCGAAGACCTGGCGGGGCGAATGGATCTATCTTCATCACGCAAAGTAGTGGGGAATCTTGAGAACGCGCTGGAAAAAATAGACAGGAACGTCAATCCGCGTTTGTTGGCGGAAATTATTTTGTTGGATTTACCGAAAGTTTAGGAGAATAGTATGTGCCGAAGTATCAAGACATTACGGAATACAGAAGTCCCCGCAACAGAGGAAGAGATCCGCGCGGCGGCGTTGCAGTTCGTGAGGAAGGTGAGCGGGTACCGGAAGCCTTCCAGGGTCAATGAAGAAGCGTTCGAGAGGGCAGTGGATGAGGTGGCTCATTCCACACTCCACCTCTTGCAAAGCTTATCTGTAAAGGTGGTATCGTAAGTTTCACTACGATTGGCTCATCCATACTCCATGAGCGATAAACTTATATTTGTCTACAATGCGGACGGGGGTATTATCAACATGGTCAAGGACCTGATCCACAAGAATGTGTCACCTGAGACATATCCGTGCAGTCTGTGTGCGGTGACGTTTGACAACTTCGGCATGAAGCGCGAGTGGAAACACTTCGTGAGTCAATTGGGGCGGGAGGTTGAATTCCTGCACCGCGATGAATTGGAAAAGAAGTATGCAATCAAGGACGTGCCGCTCCCTGCGGCGTTCATTCACTGCATGGATGAGGAGCCTGAACTCTGGCTCGATTCAGAAAAAATGGATTCGTGCAAGTCTCTGGGGGATTTGAAGAATTTGGTGACGAGCAATTTGAATTAAGCAGAAACTTTCGATTACCCATCCGGTAGAGTTTGAAGAAATTAAAGAATTCTAATTTCAGCGGGTACTTTTGGTTGAATCATATTGGCGTCCGGTATCGTTAAACTTTATTGTAAGACTATATTAATGATGAGTTTATCAAGGCGCTAAATTCAATCTAAGTCTTGGTTGTTGTCGGAGGGGTGGTTGGTTTGCTAGTTCATGAAGCCGCAGGCAATCTGCGGCTTTTCTTTATAAATTCAATAACAATCTCCTGGAGTTTTGGAACCAGCCTTCGACTTGTGGTGTATATAAGTGAAACGAAAGGAGACATCTTGCAAAAAATATATTCCATCCCCTTGTCAATTGTTCTCGCGTCACTCCTGATTGGATGTGCTTCGCCAAATACACACGAATCTGTGGAAGAACATGAACCAACCAAAAACATTAACATATCTCCAACAGACTCGCTGCCGACAAGCGATGAAAATCTGTACTTGAATTGTCTATCGCCCGCCATCAAAATGAGTATTGGGCGTGCTGCTCATTCGGCAACCCTCTTACCTGACGGGAAGGTTTTGGTCGCAGGCGGTTTTCGCCAACAAGGTACTTCAGAAATCTCCATTTCAAGAGCGGAAATATTCGACCCTGAAACCAATTCGTTCTCTCTTACAAACGACATGAACGAACCTCGCAACGGACATACTGCCACTTTGCTCCCAAATGGCAAGGTATTGATCGTGGGGGGCTGGAATCAAAATGGTCGGACAGCGACGGCGGAACTGTATGACCCTCAGACTGGGAAATTTCAATACATAGCAAATATGATGTCTCCCAGACAGGGGATGACAGCAACATTATTACAGAATGGTCAGGTATTAATCGCGGGAGGCGATTCAGCACGTGGAGTTCCTCAACCAATTGCTGAGATCTTCGATCCAGCAACCGGGATGTTCACTCCGTCAGGGAGTTTGAACATGGGACGTGGGGCACATTCAGCTACATTATTGGAGGACGGCAGGGTCTTATTCGTGGGCGGGACATCGGGGCGGGCTGTCCTTGATAGCGCTGAAATCTACGACCCTGTAAATGAAGAATTTACCCTGACAGGCAGTGCGAATGTAATTCGATACAAGCACAGCGCTGTTTTACTTAATGATGGCACTGTGTTGCTCATCGGCGGATCGGATCAAAACGATTGGTCGGGAAAATATGACAGTGCGGAAATTTACAACCCCAAAGCTGGTCAGTTCAAAAGAATATCTGATTTGGCGGCAAGCCGCTTCAAGCTGCTCGATGCCGCGCTCCTCCTCCCGGATGGGAATGTGCTGATCGGCGGAGGGAATCGGATCATTGAAATATTTGACCCGCAAACCGGGCGGTTCATCGCCGGTGGCAGGCTCGATGATGACTATTTTTATTCAGTGGCAACTCTTTTGAAAAATGGCACGGTCTTGATCACAGGCGGATATGATTCGAACATCCTTCCCAGTGACAAAGCGTGGCTGTATTGCTGAAAGGAGATACCTATGCATAGACTCTTTCTTTTCCTCACAATTTTGATTCTTGTATCGCCCTTGTTTGGTTGCGCTCGCCTTCAATTGCAGGAAGCCAAAACGCTGGAAGACTACCGTATGCGAACGGATCTGCCTGATGCGTTTACGCTGACGGAAACCGCCAAATCTGAAATTGCATCGCGGACTCCTGCCGCAGATTGTCTCACCACGACTGCAGCTCTATTACCCTTTGAAGCGCCGTCTCCCTATTCACCAAACGCGCCCTGGACTGGCTTCTTCTGGTTCGGTTCCGATTATTTGTGGACTGCACTCCGCACGGACGGAGTTTGGGCTGATCTGCCGCATAATAAGGATGGATATACACAAAAGATCGCCTGGTGGAGCAGTATGTATTCACTGAAAGACGAACCCGAACCGGCCCTCGTTGTGATGGGTAAAAGGCTGGATGCTGAATCGCCTCCTCTCAAGTTTTACGGTGCAACCAACGCCTCTGCTGCTGATATCGGTGATGCCATGATGACGGGCGTGGTCATCCCGACATCCGGCTGTTGGGAGATCACGGGGCAATATAAAAAGACTGAGCTGAAGTTTGTCGTGTGGCTTTCGCCGTGAGACATAAACTTTTATTCAATTGCCTCTCTCAGTTTCCGCGCAAGTTTCCCAAAGTGAGGTGTATAACGCATATCGTCGTTTCGCGGGCGCGGCAAGTCAACTTCCATGTCCATCTTAATGGTGCCGGGACGTCGGGTTAATACCAGAACGCGATCTGCCAGAAATAATGACTCGTTGATCGAGTGCGTCACCATGATGACAGTCTGCTGGCGCGCCTGCCAGATGCGGGATAACTCTGTCCACATGCGTTCGCGGGTTAAAGCATCCAGCGAGCCGAAAGGTTCGTCGAGCAGAAGCAGGTCGGGGTTATGGATGAGAGCGCGCGCGATCGCCACGCGCTGAGCCATCCCGCCGGAGAGGTCGCGCGGGAGCGTCTCTGCAAATCCATCCAATCCAATAAGCTCGATCATCTCCTTTGTTTTTTCGCGCGTGGATTTTTCATCCATCTGTTTGACTTCGAGCGGAAGTTTAATGTTCTCGGTGACGGTGCGCCAGGGCATGAGGTTCGCCTGTTGAAAGACCATGCCGATACTGGGTTGTTCGCCGTGACCGAACGTGAACGAACCCGATGTCGGTTTGATTAGACCCGCGAGGATGCGCAATAGCGTGGTCTTGCCCGAACCCGACGGACCCAACACGCAAATGAATTCGCGCGGATGCACATCAAATGAGACATCACGCAACGCGCGTAATCCGCCGTTTTCATCGGGGAAGACAGTGTTGATGTTGCGAATGGTGAGGATAGGTGTGTGCATTTTTTTTACGATTGACCAATGTTTGGTCACAGAGACACGGCACTTCTTCTTTTTCTCCGTGTCTCTGTGACGCTGTCGCAAGTTCCTACGGAATAAACTGGTTCGTGAATGCTTTGTTCAAATCCATCTTCTCTGAAATTAAGCCCATATCGAGCAAAATATTTTGCATATTCTCCCAGGCTTGTGGTTCAGAGTAGCCGAGGCGATCAGTCTTCCATTGCTCGACAGATATATCAAGTACTTGCTTTTGGACAGCGGTATCCAGATCAGCAAAATTAGGAATGTGCGATTCGCTCAACAAAAACGCTTCATCGGGGTTATCGATCGTATCTTTTAAGCCCTTGATAAATGCGGCAATGAACGCACGCACCAGTTCTGGATTCTCCGCGATCACTTTCTCACTGGCAAGCAAACCGTTCGACGCAAGTTGGACATAGTCTGCCACGCGGATCTCGGTCACTGCAATCCCCTGCGCGCGCAACTGGATCGGTTCGTTCGCGGCATAACCTACGATAATATCCTGTTGCTCCGCCGCAACCAACTCCACTTGATTGAAACCAATCGCGTCAAGAGTCACATCGTCTTCGCTCATCTTTGCTTCAAACAACAACGCGCGCAGCCCGACATAATTCGCGCCGAACAAACCAGGCAGACCGATCTTTTTCCCTGCGAGGTCCTGCGGGATGATCACATCTGCCTCGCTCTTCGCCACCACCGAAACGGGATACTCTTGATACCACGCCGCAACATACGTCACAGGTAATCCCTGCGCACGCGCCAGCAGAACCTGCTCACCCGATACCACCGCGAACGGTAACTCACCTGCACCCACCAGCGCAACGCCATCGGTCTCGAACTTGTAATCGAATTCGATTTCGATACCTGCATCGCGGAAATATCCCTTTTCAACCGCGACGTAGAACGGTGCATATTGGATGTTGGGGATGAACCCCATCGGCAGGCGGATGTGTGTGACCTCTCCCGTTTCATTCGTGGACTGTGAGCTGGCACACCCCGAAAGAACGAGTGCCACCCCAAGCATAATCAAAACTATTTTGCGAACCATGGAAACTCCTTTAGACGTTTTCACGTTCAAGCGTTTAAACGTTCGAACGTTCCTGCCACTTCAAAAATTTATTTTCCAACAACCTGACAACCCCATACAACATCAACGCCAAAGCGATTAACATAAAGACCGCTACAAAGACCATCGGCGTGTCGTATTGGAAATCACCCAACTGCAGAAGGAAGCCAAGCCCTTGTTCTGCACTGACGAGCTCGCCGACGATAGCGCCGATGACTGAAAGGGTTGCGCCAATGCGAAGCCCGCCGAGGAAGACGGGTAGTGACGCGGGTACTTCTACTTTCCATAATGTTTGCACGCGCGATGCATGGAGCGATCCCATCAAATCATACAGCGCAGAGGGGACAGCTCTCACGCCGACAATCGTATTCACCAACACAGGAAAGAACACGATCAACGCGCAGATGATTACCTTTGACAGAATCCCATCTCCGAGCCAGATGACCAGCAATGGAGCAATTGCCACAACAGGAATTGCCTGACTCGCAACCAGATATGGCGACAAAACCTTCTCTAATGAACGCGATTTGGCGAGGATATATCCCACAACTGTTGCGAATAGAACGCCGACGACAAGTCCTAATACAATTTCGATCAGGGTAATCCATGTGTGATATGGCAGGCTTCCGTCGTTGACCGATTTGAGGAAACGATTCCACACACTGAGCGGGGAAGGCAGGATGAAGTTCGGGATGTCGCTATAGCGTGTGATGAGATGCCATCCGAGCAGGAAGGTGAGCGTGGAGAGGAGGATGGGGGTGAGTTTCTTCATCATGTTTTGTTTGGCGGAAATAAAAGCGCCTCGTAAAGAAAATTTACGGGGCGCAGAATTAGGACTCAGTTAAGTCTGACACGTATTAAAATTCCCGAAAACAAAGCGCGTTTTCGGGACATACGTCAAATCAGACTCGCGAGAGTCTACATCCTTCTTCTATCCAGACTGTTACTGTCGGCTCCGTAGTCACATCGGATCATGCGCTTGCGCGCTCGCGGGCTGTACCGCCGATCGGGAATTACACCCTGCCCCGAAGGTAATTATTCAGTTGTTGTGATTATAGCCATGCGGATTGCGGCTGTCAATTCGATTATTGGTTATTCAGGAAAAAAGTTAGGAACGCCATTCCGCCGCAAGCACAAAAAGCGATGACGAAACCAGCCGCAAAGTAGATGATGATGTTGGTCTGATTGGATTTGCCTGTTTTGCCGTTATATTCCGTCTTGCAGTTCTCGCATTTGACATGCGTGAACATACGCGGACCAAGGGCGCCGCCCCACCATGTAAAGTTGAGCTTCTTGGCGACGCTTTGACCGCAATTGGGACAGGGTGCATATTGAGATTGTGATTGCATTGATCCTCCATATACAGCGTGATGGTATCCTGCACAATTTTACTTCAACTGTGAGTTGATCTTTTCGGCTGTATCTTTATAACCTGCCAGTTTCTCACGTTCCTTTTGAACAACGGAAGCGGGCGCTTTGTTTGCGAAGTCGCTTCCCAGAAGTTTCTCCAACCGTTCGATATGCGACTCGGCTTCCTTAAGTTCCTTTTCAAGCCGCGTCTTTTCTTCGGCGAGGTCTATCATGCCTGCAAGCGGGAGATAGATCTCGATTGAGCCGATAATGACTACAGCAGTATCGCCTGGTTTATCTTTCAATGACTCAGTGATCGCAAGTTCCGATTCATTCAAGCCTGCCAGTGCAGCGATGATTGTGGATTGCTCTTTCAAGAAACTCGTCTTTGCACCTGCTGAAATGCTGGCGGGAATCTTTTTGAAAGGAGCCACGCCCTTTTCTGCACGCAGGTTGCGGATGGAACGCACGATCTCCTGGATCAACTCGAAGTCGGCGACTTTCGCATCCTCCCAGCCTTCGGGTTCGCGCGTCTCGGGCCATTTGGCAACGATCAAGGCAGATGGCCAATCTTTGGCGGTATCCGCTATTGGAGATTCGAGAAGCGAGCCTCGGATATGTCCCCAAATCTCTTCGGTGACGAACGGTGTGAACGGGTGAAGCAACCGCAGGCATGTATCGAATACACGCGCGAGGGTTTCGGCTGTGCGCGCTTTTACGGCATCGTCCTTCAATTGTTCTTTGGCAATCTCCACGTACCAATCGGCGAAATCGTTCCAGATAAAATCATAGATCTGCTGACCAGCCTGCCCATATTGGAAATTTTGAAACTGCCGTTCCACGTCGTGGATGAGTCTTTGCAACTTTGCCCAAATCCAAGAGTCGGCAAGAGTGTACTCAGCGTCTTTGCCAACCGCTGATTGCTGACTGCTGACTGCTGATATTACAAATCGTCCCGCGTTCCATATTTTGTTTGCGAAATTGCGATTGGACTCCACTTTCTTGAGTCCAACGTTGGTATCGTTTCCGGGTGTTGAACCAACCAGCAGCGTGAAGCGAAGCGCGTCTGTTCCGAGATCGTCCATGACGATCAGCGGATCGATCACGTTGCCGGTCGTCTTCGACATCTTGCGTCCATGTTCATCGCGGACGAGCCCATGAAGATACACGGTATGGAACGGGATTTTGCCGGTGTATTCAAGTCCGCTCATGATCATGCGCGCCACCCAGAAGAACAAAATGTCGTAGCCCGTTTCCATGTAGGATGTGGGATAGAAATATTTGTAGTCGGGCGTTTCTTCGGGCCATCCCAAAGTGGAGAAGGGCCAAAGTCCGGACGAGAACCATGTGTCAAGCACATCTTCATCCTGATAAATTTCTTTGGATTGGCACGTACCGCATTCCGTCGGGTCTTCGCGCGCCACGGTCATGTGCCCATTGGGGCAATACCACACAGGGATGCGGTGTCCCCACCACAACTGACGGCTGATGCACCAGTCCTTTATGTTCTCCATCCAGTTGTAATATATCTTTTCAAAACGTTCAGGAACGATCTTGATACGCCCATCCTTCACAGAATCGAGCGCGGCTTTTGCCAACGGTTCGATGGTCACGAACCATTGTGTGGAGATCATAGGTTCGACGATTTCTCCGCCGCGCTGTGATTTGGGGATGGTGGTTCGGTACGGTTCGGATTTGATGACAAGCCCGGCTTCCTTCATATCTGCCCACATATTCTTGCGCGCCTCGAATCGATCCTGACCCTGATACTTGCCTCCGTTTTCATTGACCCTTGCCTCCTTATCGAGCATGGAGATGATTGGCAGGTTATGGCGTTGGGCAATGTCATAGTCGTTCGGGTCGTGACCGGGTGTGATCTTGAGCGCGCCGGTGCCGAACTCCATGCTGACGTATTCGTCTGCGATAACGGGGATTTCACGATTCAAGATCGGCACGATAACGGTCCTGCCGATGAATTTATTGAATCGTTCATCTTCGGGATGGATAGCTACAGCTGTATCACCCAATATGGTTTCGGGGCGGATGGTTGCAACTGGGATATGCTCCTCTGAATCTTTCAGCATGTATTTGAAGTAATACAGCGTGGCATCCACTTCCTCGTATTCAACCTCAAGGTCTGAGACAGCGGTCTTGAGACCCGGCGACCAATTGATGAGGCGCGGTCCGCGGTAGATCAGTCCCTTTTCGTGGAGTTGGACAAAAGCTTCTCGAACTGCACGGCTCAGCCCGTCGTCCAGTGTGAAGCGTTCGCGGTCCCAGTCACAGGAGGCGCCGAGTCGTCGGATCTGATTTGTGATCATGCTCCCATATTTACGCTTCCATTCCCAGGTGCGTTCGATGAATGCCTCGCGCCCCATTTCCTCGCGGGTCACTTCTTCGGTTCGGAGAATCTCACGCTCAACCATGAGTTGTGTAGCGATGCCCGCGTGGTCGGAGCCGGGAATCCATAACGTCGAATAGCCCTTCATGCGATGGTAGCGGATCATGAGGTCTTCAACGCTGACGAACATGGCGTGACCGATGTGCAGTTCGCCGGTTACGTTCGGCGGCGGGATGGCGATGACGAACGGCTCGATATTGGGGTCGAAGTCCGCGTTGTTGGGGTCGTTGTGCGGCTTGAAGAAACCGCCTGCCTCCCACATCGCATAAATGCGCGGCTCGGTGGATTTGAAATCGTATGCTTTTGGTAATTCATTTGTCATATCATCTCCTCATGTCATTGCGATGGTTGGTTGCTTCGGGCTTTCGCCATCGCAATGACGGGTCGTTAATTAAAATAAAAACGCTCCGTCCAATAAGAGGACGAAGCGCAGGCTCCGCGGTACCACCTCAATTCGCTCATCATACTAACGAACGCTCTTGAATAGCTATAACGGGCATTCCCGTGCCGTTCTACTTGCTTCTGGCTTTCTTCGGCAAATCCATCAGACGACTTCGGCATTGTATTCCTGCGGATGCTTTCACCAATATACATCCTTCTCTATCAGGTTACTGACGCTTACTATTTCTGAATGGCTGGGATTATACGAGACGCGGGGATGATAGTCAAGCAGGATGCTATACTTGCCACATGTTCACCCCCGTTCAATTCTTCCTCGTCGCCCTCGCCGCGCTTGCTGCTGGAGCGGTCAACGCCATCGCTGGCGGCGGGACATTGATCACATTTCCGATGCTCACTTTCCTCGGCATGCCCGCCGTCTCTGCCAATGTGACGAATACGGTTGCGCTCAGTCCCGGTTATTTCGGCGGAACATTGGCCCAACTCGATGACCTGCGCGGACAGGGTAAACGGTTGTGGCTGATTATTCCCGCCGGGGTGGTTGGTGGAATCATTGGCGGCTACCTCCTTTTGCAGACAGGGGAGAAGATATTCAAGGAACTTGTCCCTTATCTAATCTTATTGGCGTCGCTCCTGCTTGCCATACAAGAACCTGCCCGTGTGTGGTTGACAAAACGTATGACATCAGGGCAGGATGCAAATTTGGAAAAATGGACCTGGTTCCCCCTTGGTTTGGCATCTGTCTATGGCGGATATTTCGGCGCGGGACTCGGCGTGATGTTATTGTCCGCTTTGGGGTTGACCTTGAACGACGACCTGACCCGCCTCAATGCTTTGAAACAGGCTGTTTCTTTTAGTGTGAATACTGCCGCCGCGGTTTTCTTTATCTTCTCAGGGAAAGTCGTCTGGTCTGCCGCGTTGGTGATGGCAGCCGGAGCGCTCGTCGGTGGCGCAATGGGCGGACGACTCGCGGGCAGGATTAGACCATCCACGTTACGATGGACAGTAGTGGTTATCGGCGTCATCATCTCCATCATTTATTTTGTGCGCGGATAAATAACATGCCAGATACTCATACACT
>DNDO01000157.1:23981-27250 GCA_003484265.1 Anaerolineae bacterium
CCCGAAGGGAGGACAGATGTGATTGCAAAGATTCGCGGGAACCGTATCGAGCAGTCGATCAAGTCGATTGTGTTGCAGGTGCGCTTGAACCGCAGGGAAAATATCTACTGCCTGGCGAATGTCCCCGGCGGTTGCCGAATAAACTTCAAAGGAGTCAAGAATCACTTCAACGCGGATAGCGCCGCCTTTGCCAAACCAGAAAAGGCACAAGAGTTGACCGGGTGCGTCATCGGCGCGATCCCGCCATTTTCGTTCAGCGACAGATTGTCGGTGTTGGCTGACCCGTTGATAAAGGAAAACGATGAGGTTGTGTTCAATGCCGGGCGCCTGGATAGATCCATCTTTATGAAACTTGATGATTACATTCGTATTGTGAAGCCGCAAATAGTGGAAATTGCAGCGAGAGGATGATTCGTGAACTTGTTTTCCCTCCACTTCTTCGACCATTCCATCGAACCGATCTTCGATACGCCGCCCGTGCTGGAAAAAAGCCCCGATTGCCCGAACGGATTCATTTGGGAAGATAAGACTTATCAGGTAACCGAGATGCTTTCTTCATGGGTGGATTTCAAACGGCGCGGCAAGATGGCGCGTAACATGCAGCCCCAACACGCCGCTACCGCATCCCGTCGCGGGTCGTTGAATGTGGGCAGGTTTTATTTCAGAGTGAGAACGGATACCGATCAGATATTTGATATATACTACGACCGCGCCATGAAGAACGTGGACGACCGTAAAGGTCAATGGGTTTTATATCGGGAACTTGGAGAAGGTTGATGGAACAGAATCGAATAACCGTTAATGATGAAGCGCAGGGATATTCCGTCCCATGGAAGCCAGTTGACAACTGGGTCGCCATTTTTCTTTTGGTGTTGATCAACATCGCCCTATTATATTTTGCGTCACGCGGGCTCGGAACACAACTGGCGCAGAGTTCCGCATTGATATTGATTCAACTCGTATACCTCATCCCCGTGCTGGCTGTCTTTGGTTATCGGCGTCTCAACTTCAAGGCAATAGGCTTTGGAAAATTCGATTGGAACACCCTTGGACTGGGATGCGGTCTGCTCATCGGCAGTTACGTGCTAATCATTATCCATAACGGTATCCTTACGCTTCTCGGTGTCGAAACCCAGGGCGAGGAGATATTGCAAATATTGAACGGTCTCGACTCCCCGGTGTGGCTTGTCGTTGTAGGCGTGTTATTCGCTCCCATTATCGAAGAGATATTCTTTCGCGGCTTTCTCTTTCAGGGCTTTCGCCAAAAGTACGGCTTGGTGGGCGGTGCGCTGATAAGTTCAGCGGTCTTTGCCCTGGGGCATCTCGACCCTGTTGCCCTCATCCCAACCTTCATCCTCGGGCTTTTACTCGCCTACATGTACCATCGATCGAATTCGGTCTGGCCCGGCATCATCCTGCACTTTCTTGTCAACGCCTTCGGTTTCTGTTCGTTATATGTAATAACGCAATTCCCGGACCTTATTCCCGTGTGATCAGGCGCACCTGGTTGTCGTAGAAGAAATAATCCCACGCCCAATTGATAAGCACCACCAGCCGGTTGCGAAAACCGATGATACGGTAGATGTGCAATACCACCCAGATTATCCACGCGATAAATCCGCTGAATGACAATCCCCAAATGCGCGCCACAGCCGCATTGCGCCCGATAGTTGCCAGCAAACCTGGATCCTTGTAATGGAACGGCTTCTGCGCCAACCCCTTGATGACGCGGCGGATATTTTCCGCGACGACATTTCCCTGCTGGATCGCCACCGTCGAAAGCATGGGGAGTGGACGACCGTTCCCGTTCTCATGATATGCCGCATCACCCACAACGTACACCTCGGGATACCTTGCCAACTGTAATGTCGCCTCGCATTTCACCCGACCTGAACCTGCCACCTCAACCCCAAGTCGACTTGTGATCCCGGCTGCTTTCACGCCTGCCGTCCAGATCAATGTATTGGTCTTGATCTGGGTGCCGTCCGCAAGTGCCACGCGTTGACCGTTGAAATCCGCAAGCCTTGCATTGAACATCACTTCCACATTCTTCTTTTTCAACAAACCTTGCGTCGCCTTACGCAGCTCATCAGGGTAACTTGCGATCAAGGCATTCCCTGCTTCGAGCAATAACACGCGTGAGTCACCAATATCCAATGTGGGATATTCCTTCCGCATGACATGTGAGATCAACTCCGCCAATGCGCCGGATGTTTCCACCCCTGTCGGACCGCCGCCGACAACGACGAAAGTCAGCATGGTTTTGCGTTTTTCTTCATCCGCCTCACGGCTGGCGTTTTCGAACAATCTCAACAGATGATTGCGTGTGTTTACCGCGCTTTCAATATCCTTTATCTGAAAGGCATTGTCTTTCACAGCGTCCATGCCGAAGAAATTCGTCTCTCCGCCGACGGCAAGAATGAGGTGGTCATATGCGATCACCGACCCGTTCAATTTGACGAAGCGCGCCGCGAAATCAACGGACGTCACTTCTCCCATCTGGAAAGTAAGGTTCTTTTGGTTGCGAAAGATCGTCCGCAACGGATACGCAACTTGCGAAGGGACGAGGCCCGCGATGGCAACCTGGTAGAGCAACGGCTGGAAGAGATGATAGTTGTTCCTATCCACAAGAGTAATTTGTACCGGCGCATTTCGCAGTTTCTTCGCGGCGGTCAACCCGGCGAAGCCTGCTCCAATGATCACCACATGGGGGAGTTGTTTTGCGTTCATGTTTGCCTGTGCTTTCTTTGTCATATGCTTATTTGTGAAATATATCACTATCATTTATTATAACAAAGACGATCTAAATTATCAATTTGTTCCCTGCCATCACTTGCTACTTACGCCGTAAACGGCATAAGAAATAGACGAACAAAAGCCGTGGTCCTTCGCGAATCATTCGCGAAGGACCACGGCTTGAGCAGGTGCAACAGCCTGCAACCTGCCTGTTTACTCATACCCCTTCGGGTGCCATTTGTGCCATGCCCAAGCGCTGGCGATGATCTCGTGCAGATCATCGTGCTGGGGTTTCCAGCCAAGTTCATTCCTTATTTTTTGTGATGACGCTACGAGTCGGGCAGAGTCGCCGGGGCGGCGAGGCAGTTCTTCGGAAGGAATCAGGTGTCCCGTAACCTGACGCGCGGTCTCGATCACTTCGCGAACCGAGTAGCCGTTTCCGCTCCCGAGGTTGTAGATTAATTTGTTGCCATCTCTGAGTCCATCCAATGCCAGCAGATGCGCGGAGACAAGGTCCGCAATGTGGATGTAGT
>DNDO01000155.1:0-12179 GCA_003484265.1 Anaerolineae bacterium
CACGATACGATTCTGACATTCGTAAAACGTTTCGCCGTTTGGGAATTGCGCCCTCGACGGCGCGCGTTGGACGACCTTCCAATGTTTATTCAGGCGGAGTCGCTTTAGTGATTTCCCCTGCCAATCGCCGACATTCGTTTCGAGCAACCCTTTTTCGCGCTGGATTTTCAACCCAACGGATTTTGCGATGGGCGCCGCAGTTTCCATTGCCCTCTCGAGCGGACTCGAATAAATGGCTTTGATCGGAACCTTTGTCAACGCCTCAGCCAACGCTTGAGCCTGATTCTGTCCATGTTCATTGAGGTGAACCTTTGGCAGTCTCCCTGCAAGCTTATGATTTTTGGTGTAATCGTTCTCTCCGTGGCGGATAAGTAATATTAATGGCATGGGCGCCTTTCTAATCTGCTTCGCGAATCACTTTCGGGTCGGCATCCGCCTCGTTCATCCATGCTTTGAGCGTGGCGCGATACAATGCACGCTCGAAGTAATCGCCTTCCAATGATAAGCCGTCGTATCCTTTAGTGAATAACACTTTCATAAAAGGACTCAGTTGTTGTGCGTAGTGCATCATGCACGCTTCCGGGTGAACACCGGGCCACGAGTAACACGTCACCGCGGTGCGGCGATTTTTTGAGGGGATGGACTGAGGTACCAGGCTGTCCCATTTGGGATCGTCAGCCGGGAACACGTATTGGTCGAGTCCGCCTTGCGGGATGCCTTCGATACCACGCACAACAGGAGGGTTGGCATCGAGCGTGTAAGGGTCAACTGCGAGGTCAACAATGACAGCGTGCCTTGGCAGCCAAGCGATCCAGTCATTTGGTACGACAGGTTTGGATGCATTACGCCGTTGTGTTGCATCGACGAGGATGTCGGCTTGCCCAATAAGCGTCTTCATGGTGGATGGGTTCGAAGCAATGTTCCTGCCGATCGAAACAGCAACAGCCCCGGGTCCGTTCGAGGCAATATGGTCATTGTTGCGTTCCACGTTGCCGAGTTTTGTCGCTGCTTCGATGGCATGTTTGCCAACCATCCCTGTTCCTAAAATTAAAACGTTTATGGGTTGCTTGTCTGGACGTACAAGACCTGGCCATTCTTTTTCCAGCCAGTCGAATGCCGCTTCGAGACCATTCCATGCAACGGATTTCATATTCTCGACCATGCGCAGGTTGTTGTCGTCTGCGATGCTATCCAACGAAATGGAGTTGATGCCGAGGTCAATTAATCGCGCGATCCGTTTGGGTCGGGTCGGGTAATGAAGCATGGAGATCAGAATTGTGCCGCTTTTTACAAGTTGGAATTCTTCGGGCCTGGGTGATCGAAGGATTAGTGAAACATCTTTTTGAAATGCTTCCTCGCGTGAACACATGAACACGTTCATGCTGGCGCGTTTGTAATCGGCGAATGAGTAGCCAGACCGCGACCCGTATCCTTCCTCAATATAAACCTTGACGCCGAGATTCGCGATGAACTGAATAAACTCGGGTAAAAAGACGCGCTTTTCCCCAGCCTCAACCTTCATACGCGGGAAGCCGATCGATTGTGGAGCGCTCATTCTTGATTCCTCTTTTCAACCCTTTTGTCCGACGTTTTTACGAACTCCGATTGTTCGTAACCCTTCCATCTTGAAAGCAAGGCACGAGCGATCACGCGTTCAAAATAAACGCCTTTCGGTCTGATGCTTTTTGTGCCGCCTTTTTCGATGATCATTCGCATGATCGGGCGCAGTTGGTTTCCATACAAATCCATGCACGCTTTCGGATGGATTCCCGGCCACGAATAACATGAGACGACGTGCCGCCGGTTCTTCTTGGACACGGAGTCAGGAATACGCTCATAAGCCGGGTCATTGGGGGCGAACACAAACTGATCGAGATTCCCCTGAGGGATTCCCTCGATGCCTTTGACCTCGGGGGGCTCAACCCCAAAGTTATAGGGGTCAACTGAAAGGTCCACAATGACCGCGTGTTCGGGCATCAAGCCGATCCAATCGTTGGGAATGACAACCTTGCTGGTGTCAGGGCGTTGAGTAGCGTCCACAAGTATATCTGTGCGGCTGAGAATTTCGCGCGTGACCTTTTCATTTCTCACAACATCATAATCAACTGCGGTAACTTGAACACCCGGGATGCCGCGCTTTGCCAATGATTGCCATAACTGCAGATCGCCGTAGCGGCTGGCGGCTTGCACGGCATGCGCGCCAACCGCGCCCACGCCCAATACGGTGGCTCGGATCGGGTCGCGGTCCATGCCCTCCATGCCGGGCGCTGGATAGCTGCGTCTCAAGACTTGAAACCCGACTTCGAGACCATTCCATGCCACGGATTTCAGGTTCTCTACCAGACGACTTCCATTATCGTCTTTTAGGGAATCAAGCGATATGCCTTCCACTTCTAATGAACGCAGGAGTTCAATGCGAAGAGGTCTTGTAGGGTAATGGAGCATCGAGATCAATGTTGCGCCTTTATTGAGTTGTTTTAATTCATTTTCTACAGGACATCGCAGGACCATAACATATTCCTGTTTGTAGATTTCTTCATGTCCTGCAAACTGAACGTCCGGTGCTGCTTTCCTGTAATCTTCCTCTGTAAACCCCATGCCTGATCCATAACCATGTTCCAGAATAACCTTTGCTCCTCGGCGGATAAGCCGTGCTACAAAGGATGGTAAAAAGTCTCGCCGTTCCCCAAATTCTGCATGCATACGCGCCATGCCAATTGTTATTTTTTCTTTCATTACTGCCCTCGAAATTAGAATTTAATTGACCGTTGTTCTCAACCTGACCAAAAAGTTTACCATATGGGTACGGCATACCTGTTCGCCTTACGGAAAAAACGAAATTCATTATTTTAAATTTATTTGATCTTCCGCTTCATTTCCTGGACCTGCTCCTCGCTCAATGCTGGGACTTCCTCCCTGCGTTCAATACCGAGCGCCTTGCGTTGTGCTTCGCGCCACCATTTCAGCCGCTCTGTTACTTGCGCTTCATATCCTTCTTGTGACGGAGCGTAGAAGTACGTGCCTAATAATCTTTTGGGCAAATACTGTTGTGGCGTGAAGTGCCCATCTTGGTCGTGTGGGTAAACATAATCCTTGCCATGCCCCATCGCTTCGGCATCGCGATTGCTGTCCATGAGGTGGCGCGGAATGGAAACTTGCCCTTCGTCTTCGATCTTCTTCATCGCTTTGAAGTACGCGCCTGCACTGTTGGATTTGGGCGCAGTGGCGAGATAAAGCGTCGCTTCAACAATGGGGTAAATCCCTTCAGGCAGACCGATGAATTCAAAAGCCTGCGCTGCGGACGATGCAACCACAAGCCCCATAGGGTCTGCGATGCCGATGTCTTCCCCGGCAAGAATAATGAGGCGGCGAATGATGAACTTTGGGTCTTCTCCAGCATAGATCATCTTTGCGAGCCAGTAGAGCGCGGCGTCCGGGTCACTTCCGCGCACGGACTTGATAAAGGCAGAGATCGTGTCGTAATGCGAATCGCCATCCTTATCATAAAGAACAGCTCGTTGTTGAATTGACTCTTGTGCGACATCGAGCGTAATGTGGATAACCTTGTCTCTATCGGGCGCAGTGGATTCGACCGCAAGCTCAAGGGCGTTCAATGCGTTTCGAGCGTCGCCTGACGCAACCTCGATCAAATGAGAACGGGCATCATTGTATAACCTGACCTGTTTTTTGCCATACCCCCGTTCCTGGTCTGATAGTGCGCGATCGATCAGGATGCCTGTCTCTTGTTGATTAAGGTTCCGTAACTGGAAAACACGGGATCGCGAGATCAACGCCTTGATAACTTCAAAATATGGATTCTCTGTTGTCGCGCCAATCAAGGTAAATGTCCCATTTTCGACGTGGGGGAGAAGTGCATCCTGCTGTGCCTTGTTCCAGCGATGGACTTCATCTACGAAAATGATGGTGCGGGTATTGTGCAACCGTCTGCGTTCCAGCGACTCGTTGATGATGACGCGCAAGTCTGCTTTTCCTGCGAGGATGGCAGAGATGGAAACGAAGCGGCTCTTGGTCGTGTTTGCAATGACTTGCGCAAGTGTTGTTTTGCCGGTACCAGGTGGTCCCCATAAGATGATGGACGAAAATAGTCTGTCTGCTTCGATGGCGCGGCGCAGGAGTTTGCCTTCGCCGACTATATGTTCCTGTCCGATATATTCATCCAACGTGCGCGGACGCATCCGCGCGGCGAGCGGCGCTTCGGATTTCATCCTTTCGTGCATGGCGTGATCGAAGAGGTCGGGCATATAGGGATTATAGCATTTCCCTCGTATCAACCGCCTCGGCAGGGAATCGAAAAGGACGCTGTACAGCGTCCTTTTGCTGGATCATTTGTCGGCTTAGAAAGAGGCGACGGCGGTTTTCATATCCGTGAATGTCTCAATGAAGAGATCAAAGCCCGCCATTTCAAATGCGGTGCGGGCTTCATCCGATAGATTGAGAAGTTTCAAGTGCGGTGATTTGTAGGTGCCGGCGGCGATTCCTATTTTGAGGTCTTCGTCGCTCAGGGTGGTATCAGGGTGAAGTGCGCGAAGCTTGTTGAATATTTTGTTGAAGGCGCGAAAGCCTGCGCTGCTGATAAATTTCGCGTGCGAAAGATCCAGAAGGATGAAATGTGCGCCGGCGTCTATCAGGTCATCCACTTGTGATTGGAACGTCTCATAACTTGACGAATCAAGGTTTCCGTCTACATGGATAACCGTAACGGGAACCCGTCCATTTTCGATAAAAGTTTTGATCTCCATCTTTGAACTCCTTTATATTAATTCTATTTATTTGGATTCTGGGTGGGATTTGAAGCTTACCAACTTCCGAAGCGCATCATACCAAAATGGAGCGCCTTGTGCGGCGGCGATGCCGCTTAGAAAAAACCCAAGTAGTTTGACAGCCCACCCACCAATATCTTTTGGCAGGGAATCTTGATTCCAACCAAGGGGTAAAGCGAGATTTCTTGATATGGTTTCAAAACTCGCGATGCCGGCATCCGCCTGTGCCTGCGCTTGAGCTACGATGGCAGCCCGCAGTGTCGGTTCGCGCCATAATTCCTGAGCGATGAAAATGGAATCCACGTTAAGCGCGACCGCGAGAGCAATGCCAATCAGGAACGCCCATTTTTGTGCGTTCCTTCTATATTCGGCAGATACAATGCTCATCGAATCATTGAACCAGTTCATGATCTCGGTATGCCATTCGCTAAGCTTTTTATCAAGGTCTGCTGATTTTTGGTCGATCCCTTTGAATAGATATCCAAATTTCAAGGCAAGTTGCAAATTGTTTTCTTGCATGGATGCCAGTTGCGAGCGCATGGATTCAAGAGACCATTCGCCCTCGGGCATTTCATCCGCAGATTTGCCTGCGTTGACAAACACATCCATCAGAACTTTGGCAAATCTTTCAGAAGGGATGTTCATCGGCAATTTATTGCGTCCCGATTTTCGATAAAGCGCTTTTATGGAAGGATGGTTGAAGAATTTCCTGCTCATATTTTCGTCTTCAAACATACCGCGGATGCCTTGTTCCAAATAGTGGGAGCGCCAGGAGACGCGGTTTTCAATCCATTCCTGTACTTGCATAACGCCGATGCTAATGACAAGCCATGTGAGAACCAGTCCAATGGTGACTTCAAGTATTGCATCAAGTTGCATAAAATCCTCCTGGAACTGTGGTTTTGAAGGGGTGTCGTTAGTATACAGTTTTGGCTGATGAATTACAAGCCTGTATTATGAACTGGGCGGTTCCTTCAAAGTGCGGTGATGTGTGCGGTTGACCATATAAATTCCGAACAACGCGATCAAGCCGCCAATTACCTGCCAGATGTTTGGGATCTCATTCAAAAGTGGGATCGCCAGGAACGCCGTGACTACAGGCTGGAGAACCATTGTCGGCGCGACGATCGATGCGGGCAGGTGTCCAAGTGCGTAGGCCAGCGCCATATACCCGATGAGTTGTGAGACAAGGGCGGTCGCGCCAAATACGGTCCATGTACGGGAGTCGTAACCGGTAAACGGGTTTTGAAGCACAAGGTTAATAATGTAGAGCGAGATGCTTGCGCCGATCCCGACAAAGAATACATGGCTGACCGATCCAAAATGAATGCGGCTCTTTTCAGTAAACAAGTAATAGATCCCATAGAAGAAGCCGGTGAACATCGCCATGACATCGCCGACACCAAAGCGAGGATGCAAAAGAAAATCTGTGCCGAGAATAAGCGCCGCACCCAGGAGTGTGATGGCAAGCCCGCGCCAGAACGGCGGGCTGAGTCGCTGTTTGAAGATCAGCCACGTCCCGAGCGCGACCCAAAGCGGAGCGGTGTTCCCAAGCAGTGTCGCATTTGCAGCTGTCGTGTAGGAGAGTGATGTATTCCAGAGCGCGAGATCGAGTGCGGTAAAAACTCCAGCCATCAATGGGAAAATGATCGCTCGGGTTTTTATCGCTGGATTGACATTTGTACGCCGGATGAAAAACGGAAGCAACAAGAAAATCGAAAAAAACATTCTGTAAAGCGCAGTGATTGGACCGGGCGCATCTGCCCAACGGACGAACATCGCAGAGAAACTGAGCGCCAATACTCCGACCCCAAGGGCAATATACGCAGTGATGGATTTATTATTTTTCATATGAGTGAGTCATTTAATTTGTAGTTGATCCAGGAGAGCGGGAAATTCGGATAAAGAGGACAGACTCGCGTCCGGTTGAACCTGAGTCTGCTTCTCCATCTTTGGGTCTGCGCGGCGGCTGAGCCAGACGCCATAAAGACCTGCCTGTTGCGCACCGCGAACATCTGCGTCGAGGTTGTCGCCGATCATAACCGCCTCGCCCGGCGGACAATACCAATTCGATAACGCAAGTTCGAAAATGCGCGGATGCGGTTTACGGTAGCTGCACGCGGCGGATGTAAGAATGAAATCAAAATATTGGGTGATTCCAAAGCCGCGCGCCAATTGTTGTACGTCCGCGTCGTCCCCTGCGTTTGAAACAATGCCGAGGTTATAGCCTTTTTCTCTTAACTCTTCAAGTGTGGAAATGGCATCGTCTTCCAGCGTCCAGTTCTCTTGTGTGACGGAGAATAAGGCGTCCAATGCGTCTCGCAGGAACTCGCTTGAGACATCGTTGTATCCCTTATCTTTCAGCAGTTCGCGCAGGACAAAAGTATATGTTGTTTCGAGCAGATCCTTTTCACGCTGTTTAAAATATTCATCCAGCCGCTTGCGAAATTCCGAAGGGAAGGTGTTGAGATTGACCTCCATTCCCTGCGCGCGGATGTGGTTCGTGAGTGCATCGTCCGCTTTGGCAACAATGGGCGTCCAGTTCCGGCGTCCGTACATGAGTGTTCCGCCGAAGTCGAAAAGTATTGCTCGGATAAGGTTACGTGGCATTATTGGATTTTGGGCGTTAGCTAATCTCGTTCCCGCGTATTTCCTGCGTCAATGGCTTTTGATGTAGTGTGGTCACTAGGACTTTGTCAACCCGCCTGCCGTCCATGTCGATAACCTCGAAATTGTAGCTATTCCATTCGAAAACGTCCGCCACTTGCGGAACGCGACCAAGAGACATCATCACAAACCCGCTTAGAGTTTCGTATTCATTTTCATGAGGAAGATCTTTAAATTCAAATATATCCTTAAACTCGTCCACTTCCAACATGCCATCAAGGAGCCATGAGCCGTCCTGACGTTGCGTAGCTTGCGGTTCGTCGATCTCCATTTCGCCTACGATTTCCTCCAGAATGTCGTTGATCGTCAACAAGCCTTGCAAGCCGCCGAACTCATCAATGATAAGGATCATATCTGTCCCTTTTTCCTTGAGGATTTCGAGGGCGCGTGATGCCTGCATCGTTTCTGGAACATAAAAAGCAGGTTTTAGTATTTCCTTGAGATTGATCTTTTTTCCGCCGAGAATAGGGATCAACAGGTCCCTTGCCTTTACGATCCCCAATATCACATCCAGCGTACCCTGTCTAACAGGAAAACGGGAAAAATCATTCAACCCGATTTTCTCAAGGATTATTTCGGCGGTGTCATCGATATCAAGCCAGATGATATCCGTTCTAGGGGTCATCAACGAATATACGCGTTGGTCGCCCAAGCTGAAAACACCCTCCACCATATCATGCTCTGCTTCCTCGAACACACCAGCCTGAGTTCCCTGGTCGATCAATAGCTGGATTTCTTCCTCCGTAACAGGCGGTTCATTTCCGGGTTTTATACCTAACAAGTTAAGAATAAAATTGGAGAGTTTCCCCAAGAGCCATATGGGTGGTGCGAACAGTTTTGAAACACCAATCATCGGTCCAGCAAGAAACGATGCGATTTGTTCCGGACTGTGCATTGCTATCCGTTTCGGTACCAATTCTCCCAATAGGATCGACACAAATGTAATGGAAATAACCACAATCCCGAGCGCTAGAGAATCGGCAAAATCTGTAAATGCGGGGATTCTCCCGAGCGCCTTTCCCAACGGCTCAGCCAACGTCGCACCACCGACTGCGCCCGTGAATACGCCGACCAGAGTGATCCCAATTTGAACAGTCGATAGAAAGAGGTTTGGTTCCTGTAACAGGCTTAATACCCTTTCTGCCTTGTTGTCGCCCTCATTTATGCGCTGTTGAAGTCGCGCCTTGCGGGAGGATGCCACCGCCATTTCAGACATGGCCAGAATACCGTTGATCAGGATGACACCCAAAATTATTAATATTTCAGAAGTAATGTTCATCGAAAATGTTATTTTGTCTTTCTATACGATTTGCATTAATCAATAATAAATGATTCGTTGAATCCCAATTGTCCCACTGATTGCCATCAGCGGGTGAGATGTTTTTGCTGGCGATTATGTTACGTAAGGGGACTTCGTCAGGCATGATTCAATGAACTTTTTCTATACTTCCCATATTGTACTATGGATATTGCACTTCTTATCTGACTGTTAAGCCTGTTCCTGTTTCAACTTCCCCCACCACCCAGACGGATTGATCCAATTCCCCCGCACGCCCGATGAACGCCTCCAATTTCTTTTGAGGTACTCCGAGCAACAATCCGCCGCTGGTTTGCGGGTCGAATAAGAGCATCTGATCACGCACGTTGATAGGGGAAGCGAAATTTACATTTCTTTCGAAATATTTCTTGTTGTCAAATGCGCCGCCTGCAAAGCAGCCTAAATCTGCATATTTCTGTGCACATGATAGAAAAGGGATATTTCCAAAACGCAAGTTCAGTGCAACTTTCGATGCGCTTGCCATCTCCAAGGCATGACCAACTAGACTGTATCCAGTTATATCCGTCCCCGCTCTGAGTTCAAACTCAGAGGCGAGCTGCCCAGCCTTATCGTTCAACTTTTCCATCCAGTTGACAGCTTCCAATACATCGGCTTCGTCAGCTTGTTCGCGTTTTAGGGCAGTTGTTGTAACACCGAACCCCAGCGGTTTGGTCATGACCAATATATCGCCGGCTATTAAGCCGCCCTTGCTGAGCATTTTTTGCGGGTGGACAAATCCTATCGCGATCAAACCATACTTCGGTTCCTTGTCCTTGACAGTGTGCCCGCCGGCGATGACGACTCCCGCTTCGCGTGCTTTTTCCGCGCCGCCACGAATGATCTCGCTGGAGATTTCAGACGGCAGTTCTTCCGGTAATGCTGCGATATTTAATGCAAGGAAAGGTTTCCCTCCCATGGCATAAATGTCAGAGAGGCTGTTCGCAGCGGCGATAGCTCCGTAATCGTAGGCGTTGTCCACCACAGGAGTGAAGAAATCAGTAGTAACAACGATTGCCTTTTCATCATCCAAACGCCAAACAGCCGCATCATCAGGTTCGCGCAGACCGACCAACAGGTCCGGGAATGAGGCGACATCGAAGATGTTTTTTATCGGACGCAGTACCTGCGTCAGCGCCTCGGCGCTTAGTTTGGACGCTCAACCCGCGCAGGCTGAAAGAGTCGTAAGGCGTATTTCACGTCCAGTTTTGGGGATTGGCATTTGCCTCCAAATGAAGGCGGGAAGTAGAAAGTAGGTTTCCCTTTCTACTTCCCGCAGAATTCATCGCTATTGCACGATTATGGTCTTGATGGTTCGCCAGATGGTGAATTCGTTGTGTTTGGCAACGGGAGTATAAATTGATTTCCGCTCGGTATGAAGATCGTCTGCACGCCCGGTGCAAGTTTGAGAATATACTCGTATTGCAAAATCTCAGGATTGGCTTGAATGGATTGTCCGATCAACTGGTTGGCTTCTGCCTGTGCCTGAGCCTGAATGATCTGGGCATCAGCCGCGCCTTTTGCCGCAATGACTGCTGCATCTGCCTGGCCTTGCGCTACTTGGCGGGCTTGTTCAGCTTCCTGCCTTCGTTGCTCGACAACCAGCTGGGCTTGTTGAGCCTGTTGCTCAGCGATCTGCTTTTGTTCCACGGCGGCGGCATATTCATCGCTAAAGTGAATATCGCGCAAAAGAAAGTCTACTAGTACAAGATCGTTCTGCGACATGATTAGGGAAATTGATTCAGAGATCAATGCTGCCATTTCTGCACGTTTTGTGCTGACGATCTCTTCCACACCGTATTGCGAAACGGCATCGCGGATGGCATTGCGAGCGGCAGGACGCACCAGTTCAGCTTCATAGCGGTTCTGCCAATCGATGTGGAGTTGAATAACCTTGGTCGTATCGATTGCAAAAACAATCGATGCGTCAATAAACACTTCCTGTCCATCCTTGGTTCGCGCGCGGATCGAATCGTCACCGGTCACTTGACCTTCCTGGGGAGCAACGGACATGGTGTAGGTCTGTCGTGAGATTACATAAGTTACGACACGTTCGCCGGGTACGATCCAACGCAAGCCAGGTGTAATTGCTTCAGGAAAATACCCATTCGGTGCGCGAAATGCGTATGGTGAAATGACAACGCCGCGTTCATTTGGCTCTATAAATACCAATCCCGCGCCGAGGATTGTCAAGACAATGGCTAGAACTACCACGCCGATCGCAGTGGAACTTAGCCCTTTTGCATTCTGATTTCGGCTTGCACGCGCCACTGCTGTAACGAACAGGGCTATGGCTCCAAACCATGCAAAGCCTGCTAAAGATCGAATTACGTCAACTATATTCATACTTCCTCCGTTTTCTGATTGAAATAATTATAACGCCATGATAGCATATGGTTATTAACGATATGTATATAGGAAAAGGACAAGTTGTTGAACTGCTTTTGGACGATGGAAATCGTCACGCGCGGATTTCCTGTGACTCGAACCTTATCCCATCTCCTGGGCAGTATCTGGTGGCAGGTACCGCCTCACAATCTGACCATTTACCTGTCCCACTTTTCTCTACGGAATCAATAACTGAAGGTTTTATCGCGTGTGCCCCTGTCCCTGTAGGGTGGATTCCCGGAACCGAAGTTTACATACGCGGACCATTGGGTCGCGGGTTTTCCCTGCCGCAAGTAGCACGGAAGGTGGCGCTTGTTGCATTCGATGATTCACCCGCGCGCCTGAGAGTACTGATGCTAAATGCTTTGAAACAGGGCGCGGCTGTTGTTTTAATCTGCGATACGAGTGAAAACTTGCTTCCTGATGATGTGGAAATTCAGCCTTTGTCTGCTTTGGGGGAGATACTCACATGGGCGGATTACACAGCGTTCGATGTGACCCGCGAGAATCTGCTGGGGTTGAGGCTTATAATGGATGGACAGAATCAAATTCCGATTAATAGTGAGGCGCAGACACTTGTCCGCATGCCGATGCCGTGTGGGGGAGTTGCAGATTGTGGAGTCTGCGCGGTGTCTCTTAAATCCAAATGGAAGTTAGCCTGTAAAGACGGACCCGTTTTTAATTGGGATGAGATCTAATTCCAAATCCTGAATGATGACGTGGTAGTTGTGGAAAGTCCCAGGTAGCTGACAGTAATATCGATCGTGATAAGTTCCCCCACTTTTTGATCACTGAAACTGAATGATGTTTGCCCAATACCCGCCTGGTTGGTGAAGAATTCAAGTTCCTGTTTCGACCCGTCTGATAAATTAACGATTGCTGTTATGACCGCGCCTGGAACGGCTTGCAATGTCTGGTCTTGAGCGATTACATGGAGTGTCTGTGATCCATTTTTAAGCGTGACGGCTTTAAGAACAAACGCGCGCGATTTGATCGATATTACGGATTTAATAGTTGCAACTATTAAA
>DNDO01000155.1:12446-12574 GCA_003484265.1 Anaerolineae bacterium
ATGAGGATCCAATCGTTCGTGCCGAGGTTTGCCCTCCACTCAAAGCGCGCTCCTTCAAAATATTGTGTAAGCAGACCGTTTGGTGCATACTCAAATGATGATATCGGATTTCCAAATTGGTTCGGACC
>DNDO01000215.1 GCA_003484265.1 Anaerolineae bacterium
TGCGAACATGACGTTCACCATCGGCTTGTCAAGTTTCCCATGTTTCTTTTCATAAGATTCCAATAATCTGGGACCGTCTTCAGGGCGATAGACAGGCTGTGTCAGGAAGAAATCAGTACCGGCATTAATCTTGCGATGCAGGTTCTTGATCTCGGTATCCATATCCTTCGGGGATAGATTGAGCGCCGCCCCTACGAAGAAACTGGTTGGCTGACCAATGCTCGTGCCAGAGTGGTCAACGCCCTCGTTGAATCCCTGTTTGATGAGTTTGATGAGACCGGACGGCACGAGGTCATAATTATCCATTGCTTCGGGGTAATCGCCGATGGAGGTCGGGTCACCCATGACGACGAATACATTACGAATGCCGAGCGCGTGCGCTGCAAGCAGGTCGCCTTGTACGCGCAGGAGGTTGCGTCCACGTGTGGGGAAGTGGATGGTGGTTTCAATATCCACTTTGCGCTGAACCACATCACACACAGCCCATGCCGACATCCTCATGCGAGCCATCGGTGAGTCGGCTACGTTGATCACGTCCGCACCTGCCTCGGCTAGGAGGGAAGCGCCAGCCAGCAATTTGTGCGTCGAAAGCCCTCTGGGAGGATCCATTTCAACGGAGATGGCGAATCCTCCACCAGTCAATTTTTGAGCGAACTTTGTTGGTTGTTCCTGAGCGGTCTCTGCAAGTTCGTCCTGCGGAAAAACCTCAATGTGAGACGAATCGCTTGGCGGGTTTGTATCCAACGCCTTGCGCATGGTCGCAATATGTTGCGGTGTCGTCCCGCAGCAGCCGCCTACCATGTTTGCGCCTGCTTCACGAAACGACAATGCGTATTCACCGAAATATTCTGCATCAGCGGGATACATGATGCGCCCGCCAACCTGCTCAGGCCAGCCGGCGTTCGGCTTCACCCAAAACCTTCCATCTGGCACAGCCTGATTCATCTGCTTCAAAATTCGCAGGAGTTGTGCGGGTCCGCCCGAACAGTTGACGCCGATCACATCCGCGCCTGCCTCGTGTAATGTCCGCGCCACCTTGGTTGGATTATCCCCAAGCAAAGTGCGGTCATCACGAGTGAAAGTTACGGATGCAACAACGGGCAGTTCGCAAACTTCCCGGGCAGCCTTGATCGCTTCGCGGATCTCGTACAGATCGCTCATAGTCTCAATGACAATCAAGTCTGCGCCTGCTTCTGCTAAAGATCGGATTTGCTCCGCAAACGCTTCACGCGCCGCCTCAGGCTGAACCCGTCCGAAGGGGGCAATTCTCACCCCAAGCGGACCGACATCCCCCGCAACCAATACGTCCTTGAAGGAAGCAGAGACGACTTTCCGGGCAAGGTCAACGCCTGCCTTGTTGAGATCAACTACATCCTCCTGCAAACCATGTTTGCTCAGCTTGAACCGATTCGCCCCGAAGGTATTCGTGATGACCAACTGCGCGCCGGCCTCAATATACTCGCGATGGATTTCCGCCACCGCAGATGGATTTGTGAGGTTGAGTTCGTCGAAGCATTTATCGAATCCAATTCCCCGCGCATGGAGCATTGTGCCCATCGCGCCGTCCGCGAGGATTGTTCGGGAGGAAAGAAGCTGAAGAAAAGATGTAATGTTCATGGATGTGTTTGGCCTTGATTGATTGGGTT
Source organism: Anaerolineae bacterium (assembly GCA_003484265.1). Lineage (GTDB taxonomy): Bacteria > Chloroflexota > Anaerolineae > Anaerolineales > Villigracilaceae > Defluviilinea. The sequence goes on from DNDO01000215.1 coordinate 1,647, forward strand.
CAGTTCATTTTTTGATGGGTTTGTCGATATCTCGTATATAAGTACGGGGATTAAGACCATTAACGGGTAAACGAGCCAGATGAATCGATACCAACTTTCTACCCCATCAATAGGTACTTGGTTTATGAAATAAATCAGACTCACCCAAGGAAACCAGATAAACAATGTGAAAGCAGACAGCGAAAGCCAGGGTGTGATTTTTCTATTGTTTAATAAACGGTATACCAAGAGAGAAAGGATGGGTATAAAAACAACCAGGTCGTAGTCGGCAGTATGTGGGGTGAATATGGAATTCATTGCCAGCGCGATAAAAATTGCTAGGTCAAAATCCCTCTGCTTCAGACTGAGAGCGAGTATCGAGATGGAAATTAACAACCAGCCGAATCCTGAAAGGGTCTTAATGTCCGACCAATACCAGGCTACTGCGTTTTCCGATGCGTAACCTGAAATATCATTAATGAAATCCGGTATCCACCAGCCAAGAATCAATGTTGGAGGAAGATACAGCGCTAGTGATGTGATCACGAATGAGATCAAGAATTTCCATTCACGACGATAAATAATCAAGAGAAGGGTACATGGAAGAATTGTGATGGAAAACTTTATCAGGCAAAGCGCGCCAAAAACACCAGCCAGAATAAATTTGTGATTCTTTAGCGCCATCCATGCCAGGACAAGCATGATAATACTGAGCATGGAATACTGCCCCAGCAAATAATTGGAATATGCTGGGCGGTAAAGAATTCCGCTGATAATAAGCAGGGGTAATATCAACACTCGCGTTCTTTGTGGGAGCTTAATAAAGGTAGACCATAAACCAAAAGCCGCACACCATAATGCCCAAATAAGTGCGCACCAAATCACAGCAGTGTCTTCAAGAGAAAAGCCTGCAAGTATGAAAGGAAAGAAAAGCGTAGTGATTGCAGGAGGATAATAAAAACCGAAAGGGTTCCCATTGGGAATGTCCGGGCTGCCATACACAGCCTGCCAGATCTTTTGGCGGGTTTCAAAGCTATACGGGCTTTTTCCTTCAAGGATAGCCTGCGCCCCCACCCAGCGGGGATAGAGATCAACTCCCAAGGTCATAGTGGTGCCTCGCAGAGCGCCTTGAAGATAATTCATCAGGAAGATTCCACCAGCCATGAGAATAATGACCGCGAATAATGTGATCTTAATGGAATTGGTTCTCATGCGAAAAACCTTATGGCAACCACGATCCACATTCCTATGACAGCGGCAGCTGTTTCAAATCTCAAAGGCGCTAACGCTAAAAAAACGCCAATCCACGAATGCATGATGACATAGGGAGATAGGAATGGCGAAGCTGCCATTGAATATCGGATTTCATTCTTTCGGATGGATGTTGCAAGAAAAGTCAGGCCGATTGGAATGGACAAGGGCCACAGGCTTGAGTTGCCAGCCAGGTTAATTTCGTTCGTGATGGTTAGGAACCATGGTCCAAAAACCATAACGGAAAGAACCACTGCAACCCCAAACGGGGTAAAGGTTTTTACCATATTAATGAAACCACCTTCACGCCAGGCTTTGATGAAGAGGAAAATAATGACTGCGAGACCAACCTGAGGTTTTATCATTAAAAAAAACAATCCAAGCCACGGAGGCAGGACAAATCCTAAAACAGCCAGCCAGTCGAGATTACCATTCAATATTCCATGCATTACCGGTGGAGAAAGCAATAGGAAAGCTATTGTCAATTTATTGGCGCCCAATTTAAATGCCACGTAGGAATACACTGCCAATGCGACAATTACAAGGACAGCACGCCCCACGTTTTCCGGCAGGATTGCAAAAGGTACGAGCATGATTGCTGTCCATGGCGGGTTAAAAAAACCTTCTGCATTATATGGGGATCGCCCGTGAAGAATTTCAAGCGCTGCCGGTCGAAAAGCGCCATGCCAGTCCACGGCCGTCGGTAAGAAATTAGATAACAATACGGTTATTGTTAGGAATATCAATACCACCAGAATAAACTGGAAGCCTTTGTTTTGGGCTGGTTTGTTTTGTGTCAATGTTTCCTCGAATTGTTAGTGAAGAAGAGCCTCAGTGGAACTCAATTTGAGAACGGCTACTTCATCAACTGCTCGACGCGGCTTTCACCAACGGTGTAATACTTTGCCTTTGAATGATGCACAATGATCGCCGCGGTGGATTGCTCAGGGATCAACTGACCTGATGATGCGAGTTCCATACCGAGTTCGGATTCGGCGGCAGGCAATAGTTGGAATACCTTGAAATGATCTTCCAATTCAGGAATGGCAGGATAGCCCCACGAATAACGTTTGCCTTGTTTCCTGCCGATCCCCAACTCGCGGCGGATGTGTTCATGCAGGTAATTCGCAGTCGCTTCTGCGGCTTGGACGGCGAGCCCATGCGTGAAGTAGGCTTCGGTGTAATCGTTGGCGGCTTGCATCTTATCGAATTTGTCGCTGGCTTCCTGCCCAACGGTGACAATTTGCAGCGCCACCACATCCATTTGACCGGAGTCGACCGGGGCGTAGTAATCTGAAAGCGCGAGGTGGTCATCGTAAGGCTGGCGAGGAAACGCGAATCGCGTCAATTCTTTTTTGCCATCGGCATCTTCATAAACGATCAAATTGTCGCCGTCGGCTTGACAGGCGAAATAGCCGTAGACAGCTTGCGGCTTGAGCCATTTGAAGCGTATGGCATCCTTGGTCATCGATTCAAGACGCGCATCGAAGTCTTTCTTCATCTTGTCCCATTCCGCGCCGTGCGTATTCTTCGCGCCCCACGAGAGACGATACAATTCGTTGATGTTGAGATGTTTGAGCACCATCTCAAGCGGCATATCCTTCACGACCCTTTGACCGAGTTTGGCTGGCAGAGGAATGGGCGCTGGAACAATGTTTGAACGTGTTACCGCTTCAGCGTTTGGACGTTGAGCGCTTGCCCGTCCCATTTCCATATCCGCCTCCTTGCGGAGTTGTTCGAGCATGCCTGGCTTTCGGTTCGGGTCGATCAATATGTCCATTGTGTCGAGCCCCTCGAAGGCATCCTTACAATAGAAGACGCCTGCCTCATAAGCATCGCCGTCTTCTGTAAAGAGGATGCGGCGACCGAATCGGCGATTGATCGCCGCGCCTCCAACGAGGATGGGGATATTGTGCCCGCGCCGGTGCATTTCGTTGACGATAAGCGGCATTTGTTTGGATGTGGAAACCAGCAAAGCGGATAGTCCGATTGCAGTGGCACTGGCTTCCACGGCTTTGGTGATGATCGTCTCTGCTGGGACTTGTTTGCCGAGGTCTATCACCGTGTATCCGTTATTGGCAAGGATGGTCTTGACGAGATTTTTGCCGATGTCATGCACATCGCCATAGACAGTCGCGATCACCACCGTGCCTTTGGTGACGCCTTCCACTTTTTCAAGATATTTCTCAAGATGCGAGACTGTCTTCTTCATCGTCTCAGCGGATTGCAACACGAACGGCAGAATTAATTCGCCTGCGCCAAACTTGTCGCCGACCTCTTTCATCGCGGGGAGTAATACGTTGTTCAATGTGTGAACAGCGATCTCATGTTTACTGGGGGCCGGGCTCATTCCTGCTCCGTTATCGGGCAAGGCTTCATTCCAAATAAAATCCCGATTGATGATCGTATCAATATCCGCTTCAACGCCATCTTTTACGCGATGCAAAATTTTCCAGTGCAACCTTTGTTCGGGGGTCATGCCCTCGGTGGGGTCAGCCAACGAAGATTCGTTTGATACAGTGACCGTTTCAAAATGTTCGATGAAACGTTGGAGCGCGTCTTCACGGCGGTTGAAGATCAGGTCTTCGCACAGGTTGCGTTCTTCCGTGTCGATTTCTGCGTAGGGTTTGACGTGTGCCGCGTTGACAATAGCCATATCCAAACCTGCCTGAACGCAGTAATACAGCATCACGGAGTTGAGCGCGGGGCGGGCTTGCTGTGCGAAACCAAAGGATAAATTGCTCACGCCCAGTGATGTCATCACACCGGGTAGATTCTGTTTGATGAGGCGAATGCCTTCAATGGTTTCAATCGCGGAGTCGATGAATTCCTTGTCGCCGGTGGCGAGGGTGAAAGTGAGCGCGTCGTAGACCAGATCTTCAGGCTTGAGTCCGTGGTCGTTGACAGCGATGTCGTAGATGCGTTTGGCGACTTCGAGTTTTTTCTCGCGGGTTTTCGCCATGCCGTTCTCGTCAATCGTCAATACGATGACGGCGGCATTATATTTTTTGGCAAGGTTGAAAATCTTATCTGCTTTTTCACGCCCCGATTCGAGATGCGTGGAATTGATCAAACAACGCCCAGGCGCGGTTTGTAATGCGATCTCGATCACGTCCACTTCGGTGGAGTCGATCACGAGCGGAACGTCCACGCCCATTTGCAATTTCTTGACCACCTTGCGCATCTGTTCGCCTTCGTCGGCGCGTTCGGTGACCGCCACGGAAATATCGAGAGCGTGCGCGCCGCCCGCCACTTGTTCACGCGCAATGTCGAGGATGCCGTCGTAATCTTCCTCGAGCAGAAGCCTCTTGAACTTGCGCGAGCCCTGCGCGTTACAGCGCTCGCCGAGCAGAGTGGGGGCGGGTTCCTGTCGCATGGCGATCGCTGACATGGCAGATGCAATCTGAGGTGTTGAGTGAAGCGGTCGCTTGGGATGAGGATGAGCATCCAGTTTTTGGATCAGTAACTTAAGATGTTCAGGTGTAGTACCACAGCATCCGCCGACAATTGAAACGTTGTGCTTGATCACAAATTCGACCATGTCGTTCGCGTAGGGTTCGGGCTCGAGCGGATAGACAGCCTGCCCATCCACGTTCAATGGAAGCCCCGCATTTGGAATGCAAGATACGGGCAGAGTGGATTGCTCGCCGAGAAAGCGGATCGGCTCGCGCATGTGTTCGGGTCCTGTTGAGCAATTGAGACCGAAGACGTCTATGCCCATGCCTTCAAGGATGGCGAGTGATGCGTTAATGTCGGTGCCGAGCAGCATGCGCCCGGTCGTATCTAGCGTGACTTGAGCCTGGATCGGCAGATAGATTTGAGTCTCATCGAAAGCCTGGTGCAATCCCGTTATGGCGGCTTTGACTTCGAGAATGTCCTGCGAGGTTTCGATGAGCAGGAGGTCGACCCCGCCTCGGATCAGACCGACAGCCTGCTCGCGGAAAATATCTATCAACTCATCGTATTTGACGTTCGAGAGTTCGGGGTCATTCGTGGACGGAAGTTTTCCCGAGGGACCGATCGAGCCGGCGACGAATCGAGGCTGACCAGTTTTCTCGCCATATTCATCCGCTAATCTGCGCGCGAGACTCGCCGCCGCCATGTTGATCTCGATGACGCGATCCTGCAATTGATATTCCTGCATTGTCAAACGGTTGGAACGGAAGGTGTCCGTTTCGAGCACATCCACGCCGACTTCGAGGAAAGAGCGATGGACTTTTTCCACGGCTTCAGGATACGAGATGACGAGATAGTCGTTACATCCGTTGTATTGCTCGCCGCCAAAATGTTCGGCAGTGAGGTTTTGCAGTTGCAGGCTCGTTCCCATCGCACCATCGAAGACAAGGACTTTCTTTTCGAGGGCGTCGAGGTAACGGCGGTTGGTGTATTTGCGATTGGTCATTAAG
>DNDO01000027.1 GCA_003484265.1 Anaerolineae bacterium
TGGACCTGCTGGAACTCCCCGCAGGGACTCGCGATGGCGCTGAGCCGTTCGAAGAATGCGCGGCACGCGAGATCCGTGAGGAGACCGGGATGGCGGCAGCAAAAATGCAAAAGGTAGGCGAGTTTTATCTCGCGCCCGGGTATTCAACGGAGTTCATGGTGGTATATATTGCAACCGACCTCGAACACAATCCGCTTGAAGCAGATGATGATGAATTCTTGGAAGTGGAAAAAATATCCATAAAAAAGGCATATGAATTGGCAAAGCAAGGTGATATTCCGGATGCCAAATCACTGGCGGCTTTGTTACTTGCAAAACCACATTTGAAATAGTGTACTGACCAATAAAAAGTCGGAGCAAATGCTCCGACTTTTTATTTACTACAATTATTGTCCGAAATGTGACAACAGACAGGGGGAATTAAGTCATTCATAACTAACATGTTTATTCTGTAGGGGATACACTTCCAAATGGAAAAATCCAAGCCATCGCCTGTTCCCAAAGGAGCAAGTAATGAGAAAAACAGTAGTTATGACGGATGGCAATGAAGCCACCGCATCAGTTGCACATCGTCTGAGTGAGGTCGTGGCAATTTACCCGATCACCCCATCCTCCGCCATGGGCGAATTTGCAGATGAGTGGTCAGCCAAGGATAAGAAAAACATTTGGGGCACAACGCCTCTCGTAGTCGAGATGCAATCCGAGGGTGGTGCGGCCGGCGCGGTGCATGGTGCGCTTCAAACAGGTGCGCTCACGACCACCTTTACTGCATCGCAGGGGCTGCTTTTGATGATCCCGAACATGTATAAGATCGCGGGCGAACTCACCAGCACTGTCTTCCACGTCGCGGCGCGTTCCATCGCGGCGCAGGCGCTCTCGATCTTCGGCGATCATCAGGATGTTATGGCTGTCCGTCAGACGGGTTGGGCATTGCTCTCGAGCGGAGCAGTGCAGGAAGCGCACGATTTCGCCGCAATTTCACAGATGGCAACGCTCAAATCCCGTATTCCGTTTGTGCATTTCTTCGATGGCTTCCGTACTTCGCATGAGGTTGCAAAAACCTATCATATTTCGGATGAAGAGCTACGGTCCCTCGTGGACGATGACCTGGTGCGCGCCCATCGGGCACGTGCCCTCGACCCGAACCGACCCGTCCTGCGCGGAACCGCGCAAAATCCTGATGTCTACTTCCAAGCTCGTGAAACCGTGAATCCATTCTATGCAGCAGTCCCTGACATCGTGCAGGGTGCCATGGATAAATTTGCAAAAGTTACAGGACGCTCCTACAACCTGTTCGATTACTACGGGCATCCAAAAGCCGAACGCGTCGCCATCATCATGGGCTCGGGCGGCGATACCGCCGAAGCGACCGTGAAATATCTAGCCGCAAAAGGCGAAAAGGTCGGTGCGATACGCGTGCGGTTGTATCGTCCGTTTTCGATGGAGCATTTCGTCCAGGCCCTGCCTGATAGTGTAAAAAGCATCGCAGTATTTGACCGCACAAAGGAACCCGGCGCGCTCGGTGAGCCATTGTATCAGGACGTGTTGAACGCCTTGGTCGAAACTGATCGAGAGAACATCAAGGTTATTGGCGGGCGCTACGGGCTTTCATCCAAGGAATTCACCCCCGCAATGTTTAAAGCTGCTCTGGACGAGCTAGCGAAGGCTGAGCCCAAGAAACACTTCACCGTTGGAATCAATGACGACGTAAGTCACACTAGCCTAGAGTATGATCCCTCATTTTCAGTCGAAAATGAGGACACCGTTCGCTGCGTGTTCTTTGGGCTTGGTTCAGACGGTACGGTTGGTGCGAACAAAAACTCTATTAAGATCATCGGAGAAGAAACAGATAATTTCGCACAGGGCTACTTCGTTTATGACTCGAAAAAGGCCGGCACGATGACTACTTCGCATCTGCGGTTCGGGCCCAAGCCGATCCTTTCTCCGTATGTGATCGAACCTAATCAGGCGAATTTTGTGGCGTGCCATCAATTTGGTTTCCTCGAACGGTTCGATATGTTGAAATACGCCAAGGAAGGCGCAATCTTTCTGCTCAACAGTCTTTATGGACCTGATGAAATTTGGGATTATCTACCTGTCGAAGTTCAAAAAGACATTGTCGGGAAGAAACTCAGGTTCTATGTCATCAACGGTTATGAAGTTGCCGAGAAGACAGGCATGGGCGGGCGCATGAACACCATAATGCAGACAGCGTTTTTTGCGATCAGCGGCATCCTCCCGCGAGAAGCTGCTATTGCCGAGATCAAAAATGCCATCGAAAAATCCTATGGCAAACGCGGTGAAGCGGTTGTAAGGAAAAACTTCGAGGCGGTGGATAGCGCTCTTGAGAACCTCTATGAGGTTAATGTTCAAGTTGAGATAACGTCAAAGAACACAAGGCGTGCTCCAGTCCCGAATGAAGCACCTGATTTCGTCCGATATGTACTTGGAGAAATGATCGGATTTAATGGAGATAACCTGCCTGTATCCGCGCTTCCAGTTGATGGAACATACCCAACTGCAACAACGCAATGGGAAAAACGCAATATTGCGTTGGAAATCCCTGTTTGGGATGAAAACCTGTGCATTCAGTGTGGTAAGTGCGTCATGGTTTGCCCGCACGCGGTCATTCGACATAAAGTGTACGATGATAAATTATTGGCTGATGCACCGGAAACGTTCAAACATATGCCGTCGAAATTCAAGGAATTTTCGGATGGTTATGCTTACACACTGCAGGTTGCCCCTGAAGATTGCACAGGTTGTACATTGTGTGTCGAAGCCTGCCCCGTAAAGGATAAAACACAAGTTGGACGCAGAGCGATTAATATGGCGCCTCAACCGCCGCTTCGTGAAGCTGAAACAATGAATTGGGATTTCTTCATGGACATTCCTGACCTGGACCGCAAATTGTTTAATCCATCGACGATCAAGAATTCGCAATTACTTCGCCCATTGTTCGAGTTTAGCGGTGCGTGTGCAGGCTGTGGTGAAACGCCCTATGTAAAACTGGTCTCGCAATTGTTCGGTGACCGCGCTGTGATCGCAAATGCCACGGGTTGCTCCTCGATCTACGGCGGCAACCTCCCCACCACTCCCTGGGCAGTGGATACGTACGGGCGCGGACCTGCATGGTCTAACTCATTGTTCGAGGACAATGCCGAGTTTGGCCTCGGCATGCGTCTGACCATCGACAAACAAACCGAATATGCCCGCGAATTGGTAACATCGTTCGAAAATGAACTTGGCAAGGAATTGGCGGAAGCCATTCTGAACGCCGATCAATCAGATGAAACAGGGATAGGCGCACAACGTGAACGCATTGTTGAGCTCAAGAAAAAACTTGACAAGTCGAAGGACACACGCGCTAAGGATTTGGTGAGTCTGGCAGACAACCTGGTCAAAAAATCCGTGTGGATCATCGGCGGTGACGGCTGGGCGTATGATATAGGCTACGGCGGTCTCGACCATGTGATGGCAAGTGGACGCAACGTCAACATCCTTGTGCTGGATACCGAGGTATATTCGAACACTGGCGGTCAATCTAGCAAGGCTACGCCGCGGGCAGCCGTCGCCAAATTTGCGATGAGCGGCAAGGGTATGCCCAAGAAGGATCTTGGTCTGATCGCCATGTCATACGGCTACGTCTATGTGGCACATGTCGCGATGGGCGCAAACGACCAGCAAACACTTCGTGCGCTGCTCGAAGCCGAATCGTATGATGGGCCTTCACTCGTCATTGCATACAGTCCCTGCATTGCGCATGGCTACGATATGGCAAAGAGTCTGCAACAAACAAAGCTGGCAGTCCAGTCGGGCCACTGGCCCATGTATCGTTACGATCCGCGCCTGCTGGGACAGGGTCAAAACCCGCTCGTGATCGAGTCTAAGGAACCGAGCATCCCGATCTCGCAATATGCGTACAATGAAACACGTTACAAGATGCTGACACAACTGGATGAAGCCCGCGCGGAGGATTTGATGCGTGAAGCCCAACAGGACGCCAGATCCCGCTGGAATTTATACCAGCAGATGGCATCCATGCACTACAACGGCGGTAAAAAGGAGTAAGCGATGACGGATCTTTCCACGTCTTATCTCGGTTTGAGCCTTCGCAACCCTCTCGTAGCATCAGCCTCCCCTCTCTCAAAAAGGGTCGAGCAGGCGAAGAAACTTGAAGAGGCGGGTATTTCGGCAATTGTGATGTATTCCCTCTTCGAGGAGCAGATCATTCACGAAAGCCTTGAACTTGACCATTACCTCAACCGCGGCAGCGAATCGTTCTCAGAGGCATTGTCCTATTTACCCGACGGTGGTTTGTACGGTATCAGTCCCGAAAAATATTTGAATCAGGTTGCCGGGCTTAGAAAGGCGCTGTCCATCCCTGTCATTGGCAGCCTAAATGGCGTATCGAAGGGCGGTTGGACAAACTACGCAAGAAAGATCGAGGAAGCCGGTGCTGACGCCCTGGAACTCAACTTGTATTTCATTTCCACTGACTTGAATATGACATCCAATGATATCGAGGATATGCAGGTGGAACTCGTAGCTGAAGTAAAGTCTGTGATCAAAATACCCCTTGCTGTAAAGATCAGTCCTTTTGTGACATCCATCCCGCATTTCTCGAAACGGCTCGTTGACGCAGGGGCTGATGGTTTGGTATTCTTCAACCGATTCTACCAACCCGACTTCGACCTCGATGAACTTGAGATAGTCCACAGCCTGGATTTAAGTACTTCATCAGACCTCCGTCTCCCGCTACGCTGGGTATCCATATTATCCGGTAAAATCAACGCAGATTTTGCCCTGACAAGCGGTATTCATACACATTGGGATGTATTGAAAGCGATGATGGCAGGGGCGAAAGTCGCGATGACGGCCTCAAAACTGCTTCACGATGGTCAGCAGTCGATCGGTTTTATCTTGAGCGATCTCAACGCGTGGATGAAGGAGCGGGAGTACGAGTCCATCCAGCAAATGCAGGGAAGTATGAGTCAGCAGTCAGTCAGGGAACCCGCGGTATTTGAACGTGCAAATTACATGAAAGTGCTCGGATCCTTCAGGGAAACGCAATAAGACTCAAAGAATCGACAAAAGGCTCCTGAATATCAGGAGCCTTTTTGGTTTCATATAATAATATGGCAATTATAGGGTCGGAGCGGGAGCGTTCTTGCGTTGGCGGAAAGTAATGCGGGCACGGGTCAGATCGTATGGAGACATTTCCATCGTAACCCGATCTCCCAGCAAAATACGAATGTAGTGCTTTCGCATCTTGCCTGAGAGGTATGCGAGAACCTCATGACCATTATCCAACTTTACGCGAAACTGTGTACCGGGCAGTGCTTCGACAACCACGCCTTCCGCTCGAATTTTATCTTCTTCCTTCGCCATATTTTACCTCTTTCTTTACCTAGTCACCGTCTTTGGTGAATGTGCGCCGTTTGATGCGGCGGATTGCTTTCTTCTTCTCCATGCGGCGTTGTTCACTTTTGGAGACGAACCAGCGTTTGCGGCGGACAGTGCTCAAGACTTGGCTTTTTACAACCTTTTTACGGAATCGTTTAAGCAGAGAATCCTGGGATTCGCCGCTTCGTAAATGTACAGATGCCAAAACAAGTCACCTCCTTTCCGATTGGAATTTCCAAAAAAAATGGCCGATGTGCAAACTCGGCCGAGGGTACTACGCAAATAAAGAAGAAACGTCAAAGTGATCACGGGATCAAACGTACGCTTCACACTCCTCATTTTACAAAAATGGGACGTTTACCGTCCCTCAACCGAACTTATGCTTACTATTATACATGATTCATGCGCAGATTGAAAGCCTGCGCATGGAAAAATTAAAAAGAAAAGTCTCTTGGCAATGACCTACTCTCCCAGGAGGTCGCCCTCCAAGTACCATCGGCGCTGACGGACTTAACTGCCGGGTTCGGGATGTTACCGGGTGTGACCCCGCCGCTCCAATCACCAAGAGACTTATTCACAAGATTGTTCTGAACAGTAACCTGACTATGACGATTTCGTTGAAGAGTAATAAGTTCTCCACATCACGGGATTCAGCCCTCGACCATTAGTACAACTTAGCTGAACACATTGCTGTGCTTACACTTGTTGCCTATATAGCAGGTGGTCTACCTGCGGTCTTACTCCATTAACTGGATTACAGGGATCTAATCTTGAGGCGAGTTTCCCACTTAGATGCTTTCAGCGGTTATCTCTGCCCAACGTAGCTACCCAGCAATGCCGTTGGCACGACAACTGGCACACCAGAGGTCAGTCCACTCCGGTCCTCTCGTACTAGGAGCAGCTCCTCTCAAATCCCTTACGCCCACAGCGGATAGAGACCGACCTGTCTCACGACGGTCTGAACCCAGCTC
>DNDO01000024.1:0-6390 GCA_003484265.1 Anaerolineae bacterium
GTTGAAGAAAATTGAATCCGCGAGTTCGATCCCTTCATTGGGCTTCTTTCTGGGTTTGCGGCTGGCGTACTGCCCCTGTACCATCCTTTTGGACGTCTGCTATTTACCGAGCCCGCAATGATAGCAATGTCAGTAGTCTCTATATACTACATGGCGGAGTGGGCGGAGGATCAAAAAAGACGTAACTGGATAATGGCTGTACTTTCCCTTTCATTGACATTCTCCCTTAAGCTCGAAACCCTTTACTTGTTACTGCCTCTAACTTGGATCGTCTTTCGGAAGTATAAGTTCAATCTGGTCAAATACAGTAATTATATTCTTCTGATTTTAGTCTCACTTATCCTGCCTGTAATTTGGTATTCCTACGCCTATTATTTGGAGTCAAGAGGTGCGCATCTTTTTGGCATCTTTAAAGGGCATGACAAATCCCAATTCACCACTCTGTTACTCGACCTTCGCTGGTATCGGACGATGGCAGGCAGGGTAATCAATGGGATATTGGGCGGCTTTTATGGTTTTGGCTTGTTTGTATCTGGATTCTTGTACCTTCTGTTCAACCGCAAAGGCTCATTGTATTTTGCATATTTCCTTGCTGTGGCAATTTACTTCGGTTTAATTGCTGAAGGGCAGATCGATGCACCGTACCGACAGTTATCCTCCATCCCAGCCCTTTGTATTTTTGTTGCGTTTGGAGCCCAAGCGGTCATTATCCTGGTCTTGACAATTATTTATTGGATCAAGAACTCAACATCGGCCTCTAAGATCCCTGTACGTATGACCATCTACGCTTCTTTTCTGCTAGTATTGCTGATACCATTTCAAAGACTTGGTGAAGTGCTGACTGCTGATTCCCCAGCCCACGCAGATCGCTGGGAACTCGCACGCGAGATCAGGAAAACCGCCGATGCTGACAGCAAACTGGTTGTTGTTGGTGAATATTCCAAGCATGTTGGAGGTTATGACCTCAGCCCGGTACTTTTCTATTATTCCGATTTACAAGGCTGGAGCCTCACACCGGAAAAATGGACTGCATCTTACATCGAGGAACTGCGAAATAAAGGTGCGACTCACCTTGTTTTCATCCTTCCCTATGGCTATCCCTACGACTTTATTTATTTGCCGGAAGTTCCGGTCGACCCTTTTATCCAGGAAATGAAATCAAAATATCCCACCCTCTTCGAATATCAGGATCAACTTGTTTTGGATATTAGATAGAAAAGATACATCTGAGAATTGCTAGGCGATATGACAAAGTTACATCATCATGATAGCAGACACGAATTTGTACGATCTCGTGTTGGGGATGAAAAAAGCAAGTCCATCTCACGCCGAGAGTTCCTTCAAGTTGGAATGGCGCTTATGAGCGGAGCAGCTTTACCGCGCTTTCTTACCGACTTGAGTAATGAATTCCTTGCACAGGAAATTGCTGGAAATAGGATATACATTGCACCGGATGACCATACTGATTTGTTCTGGAGCGCTGACCTGGCGACATATAACACTGCCTTTGTTGCAATGCTCGATTACTATCTTGACCTGGCGGACCAAACCCAGAATGAGCCAACAGAGTTCCAAAGCCGCTGGAATTGTGATGGAAGTTATTGGGTTTGGGTCTACGAAAAGGAGAAGTCGCAGGCTGATTTCAACCGTCTTGTCGAACGGATACGAAGCGGGCATATCAGTATGCCGTTGAACGCCTTGTCCATCTGTCCCGGTGGTGCACCAGCCGAGGCGATCTTACGCGGTATGTATTACCCGGGTAAATTGGAGCGGCGTCATAAACTGCGGTTCCCAATTGCTTATTCGATGGAAAATCAAACGCTGCCATTCGGTCTGGGTGCACTCTGGTCGGGTTCGGGTGCGACATTTAGCTGGAAAGGAATATGTGATTGTGCAACCCGGGTCCCTGATGCTTGGGACCGCGAACACGACATTTATTGGTGGGTGGGTCCTGATGGGAGCCGCATCCTGATGAAGTGGAATTCCATGCTGACCGGGAACCAGGGGATGGGAGGTTATGCGGAAGCACGATATCCTCAAGATGCCGTAAATTATGTGAATTCTGACGAGGCGTTTAAAACCAGATATCCGTATCAGGTTATCGGCGTTTTCGGGCATGGATGGGACGATCTCCAGACCCAGACAGACGAGTTCGTCACAACAGCGAAAGATCTATCCAACCAGAAATTTAAAGTTATCATTTCGAATGAAATGGACTTCGCGCAGGATTTTGAGATATCCTATGGTGACGAGATCCCCTCCGTCTCTGCCAGTTTCGGCAATGAGTGGGATCTCGATTGCGCAAGCATGGCTGAGGTCTCTGCTCGGTATAAACGTGCAGTGGAAAAGCTCAGGACAGCGGAGAGCCTGACCTCTCTCGTTTCGATGGAACAGAAAGATTTTATGAAGAGCCGGGAAGCTTCGAGAGATCTGGCGTTTATGAACATGGGTCTGTTCTGGGAGCATAATTGGCAAGGCGCACCGTGGGAAGGCCTGACACAGAAGAGGATCGAGTGGACCAGAAATATCACTGAGGAGATCGAGAACTATGTAAACAAGTTGCATGACGATGCTCTCGCTGCCCTGGGAAGCATGGTTCAGAAGAACGGTGGGAGTGAACGGTTTCTCATTTTCAATCCGCTCGGGTGGGAACGTACCGATTTCGCTGATTACGAATATACTGGAACGGGTGCGGTGCATGTTGTCGATCTGGAAAATGATCAGGAAGTTCCGAGCCAGCTCGTGAAGATAGACGGGAAGCGTTGGCTTCGTGTCCTCGCAAACAACATCCCATCGACCGGATATAAGACCTTTGAAATCCGCGAAGGGACGGGTCGGTCCTTCCCTTCAGAAATAAAGGTCGGTAGTGGAGAGATCGAGAATCAATTTTACAAAATTACAGTGGATAAACGCGGAGCAATTACAAGCATAGTGGACAAGGTGCGAGGGAATCGTCAACTTGTGAAGGAGATCAATGGACGCTTCGTCAACGACCTCGGGCTGGGTGATGGCAGTCTGCAAGTTGAAAACGAGGGACCTGTTTCCGCCAGTTTATTCGCGACGTCCGATTCCCCACTTGCTCATACTTCGCAGATCACTCTGTTTCATGATATTGACCGCATCGAAATCCGGAACGACATCACGCAGAATTTCAATGCTACCCAAACATGGGGCTTTGGTTTTGCCATACAGGATCCTGATGTGTATCATGAGGAAGTCGGGGCGATCCTGCGCGCGCGACTCACAAGTGATGCCGGACATTATTCCCCGCGAAACGCCCGTTACGATTGGTTGACCCTCAATCACTTTGTTGACATTAATCAGAAGGATGGATTTGGTGTGACGCTGTCGAACGCTGATTGTTATTTTATGAAAGTAGGCGATAGTACAGTCAGTGATTTGGATACGAACACACCTCAAATCGGTGTACTTGTTGGCGGTAATGACTTGAACGGCGGCGGAGTATTGGGCGATCAGGGAGGAGATGATCATTTCCTACAGCGGTTTGCACTAATTTCACATGATGAATATAAACCGGGTGCCGCAATGAAGTTTGCATTGGAACATCAAAACCCGCTCGTGACAGCGCAGGTCCAGGGCGGTGAGTATTTCCCGGAAACATCTTACTCCCTTGTTTCGGTAGACAATCCGAACGCTCTGCTGTGGGCGTTGAAACCTGCAGATGATGGACTTGAGGCCGGTCTAATAGCCCGCATTTGGAATGTATCGGATGAAGGCGAGCCGGTGTCTATTGCCTTCAATGATGGTGGTATATCCGGCGCGCTGGTCCTCTCTCACATTGAAACGCCGGTTGCCATTTCGACCGTCAAAGGCGGCAGACTGGTGGATGTACTCAACCGGCAGCAGATAAAGACTTATGCATTATTCCCTTCGATATTGCCATTTCGGGCGGATACATCAGGTTTGGACTTTGCCACGGTAACGCCGCTCGCCAACCAGCCGACTGCCACCAAGTCTGTAGGAAGCACTCCTCCTGCACAAGCAAGCCCCGCGATTTCGAAGGCCCCGTCAGTCACTCCTGTTGTAGAGAGTGACCAGGATGGAAAGGGCTGTTTATTCGGTTTGTTGTACATTCTTGGAATATTAGCAAAATAAGCCGTTTGATGGATTGAAAATTACAATAAGAAGCGTATGATTTTCTGAACTTGCATCAGAGAAAACATTGTATATATTTCAAGAAATTAAGTAAGGAGGAATAATTGATGGATACTGTCCGGATAGGTGTCATTGGTACAGGCAGAATGGGCCAGAGTCACTGCCGTGTTTATTCGAATTTAAGGAAAGCGAGATTTGTCGGGGTTTGCGATGTCAATGGCGAATTGGGAAAGGATGTTGCCAGAAAGCACGAAGTTTCGTTTTTCAGGGATGTCGAGTCCCTGCTCGAGAACGTGGATGCCGTGAGTATCTGTACGCCCACCCCCGATCATTTTGAGATCGTGAAGCAATGCTTGGATCGCGGTATCCATGTCATGGTGGAGAAGCCGTTCACAGAAACGCTGGAACAGGCGGATGTTTTGAAGGACGCGGCGTCAAGGAGCAAGGTAGTTGTCCAGGTAGGACATATAGAAAAATTCAATCCGGCATTCATGGAACTTCGAAAAGTTTTGGAGGGGATGGATATTCTGGCGATGAATTTCAATCGCTTGAGCCCATTTCAAGGAAGTAATGTTGATGTAGATGTCGTCCTTGATCTTATGATCCATGATATTGGTCTGGTGGTTGATATGTTCGATGCCGAACCCATTTCCGTGGATGCCCAGGGGTTTTCTGTTTTTACAAACACCATAGATCATGGGCTGGCTGTTATAAAATACGACCCCGAAATTCTCTTAACCCTTACAGCCTCGCGGATTACAGAGCAGAAGATCCGCGGAATCTCGGTAACAACAAAGGAAGCTTATATTGAAGCCGACCTGTTGCATAAGACCATTGCTGTACATCGCCGCACATTGGGCGATTATGTCAATCATAAGAATAGCGGGGTGAAGTATCGTCAGGAGAGTCTGATCGAGCGGATTGTTGTACCTGCTGTTGAGCCTTTGGTGCTGGAGTTACAGGACTACATCGCCTGTGTCTCTGAGTCCAAAACGCCGCAGGTCACTGCTGAAGACGGCTACAATGCCTTGCGGTTTGTGATTATGATTCGAGATAAGATCTTAAAAATGAGCAGGATAAAAAATTAACCATGAGACTTTCAGTTGTTGTTCCCTGTTATAACGAAGAAGATAATATTGAAAAATTGAAGAAAGAATTCTTTCCTGTCATCGAAAAACTTTTAGGGAGCCCAGTGGACGGCGGGCATATAAATGATATTGAAATTGTTTTTGTTGACGATGGTAGCAAAGATAATACATCCGCCGCATTGAAAAATGCTTTTGGATCGTTCAAGCACTCATCCATCTCGATCAAGTTTGAAAAGCATGATGTCAATCTCGGTTTAGGCGCGGCATTGCGCACTGGGTTTAAAACGGTGACGGGCGATATTATTGTTACCACCGATAGCGATGGAACCTACCATTTTTCCACTATTCCTTCGCTTCTTGGGCATCTGACTGGTGACGTGGCGATCGTTACTGCGTCGCCTTATCATCCCAAGGGCGATGTGGTGGGGGTGCCCGGTTATCGGATTTTCCTCAGCCGCGGCTCATCCTTGTTGTATCGTTTGCTTTTGAATTGGAAGATTCATACCTACACTGCACTCTTCCGCGCGTATCGCAGGGAGGTGGTTGACCAGATCTCGTTCTCGGCGAATGACTTCTTGGGGGCGACCGAATTGATGGTGAAAGCCATGTTAAAGGGATACCAAGTGGACGAATTTCCTGCTGCATTACATCAAAGGGTATTTGGTGTATCAAAAGCAAAATTGATCAGGACGATCAAGTCTCATTTGATTTTTCAAACACGGCTATTGCTTCACCGCTTTCGCATTCGCTCCATGTTTGGTGAATAATTTATACAGGATGCGATTCCTGTGATACGAAAGGATTAACTCAAAATGGGTGTTCGAATTCATCCAACCGCCGAAGTCTCAGACAAGGCAAAGATCGGTGACGGTACAGGTATCTGGCACCAAGCTCAGGTGCGTGAAAATGTCTCCATTGGTGAAAACTGCATTATTGGGAAAGGCGTTTATGTGGATGCAGGCGTTTCACTTGGAAACAATGTAAAGATCCAGAACTACGTCTCGGTTTATCATGGTGTCTCACTGGAAGACGGCGTCTTCGTGGGACCTCATGTGTGCTTCACGAATGACATGCGCCCACGTGCCGTCAACCCGGATGGCTCGCTCAAGGCTGCTGATGATTGGGTCTTGAGCGAAACACTTGTCAAACGCGGAGCAGCACTGGGCGCAAATTCTACTATCCGTTG
>DNDO01000024.1:6641-11324 GCA_003484265.1 Anaerolineae bacterium
AAAGACATCCCTGCGCACGGGCTTGTATATGGTAATCCCGCGCAGATTCACGGCTTCGTCTGTGCATGCGGCGAGATCATGCAGAAGGACTCGCAAACGGACGATTCGGTAACTGCAAAATGTCCGAAATGCGGTCGTACAGTTCAAATATCAATGCTCGATTGGGAGAAGCAAAAATGATTCACATGGCAAAACCCCAAATGGGGGATGAAGAAAAGCAGGCTGTTATGGAAGTGTTGGACTCAGGCATCCTTGCCCAGGGTCCGCGCGTAAAAGCGTTTGAAGACGGCTTCGCTCAAATGTGCGAAGTGAAACATGCAGTCGCCGCATCGTCAGGCACAACCGCGATGCATCTTGCCATGCTGGCTCACGGTCTAAGTAATGGGGATGAAGTCATTACTTCTGCATTTACTTTTATTGCATCGGCAAACAGTGTTTTATATGCGGGTGCGAAGCCAATCTTTGTGGATATTGACCCTCGTACATTTAATATGGATGTAAACCAGATCGAATCTGCCATTACACCTCGCACAAAAGCTATTCTGCCGGTTCACCTCTATGGCTTGGCTTGCGATATGGACCCGATTATGAGTCTTGCTGATAAGCATGGTCTGGCAGTAATCGAAGATGCCTGCCAGAGTCATGGTGCGATGTATAAAGGAAAAAAAGTCGGTTCATTCGGCACAGGTACTTTTTCCCTCTACCCAACCAAGAATATAACATCGGGTGAAGGAGGAATGATCACTACGAACGATCCAATGATCGACGAAAAGAGTCGGGTGATCCGCCAGCATGGAATGAGGGTTCGTTATTACCACGATGAGCTTGGCTACAATTTCCGAATGACGGATATTCATGCGGCAATTGGTCTTGCTCAATTGAAGAAACTGGAAAAGTTCAATGCTCAACGCCAATCCAATGCCAAATTCCTTAGTGATAACCTAAAAGGCGTTGAAACACCCCGCGTACCTGACGGGCAGACCCATGTTTTTCATCAATACACTATTCGAGTCCCGGATGGGAAACGTGATGCGTTAAGAACCCATTTGCAGGAGAATGGGGTGGGGTCCGAAGTGTATTATCCGGTACCCATTCACCAGCAGACTTTTTATGTCAATGAACTTGGTTATAAAGATAGCCTGCCCGAGACGGAAAGGGCAACATTGGAAGTTTTGTCGCTCCCTGTACATGCTGGTCTCACCGCTTCAGACTTGGAGATAATAGTCTCTGCAGTAAACGAGTTTACCGGATAACTTGTTGAATTGATTTGTGAACATGAAGATTGCTTATATCGTCCCATATGTTCCTAATCTTATACGAACGAGACCTTATAACCTGATAAGTCAACTCGCAGACTTAGGGCATGAGGTTTCTGTTTTTACTCTTGGATCAGGGATACAAGACTTTGACGACGCCGAATCTCTGCGCTTAAAAGGCGCGCGAGTATATTATCAAGAACATACGATTTGGCGATCTTTGTGGAATATCGTAAGGGCAATGCCTTCGCGGCGTCCCCTGCAAACAGTCTATAGCTGGAATCCACATCTTGCGAAACAATTGGGAAGCCTTCTGAGTGTTCCAGGCACATTCGATCTTGTCCACGTGGAGCATTTGAGAGGGTCATACTACGGGCAATATGTGAAATCCAGGTTTGGTAAGGTGCCTGTTGTGTGGGATAGCGTTGACTGTATCAGCCACTTGTTCAAGCAAGCATCCGAGCATAATTCTGGCGGTTTTGGGAAGTTTGTCACTCGTTTTGAGTTGCCTCGAACGCAGTATATGGAGGGAAAATTAGTTGGGGAATTCGATCAGGTTTTTGTGACGTCTGCGATGGATAAAAATGCACTGATGGAGTTGACATCACAAGACTCAAAGCCTGCTCCCATTTCTGTTCTCTCCAACGGTGTAGATTTGGAATATTTTCATCCAAACCCCAATGTGAAAAAAGACCGAGAAACGCTGGTTTTTAGCGGCAAGATGAGTTATCACGCAAATATCGCGATGGTGAAATACCTTGTCGACGAGATCATGCCAGGAGTATGGATGAAGCGCCCTAATCTCCGATTGATAGTGGTGGGAAAGGATCCGTCGCCTGATGTCCGCGCTCTGGGGGCTGATCCCAGAGTTATGATAACCGGAACCGTTGACGATATCCGGCCATATCTTTGGAAGGCAGCGTGTGCCGTCGTGCCGCTGGTGTATGGCGCGGGGATACAAAACAAAATACTCGAAGCCATGGCATGTGGAACAGCAGTGGTTACAACATCCAAAACTACATCATCCCTTCATGCCATCCCTGGCAGGGATCTTTTGGTTGCTGATCACGCCCAGGAATTTTCTCAAAAAATCATGATGCTCCTTGAAGACCAGGAGCTTCAGATGAGCATGGGTGCCGCTGGAGCAATTTATGTCAAGAATTATCATAACTGGACTGTAATAACGAATCAATTGCTATTGCATTATTCTGATGTACGTCAACGGATGCATGGGACTGTGCAGAGATAAGAAGATTTTGTTTATTTCTAGCCTGCGTGTATACATCTACTGGTTTAAGTAACATTTTCTAATAAATTTCGTCGTGTATTCACCTAAATGCATTAGGCAGTGCCTTCAATTAAATTTGATATTAACTACTTCTAAACATAAAATCTACATATGGAAATTAATACTTATTTACGACCCCTCATACGATGGTGGCGACTTATTGTTATAGTGACCATGCTGGCAGTAATTGCCAGCGCTGTCTCAGCTTTATTACAACCTGCCGCTTATGTATCGAGAACGACTTTGGTTATTGGAACAACCATCCTGGACCCCAATCCTGATTCGGGTCAAATATATATTGCACAACAGTTGGCGGGTATTTATGCGGATATAGCGGAGAGGGAGCCGATCCAACAGGCAACTATGGACTCGCTGGGAATCGACTGGCTTCCACTGTACCAATCGAAGGTTGTGCCTAATACACAAATGGTGGAGATCTCGGTTACGGATACCAATCCCAAACGTGCGCAAATAATTGCCGACGAACTGGCACGGCAGTTGATGCTTCAAAGCCCTGCAATTGGAGGCACGGAAACCGGCGATCGACAGGAATTTATTCGTGAGCAGTTATCCAGTTTGCAGATTCAGATACAGGAGACCGAAACGAAGATTGAGGAATTACAAACAAGTCTTGTCGATCTGAATAGCGCGAGCCAGATTGCGAATATAGAAACCGAAATTCGCGATCATACCCAAAAATTAAACAGTTTACGTGAAAGTTATGCCAATTTCCTCGTTAACTCACAGGAAGGCGCGCTAAATATATTGTCCATAGTTGAGCCTGCGAATTTACCCACACGGTCTGTAGGGACAAGCAAATTGATTATTATAGCCTTGGCGGGTTTGGTTGGTTTTAGTTTGGGTTCTGGCGCAGCTTACCTATTGGAGTTTCTCGATCGTACAATCAAGACTACATCAGATGTTGAACGCATCTTCAATCTTCCAGTGATTGGGTATATTTCTGAAATTTATGAGAATGGAAATAATGCGGCATATGTATACGAGAATCCGAACTCGATCATTGCTGAAAATTTCAGGCTAATTCGGTCGAACATAGAATTTTTCCAGATTAGTAACCCGATAACGACGATTCTTATCACAAGTCCAAATCAGGGAAATGGGAAGACGACAGTTGCCTCGAATCTGGCAATCTCCATTTCGCACGGCGAACAGGATGTTGTACTTGTTGATGCGGATTTGAGACGACCGGCAATTCATAATGTATTGAATATCACCAAGAATCCCGGCCTTTCAGATGTAATTAGGAATAAGACTGATATAGATAGCGTTGTGCGGTACTGGAAAGAAGATGGGCTGAAAGTCATTACCGCCGGCGACATTCCTCCAAACATAACGGAAGTGGTCGGGTCCAAGAGGATTGCGTCCATTTTGGAAGAGCTTAAGGAAAAACATGAAATCGTAGTGATTGACGCTCCTCCGCTGATCATTGCAGATTCGTATAACCTTGCTTCGAAAGTGGACGGGGTCATATTGATCATGGAACCCGGGCAGACTTCTGAAGAACAGGCAATGACAATTAAGGAGCAGCTGGATCGGTCCAATGCGCATTTGCTCGGCATTGTTTTCAATAAGATTTCCGAGCAAAGCGCTCATAGTTCTTATGACTATCAATATCGTTCACTGTACTCACCGAAATACTACGGTGACTATATTTCCAAATCGACAAATGAACCAAATACTGGTTCCCGCTCAAAAAAGATTATGGACTTTTTCGAGCATGGACAGCTGCCCCCTGATATGGCAGAAAGTGTTGAACTCACAATCACTGCAATCAAGACTCAGCCGAAACAAATTGTGGAACGGCTTCGGAAGTCAAAAAAGAATGGTAAAAATGGAAAGGACGGATAGAATTTTCTGAATTTCGTTCAGTTGAAATGGGTGCACTTAGGTGTGCCCATTTTTTATTTTGTCCAAGGTATACTGAGGGTGTAATAATCCATTTCAGTGGCTGGTTTGCCTTGGGCGGAGAAGCAGATTTTCGCTCCCTATGGAGACGGGGATGAGAATCGACACCCTCATTTTGCGCAACTTTTCTCGATCCGTAGCGTAAGTGTCTATAGAAAGTCTTACAGGAGTGCGAGTGACCGACGAAAAAGCCTGGGTTCTCCAGGCGCAAAA
>DNDO01000024.1:11590-12071 GCA_003484265.1 Anaerolineae bacterium
CAGGAGACCTTTTTGCGTGCCTATCAAAACCTGCATCGGTTTGATAGGTCGCGTGCGTTCGGCACGTGGATCCTCTCGATCGCCGCGCATTACTGCATCGATCTTCTTCGTAAAAAGAAATTCAAAATGTTTTCATTAGATGCGGAAAACGATGACGGTATGACTATGGAAATACCGGACGTCTCCTCCCCAAACCCGGAATATGAATCCGTTACGAGAGAACAGCGCGAACGCCTTCACCTCCTGTTGAAAGATCTGGATGAAACTGACAGGGCTGCCGTTATTATGCGTTATTGGTATGATTTTTCGGAAAAGGAAATTGCACAATCTTTAAAACTGACGGTCAGCGCGGTAAAAAGCCGTCTGCACCGTTCTCGACGGGCGCTGGCTGGCATGTGGAACGAAGAAGAAGCACCTCAGGTGCGCCCCGAAAGGAGAACTTATGAATCACCAGCCTTTTGAAGAGTTGTTATTAAATGAA
>DNDO01000024.1:12393-12615 GCA_003484265.1 Anaerolineae bacterium
CCCGAACAGAAGCGCGACTTGGATTTGCATCTGCGTTCTTGCGTGTCATGCAGTGCGCTTGCAGAGACTGGGAAAGTATTGAAAGCGGTGACTATGGTCCCGCCTGTCGGGGATTTCACAATGCGTTTCCAGGCGCGATTGGCAAAATACAAAATTGTAGACCGCCGCCGCAAAATATGGGGTACCGGGCTTTTCCTGGTTGGACTCCACAAGTGTCGCGAT
>DNDO01000252.1:0-2381 GCA_003484265.1 Anaerolineae bacterium
CCCGTCAATATTAAATTACCCAACCTTATTGAAGTCCAGCTTGATTCGTTTGAGCGTCTCAAGAAGGACGGGCTGGGCGACCTTTTTCATGAAGTGTCGCCCATCGAATCTTATAACAAGGGAATGAAATTATATTTCCCCAGCCGCGGACCCGAGTCGAAACAATGGGGGCTTAAGTATTGGTTCGACGAACCCAAACACAACATTGAAGAATGTGTTGAGCGTGACCTCACATATTCCAGTCCGCTTTATGTTTCAGTCTTGCTGGCTGGACCAGACGTGCCTGAACCGATCAAACAGGATATTTTTCTCGGCGACTTCCCCGAGATGACCGATAAAGGCACCTACATTATTAATGGGACGGAACGCGTCGTCGTCTCGCAGTTGATCCGTTCTCCTGGCGTCTACTTCGAAGCCCCAACGGATCGCGCGACGGGCCGCCTGCTTGCCATGTCCAAGTTGATTCCTGACCGCGGCGCATGGATGGAATTCGAGACCCGTAAGTCTGATTACATCATCTTGAAATTCAACCGAAAACGAACCGTGCCTATCACAGTTTTTCTTCGCGCGCTTGCCGCCGTGGATGACGGCACGAAAGATTCGCCTCTCAAAACTGGTTCCGATGAGGAATTGATGACGCTCTTTAAGGATGTGGATAATAACCCTGAGCGGCTGTTTATTGCATCTACCTTTAAACAGGAACCAGAGTGGGACTTGTCCGGTGGTCATACGATCGCCGAAGCTGCATTGATCGAGTTCTTTAAAAAGATGCGCCCGGGCGACCCTGCAACAATTGAAAACGCACGCCAATTCCTGGAAGAGCAATTGTTCGATCAGCGTCATTACGACCTTGAACGCGTCGGCCGCTATAAACTCAATCAAAAACTTGACCTCGAAATCCCCATTCCTCATCGAACCGTGTCGAAAAACGATATTGTTCGACTCATCCGCCGAATGATCCAGATCAACAACGGAGTGGAAAAGCCGGACGATATCGATCACCTGGGGAATCGCCGCGTCAAAACTGTTGGTGAGTTGATTCAGAACAAATTACGAATCGGCCTCCGACGTATGGAACGTGTGATCAAAGAACGCATGTCCATTCGCGACCAGGAGCAGTTATCGCCTGTGACATTGGTCAATATCCGCCCGGTTGTTGCAGCCTTGCGCGAGTTCTTTGGATCATCCCAACTCTCGCAGTTCATGGATCAAACGAATCCGCTTGCGGAGTTGCGCCACAAACGCACACTTTCAGCGCTGGGTCCGGGCGGTCTGCGCCGTGAGCGCGCCGGCTTCGACGTACGCGATGTCCATCATTCGCACTATGGGCGTATCTGTCCGATTGAAACACCTGAAGGACCAAACATTGGTTTGATTGGTCGTTTGGCTTCATTTGCACGTGTGAATGAATATGGTTTCATTGAAACACCTTATCGTAAGGTGTTCCGGACGATGAACCCGGATGATGATCGCCTTGAGGGACGCACCCTGAGAGAAAATGTAACCGATGCGAAGTCCGGTGATGTCTTGTATAAATCCGGTGAGAAAATCGACTCGAAAATGATAAAGAAGATCGTAAAAATGGACGCTCCGATTGCGATCAAACCTTTTGTTTCAGATCAGTACGATTACCTTTCAGCTGATGCAGAAGATAAATATGTAATTGCGCAGGCGAATGCGCCATTAACTGAAGACAGCGAGTACGTGCGTGAACGCGTATCATCCCGATACCACTCTGGCTTTATCTTTTCCCAGCCGGATGCTGTCGATTATATGGATGTCGCTCCGCATCAAGTCGTCGGCATCAGCGCAGCATTGATCCCGTTCCTTGAGCACGATGATGCCAACCGCGCGTTGATGGGCTCGAACATGATGGCGCAGGCTGTGCCGCTTGTGCGCCCTGAAATCCCTCTTATATCTACGGGCATGGAATATCATGCCGCGTTGGATTCGGGCCAAGTCGTAGTTGCGGAGGCGAACGGAGAGGTAATCTCCGTAACCGGCAACTCAATCACGGTCAAAGAAAGGGGCGGACCGCGCACTTATCCATTGCGCAAGTATCAGAGATCCAATCAGAGCACTTGTATCGATCAACGCCCTGCAGTCGTCAAAGGACAAGTCATTAAGAAAGGCGACATCATTGCCGACTCATCGTCCACAGAAAATGGACAGTTAGCCCTAGGACAAAACGCTGTCGTAGCGTTCGTCTCCTGGGAGGGTGGGAACTTTGAGGACGCTATTCTGATTTCGGAGCGTTTGGTGCAGGATGATCGTTTTACTTCCGTCCATATTGAAAAATATGAAGTGGAAGCCCGCGATACCAAACTAGGACCCGAAGAAATCACACGCGACATTCCTAATGTTGGCGACGACGCGATCAA
>DNDO01000252.1:2650-7244 GCA_003484265.1 Anaerolineae bacterium
GCTATCTTTGGTGAAAAATCACGGGATGTGAAGGATACATCCCTGCGAATGCCTCATGGAGAACGCGGCAAGGTGGTTGACGTCAAGGTTTTCACACGCGAAGAAAACTCTGATCTATCTGCCGGCGTCGACATGATGGTGCGTGTCTCGGTCGCACAACGCCGTAAGTTGACGGCTGGCGATAAGATGGCTGGACGCCATGGAAATAAAGGTGTGGTATCCAAAGTTGTTCCTGTCGAAGATATGCCATTCCTTGAAGATGGTACTCCTGTGGACATTATTCTGAATCCGCTCGGTGTGCCAGGCCGTATGAATATTGGTCAGGTATTGGAAGTCCATTTGGGGTGGGCGGCAAAACGACTCGGCTATCGTGCCATTACTCCTGTGTTTGATGGAGCGTCTGAAGAGGAGATTGAGGCAGAACTCGCGCGTGCCTGGATCATCGATCAGGCTTGGAAGGAATCTGCTGCGACCGCGTGGGATTGGATCAAGGAACAAGAATATGATCCTGAATCAATTCAGGATGATGACGAGGTTCGCAATTTGTATCTTGCTGAGTGGCTGGGTGAACGAAAATATGCCTCTTCCGAATTGAAGAATGTTGATTACGCCCGGATGTCCACCGCCGCAGAGTGGTTGCGCGATCGCGATTATGACCCGGATCTAGTTTTCTATCCTGAAGAGATTAACCCTCGTGACCGTGAAGAATACGACAAGGCAGCCATTAGTGCCTGCTTGCGCCTTTGGATTGAAAACCAGGGTCATGGAACTCGAATTGCAGAAGCTCGACTAATGGAAGTTGCGCGTGAAGTGACACATTCATCGGGTCAACCGATACCTACACTTGGCAAACAGGCATTACGTGATGGGAAGACAGGTATCAAGTACGATCAACCTGTGACCGTTGGCGTGATGACAATACTTAAGCTTCACCACCTTGTTGAAGACAAGGTGCATGCGCGCTCCACGGGTCCTTACAGTTTGGTGACCCAACAGCCGTTGGGAGGTAAGGCTCAATTTGGCGGTCAGCGATTTGGTGAGATGGAAGTGTGGGCTCTCGAAGCTTATGGCGCGGCCTACACACTACAAGAGATGTTGACTGTCAAATCGGATGACGTTCAGGGAAGAGTTAATACTTATGAAGCGATTGTTAAAGGCGAACCGATTGAAGAACCGTCAATCCCAGCATCCTTCCGTGTGCTGGTAAAGGAACTCCAGTCTCTGGGACTTGCTGTAGAAGCACTGAATGAAAATGGAGATGTTGTACGATTTGGCAAGGATGAAGAAAAACAGCATCCACCAAGAATGGATACAGGTTTGCTGGGCATCGGAGAGAAGCTTATAGGCAAGCGGTAATCTTGACGCTTGAATGGCAGCGTGATAAAATCACCGTCCGTTGCCAATCAAAAGGCGGCTATCGCTCCCGCTAGATAGCATGGCATTACAAAAATTGAGGCCATCAGTACGTATGTAGATGGCCTCAATTCTTGTGAAAAAATATAAAATAACTGTGAAGAGGAAATCGGAGGCTGAACGTGCCGACAATTAATCAAATGGTCCGCAAGGGCCGCAAAAACAAGAAAGCCAAAAGTAAAGCGCCTGCATTGCAATACACGCTGAACTCGTACAAGCAGCGTCGTGTGCGTCAGGCAAAGGGCGCCCCGCAAAAACGCGGGGTGTGTACCGTGGTGCGCACGATGACACCTAAAAAGCCAAACTCGGCTTTGCGGAAGATTGCACGTGTGCGTTTAACCAATGGAATTGAAGTAACCGCTTATATTCCAGGCGAGGGCCATCAGCTGCAGGAACATTCAGTTGTGCTAGTTCGTGGTGGTCGTGTAAAGGATCTTCCTGGCGTACGTTATCACATTGTTCGTGGATCACTTGATACAACCGGCGTGGCAGATCGCAGGCAAGCTCGTTCCAAGTACGGCGCGAAACGCCCCAAATAGTTCGTTCTTGATGGAGAAATAAATAATGCGAAGAGCAAAACCTGAAAACCGGGAAATTTTGCCCGATGTCCGATATAACAGCACTCACCTTCAAACACTGGTTCAACACGTATTGAAGATGGGTAAGAAGAGTCTTGCCGTAAGCCTGGTCTATGGCGCCATGGATTTAATTAATGAGCGCACTGGAAAGAGTGCAATCGAAGTGTTCGATTCTGCACTTAAGAATGTATCACCGGCTATGGAAGTTCGCCCAAGACGCGTAGGAGGTGCAACCTATCAGGTTCCGATGGAAGTATCTTCTGACCGCCGACTAACTTTGGCGATCCGCTGGATCTTATCTGCGACCCGTGAACGTTCAGGGAAATCCTTCTCAGACAAACTTGCTTCGGAATTGATCGATGCGTCAAACGAGACCGGTGCAGCAATCCGCAAACGCGATGAAACTCATAAAATGGCTGAAGCCAATCGTGCCTTCTCTCATTACCGAGTTTAATATTCAAATTATTACTATATAGGTTCCCAAAAGAATGGCACGAGAATATCCGCTTGAGAAATATAGAAACATTGGCATCATAGCCCATATCGACGCCGGCAAAACGACGACGACTGAGCGTATTATGTATTACACCGGCATGACACATCGCATTGGCTCCGTGGATGATGGCAATACTGTTACTGACTGGATGGTTCAGGAACGTGAACGCGGTATCACCATTGTTTCCGCCGCTGTATCAGCTGAATGGAAAGGCTATCAGGTTAATATTATCGATACGCCGGGCCATATCGATTTTACCGCTGAGGTACAGCGTTCACTGCGTGTACTTGATGGCGGTGTTGTGGTCTTTGATGCTGTTCAAGGCGTTGAGCCTCAATCGGAAACAGTTTGGCGTCAGGCGGATCGTTATGGTGTGCCACGAATTTGTTTTGTAAATAAAATGGATCGTGTAGGCGCCTCTTACGAACGAACAATTGATTCGATCATCGATAGACTTGGTGCCAGCCCGATTCCAATGCAGATCCCCATTGGCTTCGAAGCTACATTCAAAGGCATTGTCGACCTGTTGGAAATGAAAGCCTGGGTTTGGGAGGACGATTTGGGTAAAGATCCCAAATCTGTTGAAATCCCTGCAGATTTGAAGCAACAAGCTGATGAAGCCCGTTTACGGATGGTCGAAAAGATCGCCGAACTCGATGATGATTTGACGGTAAAATTTTTGGAAGCCCAGGCTATTAGTAACGAAGAGTTAAAGAAGGCTCTCCGAAAAGGGGTAATCGAAAACAAGGCTACACCTATTTTTTGTGGTTCATCCTTGAAAAATAAGGGCGTACAGGTATTGCTGGATGCTGTTATTGATTATCTGCCGTCCCCGCAGGATGTCCCGTCTGTAAAGGCTTCTGAACCTGGTAATCCTGAGAATGAATTTGATCTACCGTCACAGGATGATGCTCCATTAAGTGCATTGGTATTCAAGATTGTGACCGACCCGTATGTTGGTCGTCTGGCTTACATCCGTGTTTATTCCGGAGTGTTGAGTCAAGGTCAAACTGTTCAAAACAGCACAAAAGGCAGGAAAGAACGTATTGGTCGCTTGATACGTATGCATGCGGACCGCCGAGAAGATATCACAGAGATTCGAGCAGGTGATATCGGAGCCGTCTTGGGGTTCAAAGAAAGTTTTACAGGCGATACTCTTTGTGATAGTAAAGCGCTCGTGCTCGAAAGCATATCTTTCCCTGAACCAGTGATCTCTATTGCGATTGAACCGAAGAGCACAGCCGATCAGGAAAAGATGGGGGAGGCACTCCGTAAACTTGCTGAAGAAGACCCGACCTTCCGCGTCCGATCAGATGAAAATACCGCGCAAACAATTATTGCAGGTATGGGTGAACTTCATTTAGATATTATCGTCGACCGCCTCTTGCGTGAGTTCAAAATCCAGGCAAATGTTGGCGCTCCTCGTGTTTCATACCGTGAGTCAATTACAAAGCCGGTAAAGGAAGTCAATTACAAGTACGCAAAACAATCTGGCGGTAAAGGGCAATACGGACATGTTGTGTTTGCTCTGGAGCCGGGCGAACGCGGCTCCGGGGTTGTATTTGAAAATAAGATTGTCGGCGGTTCGATTCCGAAGGAATACATCAATCCGATTGAAAAGGGCTTTAAAGAAGCTGCTGAAAATGGCGTTTTAGCTGGTTACCCTGTAGTGGATCTAAAGATCACTCTTTTCGATGGGTCATATCACGAAGTCGACTCCAGTGAAATGGCATTCAAATTGGCGGCATCCATAGGATTTAAAGAGGGTGTCCATAAAGGAAACCCAATTTTGCTTGAGCCAATGATGAAAGTGGAAGTGGTCGTTCCGGAAGAATATTTGGGCGATGTCATGGGCCAGGTCAATGGCCGTAGAGGATTAATTCAGGGGATGGATGTCCGGCCTGGTAATGCCCAGGCGATACGTGCGATGGTTCCCCTGGCGGAAATGTTTGGGTATGCTACTCAATTGCGGTCTGCCACCCAGGGGCGTGGCGTATTTAGCATGGAGTTTGACCATTATGCGCCTGTTTCTCAAACGGTAGCGCAGGAAATATTGAAATAAATAATTAATTTCTTTGGATAAATAAGGAGAGCGAGACATGGCGAA
>DNDO01000083.1:0-5421 GCA_003484265.1 Anaerolineae bacterium
CGGAACGGCGAGCACGAAACATAATTATTGCCGATCATGTGACACCATTCGATTGAGTCAGGGTCGCCTCCGTGTTCGCCGCATATGCCCACTTCGAGATTCGGGCGCGTCTTGCGTCCCTCGGCGATCGCCCACTCCATCAATTTGCCTACGCCTTCACGGTCAATTGTCTGGAAGGGGTTCTTATCGAGAACGCCTTGTTCCTGATAGGTAATCAGGAAGTTGCGCTCCGCGTCATCGCGTGAATAGCCGTAGGTCATTTGCGTCAGGTCGTTCGTGCCGAAGGAGAAGAACTCGGCGCGCTGGGCGACTTCACCCGCTGTCACTGCTGCGCGTGGTATCTCGATCATCGTCCCGAACTTGTATGCGAACTTGACCTTCTTTTCTTCCATAATTGTTTTGCCAATACGTTCAAGCCTGGGTTGGATCCATTCCAATTCCTTGACCGTGCCCGTCAGCGGGATCATAACCTCGGGCTTGGCTTTTATGCCGCGTAATGTACAGTCCGCGGCGGCTTCGAAGATGGCGCGGACCTGCATCTCCACGATCTCAGGCATGGCAATGCTCAACCGGACGCCGCGCATGCCCATCATCGGGTTGGACTCGTGCATCCCTTTGATTGCTGCAAGAAGTTTTTCCTTTTCAGCAAGTCCATCCGTCTCGTTCTTTACACGCATCGTAATGACTTCTTCAAACAATTTTTCTTCATCGGGCATGAACTCATGCAAAGGCGGATCGATCAAACGGATAATGACCGGATACCCATCCATCGCTTCAAAGAGACCGTCAAAGTCTCTGCGCTGGTGTGGGAGGAGTTTGTCCAGCGCGGCGATACGTTCGTCGCTGGTTTCTGAGAGGATCATCTCTTGAACGATGGGTAAACGCTCGGGTTCAAAAAACATGTGCTCAGTCCGACAAAGACCGATGCCCACGGCTCCATAAGATCGTGCGCGTCGCGCATCTTTCGGATAATCCGCATTTGCCCAAACTTGTAATCCGCGGGTTGGTCCGCCGATTGGTGATTTACGAATATCTTTACGCGCGCAAATTTCATCCGCCCATTTCAGGAGGGTGAGCAGGTCGGTTTGTTCATCGAGGGACGGTGATGTCGTGGGGATCTTGCCGATGAATACTTTACCGGTGTTTCCATCCACGGAGATCCATTCACCTTCCCTGACAACGATACCGTCTACAATCATCTGCCGTTTATCCAGGTTGATCTTTATGGCTGATGCTCCCACAACACACGGAATACCGAACTGACGGGCGACAACCGCCGCATGGGATGTAGCGCCGCCCTCGCTGGTGAGAACGCCCTTTGATGCGATCATGCCATGCACGTCATCGGGTTTGGTGAATGGGCGTACCATGATCGTATCTTGTTTGTTTTCGCCGGCCATCTTCTCGGCGGTATCAGCATCGAAGAAGACTTGCCCAACCGCTGCGCCGGGGGAGGCATTCACTCCCTTTGCCAGGAAGGAACCGCCTTTCTCAGCGTTTTTCAAAGCTGTGCTATCGAACTGCGGATGCAACAATGCATCCACGTTCTCCGGAGTAACGCGAAGCACCGCCTCATCCTTCGTAATCAGTTTCTCGTCAGCCATATCCACCGCGATCTTCACTGCGGATTTAGCCGTCCGCTTCCCGTTGCGGGTTTGGAGCATCCAGAGTTTGCCGTGTTCGATGGTGAATTCCACATCCTGCATTTCCTTGTAATGAAGTTCCAGCTTTTTTGTAATGTCCATGAAAGTCTTGTATGCTTCAGGCATATCACCAGCGAGTTTTTCTATCGGCTTTGCATTACGAATGCCAGCCACGACGTCCTCGCCTTGTGCGTTTAGGAGGTATTCACCAAGCATCTTCTTCTCCCCGGTGGATGGGTCTCGCGTAAATGCCACACCAGTTCCTGAGTCGTTCCCTGTATTTCCGAATACCATTGCTTGAATATTGACAGCCGTTCCCAGGTCGTCTGAGATGCCGGTCGCGCGGCGATAGTCCACTGCCCGTTTACCATTCCATGATGCAAAAACTGCTTTTGTAGCGAGCTCAAGTTGTTTGAATGCATCCTGCGGGAAATCATAACCGACATGCTGGTTGAATACAGTTTTGTAGGTTTGAGTGAGCTCTTTCCAGTCTTCCGCATTTAGGTCGGTGTCTGATTGGTAGCCGCGCTCTTCTTTGAGTTCCGCCAAAGGTTGCTCAAACACTTCATCATCAAGATTGAACACAGTTTCACCGAACATCTCGATGAGTCTGCGATATACATCCCATGCAAAGCGCGGATTGCCGCTAAGTCTTCCCATACTCTCTGCAACCTCATCGTTTAAACCGATATTCAAGATCGTGTTCATCATGCCCGGCATCGAGAACTTTGCACCCGAACGACAGGAAACAAGCAGGGGGTTGGAGGGGTCCCCGAATTTTTTGGACATCTTCTTCTCGATAACATTGATGGCATCTAGTACCTGTGGCCACAACCGGGCAGGGAATTTGTCCGTCTTTCTAAATGCATTACATGCTTCGGTCGTGACCGTAAAACCGGGTGGTACAGGTACACCGACGCGAGTCATATCTGCGAGACCTGATCCTTTTCCACCGAGCAGGCTTCGCACCCCTTCCCAGGAGCCGGCATATTTTTCGGCGGCATCAACTTCATCGAAAAGATAGACCCATTTATTTTGTTTGGCAACTGATTTTTTAATCGATATTTTTCGCTTAGAAACATCCCCCGTGCTTTTTGTGAACGCTGTTTTTTCGGTCATGTAATCCTCCGTAATCGGTGAATTCCGACACTGTATGTGAAGTTTACCACAAGCAAAATGTGATATTTAACTGACATTTATTAGGGATACAATGTGCTATAGTTCATATTATTCTGTTAATATCCTGCAAAGTGTGATGATTGATAAATGAGTGATAATTGGCTCACGATAGGAAATGATTTATGACAACAAAAATTATTGTAATTGACGACGACACCGCAGTAACCGATCTTCTGTCCGTACTCCTCAGGTCTCATGGTTTTGACGTACGCGTCACGAACAATAGCGTCGAGGGATTGGGCTATATACGAGACGAGGATTTTGACCTTGTGATACTCGATCTAATGATGCCGGAGATGGACGGTTGGGAGATCTGCAAAGAGGTCCGCTCGTTCAGCAAGGTGCCCATTATCGTGCTTTCCGCATTGAATGATCCATCCATGGTGGCGAGCGTACTCGATGCCGGTGCGGACGACTACCTGACCAAGCCGACTCCGAGTCGAATCCTTGTAGCGCACATCAACCGCATCACACGACGCAATGGGACGGCTCCATTGTCAGCTTCGACCAACATGTTGACGACTCCTCCCAAGCCGCTGACCGCATCCTAGGAAACTACGCATCACACCAAACCAGCGGTTGATTCTGACAAACAATAACTCCCGTCACCCCAAACTGGTGACGGGAGTTATCTATTAAGCAAGATGTTTCAAGCCATCGGCAGTTTCCTGCGGGGCTTCAAGCATGGGAAGATGACCAGCTTCGTACAACTCTACAAATCGAGCATGAGATATCATACGCTTCATTTCATGTCCACGTTCGATGGGGATCAAGACATCTTTCGTCCCGTGAATTATAACAATCGGATACGCCGATGAAGCAAGCAGGGAGGTCGAATCAAACCTCTCTGCCATGGCTTTCAATGCCCCGATATACGCGGCAGGCTGTTGTCCCTCCATCATTTTGCGTGCGGTTCTTTGTATTTGTACATCGGATGAGAACTTTGTCGTCATCGCTGTCACAACGCCGTCAATACCTTTTTCCTCAACCTCCGCCGCGGACTTGTACCTTCCCTCCTTGCGGTCTGGAGGATCAGCCAGCGCCTGTGTAGACACAAGCCCAAGCCCGCTCACGCGCTCAGAATAAATCCGCGCAAATGCGAGGGCGGCATATCCTCCCATTGAATGTCCGGCAATTGCTGTCTTTTCAACTTTGAGATGATCGAGCAAGCCTGCAAGATCCGACGCGATATCGTCCATTGTGTAGGGAGTGTGAGTCGTCGTCGATGAACCGAAACCGCGCAGGTCGGGGACGATGAGGTCGAAATCATTTTCAAGCAGTGGGATGACTTGTTCCCAGGCATCGTGATCAAGCGGAAATCCGTGCAAAAGGATGAGAGGGGTACCCTTGCCTACCCGCTCGTATGCAAGTTCAATGCCGTTAATATTTATCTTTTCCATTTTACATCTCCTTCAGTTCCAATTCACTGCCACCTTTAGTTTGCTTCCCAATTTCGAATAATAATGCACATATCCATGATCGCGCCCAAACTCATGGATTCGGCGTGTGATATCCACGTCCGCTTTGCAGTATTCAGCGACCTTGTCCAACTCGCCGTTCCGAAACCACTCCACAGATTTGATGCCGTCCGCTGTCTTCGTCGCGCCAAGCGTCGCTTTGGCGATTGAATCGAGGCTGATGCGAAAGTTCAACGCTTTGTAAATGTCCTGCAACATATCAATCGAGCGGAAAGCGCGGAAGTTTTCATTCGGCGCGTAATGTTTCAATACTTGATAATCAAAACTCAGGATGTTGAAGCCGATGATCCGGCCTGCGGATTTCAATTCAGCGATCAAATCTTGAGCGTCATTTTCCCAATATACACCAAAATCATTTCGATCCGATGACCACGTCACGCCGCATGCCAGCAAAAGTTTGGATGCGTCGCGCCCGCCGACTTCGTGAAAAAGCTTCTGGCTTTCGAGATCGAAGTAAACGGTGTTCATTCGGTCTCCAAGTTTTTCATTTTGCCGCGGGCAAATTCGACTGCTTCCTCGCGTGTGGAAATCTTTCCGGTTGCTTGACCCTCGCGGATGGCTTCCAACAGTTGACCGACAATACGCCCGGGCTCGAGGTTTAATTCATTCATCAGTTCATTTCCATCCAGCAGGCGCGGGGGAGCGATGGTTTCCTCTGGCTTCTCCCAATAATTCTCCAGCAGGATGCGCGCGATGTCGAGTGCGGCTGTCCATGCCTCCTGTGTGAGCGTATGACCTTGAGTACCGCGCAAGTCGGCGAGACCGAGCAATACCAGGTCGATACCTGCTCTGTCTGCATCACGAAAGAAACGATAGATTGCCTTCCGTGAAGGCTCCTGTTTGTCGCCTTCGAGACGGCTGGTGAAGGAATGAAATCGCATATGATGTTTGACGATGCTTTGGATGCGTTCGATCTCGTCGTTGCTCAGGTTGAAGTCCCGTCCACGTTTGGATGCGACTTCCGCGCCTTGTATGTCGTGGTCAAAGAAGCGAATACGTCCCGTTTCATCCACTGACTTTGTGGCTGGTTTCTGGACATCGTGATATAACGCCGCGAAAAACAATGCCGCACGGACGGAGCGGTCTGTGTTCAGGGATTTTTCAAAGTGCTCAGCCAGTTG
>DNDO01000083.1:5544-13024 GCA_003484265.1 Anaerolineae bacterium
TGCTCAGCCAGTTGCTCGCGGAACCTGCCAAGGCGCAAGGTGAGTAGACCTGTATGCATGTCGTTGGTCTCGTCGGCGGAATAACCAATTTGTAATGAACCAATAATGGACTCAAGGTGCTTGAGCACGCTGAGCGTATGTTCCCAGACATCGTAAATATGGGGGAGCGATTGCTCCACACCTTTCATTGTGGAGAGTTCAGGCAGAAGGTGCGGGATTACGCCAAGCATTTCCAATGCGCGTATGGCGGTATCAGGTTTGGGACCTTCGAGTATTTTGAAGAGCTCGTCCCGTTTTCGTTCGGGCGAACTGTTCGACAACAAACCTGCGGACTGCTTCATTGCCTTGCGTGTTTCAGGCTCGATCTTGCAATCGAGCCTTGCCGCCAGGCGGATGGCACGCAGTATCCGAATCGGGTCATCTGAAATTGATGTGGATGAACAGGCGCGGATCAGTTTTGAGCGTAGATCAGACGCGCCATTGAGGGGGTCAATGATAGTTTGCTTCTGAAGGTCGAACGCGATGGCATTAATCGTGAAGTCGCGCGCGTGCAGGTCTTCATCCAGCGTGTTTCCTCGGTAAATCGAAAAATCGAGAAAGGTTCTTTCATCGTTCTCGTCGGTGAAGATGACACGACCAGTGTCTCGTTCATTGTCGAGGATCATGAAGTTGGCTTGCAGGGCGTTGGCAACTTTTCGGGCGGATGAAATTCCGTTTGACGGCAGGGCAAAATCCAGATCGGATGAGATGCGGTTGAGAAGCATATCCCGCACCGCACCGCCGACGAGATGAATCTCCACATCCGGCAATATTTCATGGACTTTATCCAATAATGGGGATTGGGAAAATGAAATGGGCATGTAAATGATTTCCGTTTTTTCCTTGTGCCTGCTTTTTTGCGCGGCGCGCAAAGCTTGCTCTGGCGTGCCCCCTTGTGCCACGATCCTGCCGCGGACTTTGGCGACCCAGCGCCCGGCGTATGGAGATGCGGCTTGCATGTCATCTGGCATTGATTATCAATCCAAAATCATAGATCAAAAATCATTAATCACGAAGGAGGTTTGTATTTGTCCAGATCTACAACGCCGACGAACCTCAGGTTGCGATAGTATTCGTCAAGGTCGAGACCGTAACCAAAGACAAATTTATTTGGAATGCTGAAACCGCGATAATGTATCTCGACTTCCGCTTCGCGTCGTTCCGGCTTGTCGAGCAGGGCGCAGAGTTTGAGAGAGCGGGGCTGGCGCAGTTTGAGCATTTCCAGCACGGATGAGATCGTGCGCCCGCTATCCACTATGTCTTCGACGAGGAGCACATCCTTTTCGTGGATGTCGGTTTGCAGGTCGAGCGAGACGCGCACTGTGCCGCTCGATTCGCGCCTGCCGATCCCGTAGGACGAGACCGCCATGAAATCCATCATGTGAGGGGAGGTGATGTGGCGGCTGAGATCAACTAGGAAGGGCACACCACCGCGCAAGATGCAAATGAGGAGCAGGTTGCCGTCGTCGTAGTCAGCACTGATCTCGGCTCCCATTTCTTTGACGCGGGATTGCAGTTTTTCTTCATCGATCAGGGTTTCAGCCAGAAATTCATTGTAATTTTGCATCCAATTCTTCCGTTATATTGTCAGTATCCGCTAGTGCGGTACCTCGTGATGTTCCCTGCAACGCGCTTCATACATTTCTGATGCGCCGACGATGACGACTGGGTCATCGTAACGGGCAGGCTTTCCATTGACAAGTCTCTGCGTGCGTGAGGCTTCGTTTCCACAGACCATGCAGATCGCGTGAAGCTTTGCTACATCCTCAGCAAGCGACATTAATATTGGCATGGGACCGAACGGCTCGCCTTTGAAGTCCATATCCAAACCTGCGGCGAGCACGCGGATTCCCCGGGAAGCAAGTTCCTGGACGACTTGAACGATCTCCGGGTCGTAAAATTGCGCTTCGTCTATTCCAACGACAGTTGTATCCGCATCGAGTTTCTCAAGAATTTCCGCTGAGTTCACAACGGGGATGGCGTCAAAGTTCGAGCCGGTATGGGATGTGACCTTTTCAACCGCATAGCGGACGTCTATTGCGGGTTTGAAAACTTGAACGTTTTGTTTAGCGATGGTCGCGCGCACGAGACGGCGGATGAGCTCATCCG
The DNA here is from genome assembly GCA_003484265.1 of Anaerolineae bacterium. Taxonomy (GTDB): domain Bacteria; phylum Chloroflexota; class Anaerolineae; order Anaerolineales; family Villigracilaceae; genus Defluviilinea. The sequence continues at coordinate 7,693 of DNDO01000083.1, forward strand.
TCTTTCCGCTGAACATCGAACCGCAGATAACTTCTATTGAACCATGTATGTGGCGCATTGATTCTCCGGAATATAAAAATAAACGGGCATGACGTTGATCAACGTCATGCCCGTAAGTTTACCTGAGTTTACTTATTCTGCAAGTTGCTATGCTGCGGCTTCGGGAATTTCATAACCGAGCGATTTCAACTTTTTCTTTGCGGCTGTCAACGACGCCTGACCAAACCCGGGAATCGCCAGTGCTGCGGCGTTACCCTGGTTGAGCACATCGAGGAACTGACCAACGTTCTCAATGCCAGCTTTTGTAAGCGAATCCTGCGCACGCGTGGGGAGTTCCAACTCCGCGATCAGGCGGTCGGGGGAGCCTTGCAGTTCCTCCTTCACTTTTTGCTGTTCAACATAAGCCTGCCGGGCAGAAAGCTTCTTGTAGAAGCGGTCCACCTGACCTTCCGTATCAAGCAAGCGCTGGGCTTCACCGGTAAAGAATGGGTGACAGTTCGAGCAGACATCCAAACGGATCTCTTTCTTTGTCGAACCGGTCGTCCATGAATTTCCGCAGGATGCGCAGGTTACCTTTGCATCAGGGAAATATGTGGGATGAATATCTTTCTTCATTGTCTATCCTTCCGCTTGCGGCATGACGTTCGCGCGCTTGCGCCCGTGGGTTACATCGTACATCACGATCCCGTCGGCGACAGCGAACAAAGTGTCATCCTTGCCGACCTTAACGTTCAAGCCCGGTTTGATCTTTGTGCCGCGCTGGCGCACAAGAATATTTCCTGAAAGAACGAACTCACCGGCATAGCGCTTGACGCCCAGGCGCTGGGCATTTGAATCTCGTCCGTTGCGGGTAGATCCGCCACCAGTTTTATGTGCCATGGTTACCTCTCTTACTTCTTCTTTGTATCGGTCTTTTTGGAAGACGTCTTTGCTGTTGTTGTTTTCTTGGCGGGAGCCTTTTTAGCGGACGGCTTCGCCGCTTCCTTCGAAGCCTTGGCTGGTTTCTCGGCCTTTGCCTTTTTCTCAGTCTTGGGTTTTGCCTCGACAACTACTTCAGTTTTGGCTTCCTTCTTTTCGACGACCGGCTTTTCTTCCTTCTTACGGGTCTCGCCTGGCTTGCCGATGAAATCGATCATCAACCGGGTGTATTGTTGACGATGTCCGCCTTTCACACGGATGCGTTTCTTCGGGCGATATTTGAATGAAATCAATTTGGGACCTTTGATGTGATCCACCACCGTGGCTTTGACTTCGATGCCGTCCACAGCGGGCGTTCCGATCATCACCTCGTCGCCGTCTGTCATCAATAGGACGCGTTCAAGGTTGTATTGTGTGCCCACTTGCATGGACAGGCGGTCGACTTCGATGGTACGCCCTTCGACGGCGCGGTATTGCTTACCGCCGCTTTCTACGATTGCAAATCTCATTTTTTTCTCCAGTCATTCACTTCACCGTTTACCTGCGGAGTTCGTACACTCGTCGCCTGCGGACGGGGAAGCTGGGTATTTTACGAACAACCACCCCAGAATCAACCACTGGGGCAGTAGCGGACGGTATTATACATGGCGGGTAGGGATGTGTCAACGGAAATGGAAAATTGGTTCCTACAGGGGCCAGAGGATCGGCAGGAAGATCAAGGTGGCGATCAAAATGAATACGTTCAACAGCCAGCCCACGCGTGTGTAATCCCCGAAACGGTACCCCCCGGGTCCCATCACAAGGACGTTTGCCTGGTGTCCCACAGGTGTGAGAAAACTTGTGGAGGCGCCGATCACGATCGCGAGCACGAATGTCTGCGGATTGACTCCCAAATTAAGCGCAATGTCTATCCCAATTGGCACCATCAAAACTGTAGCTGCCGCATTCGACATTGGTTCGGTGATCAAGCCTGCTAGGATATAGATTCCCGCCAATACAGCGATCACCCCATATGCACCTGCAAAATCGACGATCCCATTGGCAAGGTACGATGCGGTGCCTGTGCTTTCCATGGCGATACCAAGCGGCAGCATCCCTGCGATCAGGAATACGCTTCTCCACTCGATGGCTTGATACGCTTCATCCATGGAGTGAACGCCAAGCAACACACTAAGAAGAGAACCGATCACCAGTGCTGTTGAAATGTGAAGCCCGGCAAAGGTCGCCAGCGCCAGGACAAGCACCATAATTCCGAGCATGACCGGTATCTTCTCCCGTCGCTGACTATCCACTTTTACATGTTCGAGGGCAACAAACGGAAAATTCTCACGAAACTCAGGGATGCGGTTGCGTGGTCCTTTAAGTAGGAGCGAATCCCCGACCTGGAGTTTGATATTTCCCAGGCGTTTCATAAGAATCTCCCCCTGTCGCCAAATTGCCAGCGCAGTAAATTCATAACGGTCGCGGAAGTTCAATTCACGCAGGGTTTTTCCTCTCATGATGGAGCTCGGCATGAGAGTCGCTTCAAATACCTGTACGGTATCAGTATCGAGGTCAGTCAAATTGAACTTTTTGTCTGCTTCAATGGCAAGCCCGAGGGTATTGATCGTTCCCATTAACGCCTGAATATCGCCTGAAACAATCAGGGTGTTATCGACACCGATCCTTGTTAATCCGCTAATGCGCGAAAGTTTCCTTCCGTTCCGTATGATCCCTAGGATGTTGATATCGTAATTATCTGATAGTCGTAAATCTTCGAGTGTCTGGTCTGCAATGATGCTGGTCGGGAGGACCCGTAACTCGGTAACGTACTCGCGCAGAACATCGATCTGGGCGTCTTCCACGTTTTTTCTTGAGGGGAGTAAATGCCTTCCGATGAAAATCATATAAAGAATACCAGTGCCAAAAACGATTATCCCCATTGGTGTGAAATCAAAGAAGCTGAAGGAGTCAAGTCCGCGTTCTGTCAGTATGCTTGAAGCGAGTATGTTCGGCGGCGTGCCGATCTGGGTCATGTTTCCGCCCATAAGCGATGAGAACGACAAGGGGATAAGAAGCCGCGAGAGAGGGATGCCAGATTTGCGCGATATGCCGACAACTGCCGGCAGCATCACCGCCGTCGCGCCGATGTTATTCATGAATGCAGACATCGTCCCGCATGTGATCATGATGATCGCGATCATACGAGGTTCGCTGTTACCCGCCAAACGCGAAATGTATTCGCCGATAATGTCTGTCACGCCTGTTTTGAACAGCGCGCCTGAAACTATATATACCGCCCAAACGGTAATGACTGCGGGACTGGAAAATCCTGAAAATGCCTCTTCTGCAGTAACCAACCCTGTGAGTGCGAGCGTGAGCAATACCAATAGCGCAATGACATCAACGCGCAGCTTTTCAGTGGCAAATAACACCACCGCGACGGCAATAATAATGAGTGTTAAGGCGATGGGGAATGTCATTAACCAGTTATATCATAATCGGAACTCCCCTTCAAATTCGTTGACAAATGGACACGCATCCTGTACCCTCGCTTTATGATCCATCTCAGCCAGCCTCAGCGTCAAATCATTGAATCTTCCGTCGATTCTAAGCTCTTCGTCTCAGGTCCCGCAGGGACGGGTAAAACCACTGCCGGAGTCGAGCGGATGCGCCATCTCCTAACGCTTGGCGTACCCGGCGAAATCATCCTAATGCTCACCCCACAACGGTCTCTACAGGAACCCTATCTTGTACATCTTCACAGCCATGAACGGAGCGCAGGCGGCGAAGTGACTCTCGCCACGATCGGCGGTCTCGCCCGCCGTATGGTAGACCTGTTCTGGCCCCTCGCGGCAGAAGCGGCGGGGTTTGCAAAGACTGAGCAACCTCCTGTTTTTCTCACACTCGAAACAGCGCAATATTACATGGCATACCTTGTCCGCCCGCTATTGGACGAAGGGTATTTTGAATCCGTCACAATTGACCGCAATCGTTTATATTCCCAGATCATAGATAATCTCAACAAGGCCGCCGTGATCGGCTTCCCGCACACGGACATCGGATCACGCCTCGACTCATCCTATTTCGGCGACCCCGCACAGCGGCGTGTGTATCAAGATGCGCAGGATTGTGCCAGCCGTTTTCGGCAATATTGCCTCGATCACAACCTTTTGGATTTCTCCCTTCAACTCGAAGTTTTTACCAATATTTTATGGAGGCAGGATATTGTCCGTGATTATCTTTCACGGGCGTATCGCCACCTGATCTATGATAACGTGGAAGAAGATGGTCCGCGCGCGCATGATATTGTTCGTGATTGGCTGCCTTCCTTCGAATCGGCGTTAGTGATCTATGATGAAGGCGCTGGCTTTCGCTACTTCCTCGGTGCGGACATCCACACTGGTGAGGCATTGGGCGACCTGTGCGATGAGCATATTCAACTCGAAGATAGTTTTGTGATGTCGGAGGGGGTGGCAGGCTTAAATGTTGGACTGACAGAGGCGATCCTTCCGAGTGCGGCTTCAAATGTCACGGATCATGCATCAAACAGCGGTTCGTTGTCAATTATCCAGTCGCATTATTATCCTGAACTGCTTGACTCTGTCATCAATGAAATAGAGTCTCTGATCGCTAATTCTCAAGTCGCTCCTAGTGAGATTGTAATTCTCGCGCCATACCTTTCGGATGCGTTGCGTTTTTCGATCACACACAGACTCGAAGCACGAAATATTCCCTGGCGTTCTCATAGACCTTCCCGTTCATTGCGTGATGAACCTGCATCACATGCGCTTATAACATGGGCGGCGCTTGCGCATCCGCATTGGAATATCCACCCGCCGAAATTTGACATTGCGTATGCGCTCATGCAATCGGTTGATGGGTTGGATCTGGTACGTGCGCAACTCCTGACCGATATCATCTATCGCCAGCGAGACCTGCGGCTATCGCCATTTGACGAGATCAAATCCGATGTGCAGGAACGAATAACTTTTGCACTTGGCACCCATTACTCAAGCATTCGAGATTGGCTCGAAGAGTATCGAACCTCGAGCATTCTACCGCTCGATCATTTCCTGCGAAAGATGTTCGGAGAGGTATTGTCACAACCGGGTTTTGGCTATCACTCCAACTTTGACTCTGTCCGTGTGGCGGCGAGTTTGGTTGAATCGGTTAAGAAGTTTCGTCAGGCAATGGAGCCGTCCATTGTCAGTTTGGATACGCCCGCGTTCGATTTTGGCAGGGAGTATTTGGCCATGCTGAGCGAGGGCGTGATCGCGGCGTCGTATGTTGAATCATGGCGGAGCGAAGATAACGATGCGGTTCTGGTCGCGCCGGCGCATACGTTCCTGATGATGAACCGTCCTGTCACGATCCAATTCTGGCTCGACATCGGTTCTGGCGGTTGGTACGAGCGGCTTGCCCAGCCATTGAC
>DNDO01000083.1:13270-13444 GCA_003484265.1 Anaerolineae bacterium
GCGGCTTGCCCAGCCATTGACTCATCCGCATGTCTTATCGCGCGGATGGGAGCCAGGTCGCCAATGGTCTGATGCGGACGACGTCCAATATAGCAAAGAATCTTTGACACGGCTTGTATCGGGTTTATTGCATCGCTGCCGTGAGCATATCTATATCTGCCTTTCCGAACTCGG
>DNDO01000083.1:13763-13920 GCA_003484265.1 Anaerolineae bacterium
GAGAGCGGATTTGAACAGCGCGGCGAATTGTTGCGCGCATTCCAGAAGGTGTTGACGGAGCAGGGTGAATAACTAATATGGAAGAGCATCATGGAACCAAGCGGCAAGGGGAAATTTGCCATTTGTACATCTCATATACTTTCGGGACATAATGGCA
>DNDO01000171.1:0-653 GCA_003484265.1 Anaerolineae bacterium
TATTACACGCCGCGCGGCGCGATCTATGAAGCGCGCCTGCAGGAAGCATCTCTCATGAACGCGCTGCATCGCGCAGGCGTCAACTTCGGCGAACGACTGCATTACTGGCACGGCAACCTCCTCTCGATCACCGACATCGGTCATCATTCCATCCCTGGCAAATGGGCAATTGCCAAGCGCCGCTACCTCGAAAAATGTGTCGACCTTTACGGCGACACGCTCGCCACCACCGGCATCCACAGCAACCTCTCTCTTCCAGATCCGCTTTTCGCGTGGGATTTTATGCACCTCCCCAGCAACGAACGCGGCGACATGCACCTAGATGAATTCAAGTCCGAGTTCTACATCACCGCCGCGCGGCTTCTGCGTGCGTTTGCAACGCTCTTTGTGGCGACCACTGCGTCCACGCCGATGCAGGCTCAGGTCCGCGAAGGACGCGCTGTTGTCGCCCTTACCGAATTCGATTCAGTTCGCAACCTCACCTTCCCGAATCCGCCCGCGATTGATCTTCCCGACCTATATCGTTCGTACAACGACTATCTGCAAATCTCCTACGACCTCGTGCGGCGCGGCATCCGCATTGGGAACAACAACTGGACTCCGATCCGCGCCCGAAGTTTTGCCGAACCCGTCGAGCGGATCATTTCAACGAC
>DNDO01000171.1:1027-5286 GCA_003484265.1 Anaerolineae bacterium
CCTCCCGAGGAGATGGCTCTGCAGATCGAAAGACAAAATCTGATGGCGCGCATCAACCTGCCGATGGGACGTGTGGAAGTTCGCACTGATGAGGGCGGACATTCGCTCGACCTTGACATCGCCAACCTGACTTTCAAACATCTTCTGCTTCTTCGCATCTATTCGGACCCGACATTTGCGCGCGGCTTCCGATATGACCGCGAGGACATCACCCGCGCGCGCGCCAATGAAAACCTTGCCGCAAAATATGGACTGCGTGCTGAGATAGAGAATCCGCTGACAGGCAAGCCTGTTTCCGTGCGCGCCTTCCTCAAATGGACACTCAACGAAGTGAAGCCGCTCGCCCAAGCCTTGAACATGTGGGATGACCTGTATCCGCTAGTCGAAATGTCCGAAGGCGGACGCAACACCTCCGAAATGATTCGCGCTCGACTGCAAATGGCCCTGGACGCAAACGACGAAGTGCCAACCTCTGTGTTGAAAGAGTTATTCTACGAACACGAAGCGACAATCAAAGCAGACGTGGAACGCATTGCCAGCGATTACGGTACGCTTGGCAACGACTCATCCAGGATCGGCGAATACATCCAACGCTCACGCGACGTCGTCCGCCAGGATCAATCCGCACCTATTCGATTCCACTCGAAACCACAGGCTGTTGTTGAAGTTTCGTATCCCGATAAAACATCTGAGATAATCGACCTGGCGAAACAACTTATCCGCATTCCGTCTGTGACAGCCTCACCCAACGAAAGACTCGACGAAGTCCATCGTGCTGCTTCGTTGATAGACGATTACCTACGCAATGCAGGAGTGAAAACAAAGTTCTTCGATGGGAAGTATCCAGCAGTTTACGCGCAGTTTCCCTCTCCCCATGGGAGAGGGGTTAGGGGTGAGGGAGAAATCCTCCTCACAGGGCACTTTGACGTCGTCGAACCCGAGCCTGATGACTCACAATTCACCCCTCGTATCGAAGGCGATTACCTGCTCGGTCGCGGCGCCGCGGATATGAAGACCGTCGTTGCAACATATTTGGTTTGGATGAAAGATGCCATGAAAGCAGGCGCGCCGTATCCCAATATCGCCTTGTTATTGGTTGGCAACGAAGAGAACGGTGAAGCCGAGGCTTGGGGGACGCCGCATGTTTTGAAGGAAATAGGCTTGACTCCCTCCCTCTTTATTGCCGGCGAACGGACCGGCGAAGGAGGCAATGAACTCCTTGGAGAGATCTGCGTGGAGAACCGCGGCGTGATGCGCTTTGATGTGATCGCGCACGGGGCAAAAGGTCACAGCGGCGTGGCAGGGACCGGTGACTTGAGTGAAAAACTCATTTCCGCCCGCTCGGCTTTGAATGAGATCTTTGCAAAGCAACTCACTCTCAAGTCAGAAGATGGATGGCAATCACAGGCGAAGTTCCCGTTCATCAATGTGGGGACGACCGGCATGTATAACGTCACTGCCGCCGAAGGCATATTGGGTGTTGAGATTCGCCCGATACCTCAAGACAATGTCGAAGGTCTAAAGTCGGAGATCGAGGCGTATTGCGTTGAAAATGGACTCGAGGTGAAGTTCGTCGTCATGGAAAACGGTGTGGCATGCGACCTAAATAATCCAGCGTTGAAAGCATTGATCGAAGCAGTTAAACAGGCGTCGGGCGGGAAGGAACCGCAGCTTGGGCGTAAACTTCCAGGCACCAGCGCACGCTTCGCTCCAGGCGGGCAGGCTGTCGTTTGGGGGCAGTCAGGGATTGGTCCGCACGCGAAAAATGAGGCGCATTACATCCCCAGTATCGAACCGTATTACAAATCCTTGAATGAATTGGCGAAGTTGTGGAAATAATTATTGATGTAGAATGACAACAAATGTCGGATTCTATTTCATCCACTACCGAACATATATTCCGAGAAAAGTATGGGGAAATCCTTGCAGCGTTGCTGCGTTCTTCGGGCTATGATCATTTCGATCTGGCGGAGGAGGCTGTGCAGGTCGCTTTTCAGCGTGCGTTGGAAAAATGGATAACAGGTCTGCCAGACAACCCAGGCGGGTGGTTGTATGCGGTGGCAAAGAATGCCTTTCTTGAATCTCTGCGAAGGACAAAAACAGAGGGACAGAAATACGAACAGATCCAACGGGAAGTGGAACTTATAGATCACCATTCCTCTTTCGAAGCAAATCCTGAAAACGTACTGGACGATCTCGCGGCGATGATCCTGCTGTGTTGCAACCCTGAACTGAATCCCAAGGCACAGGTCTGTATCACTCTGAAGTCGGCTTGCGGATTCTCCGTTAAAGAGATCGCTCGCGCGTTGGGAATGCAGGAGGAAGCTACCAAAAAGATCATTTCGCGTGCAAAGGGCAAGATCGAAGAAGACCATGAAGTGTTTCAAGAGTTGAATAATGAAAAAATCACCGAACGATTTTCCTTCGTATTGGAAGCACTCTATGCCATGTTCACGGAGGGGTATTCCGCCAGCGGCGGCGAATCACAACTCCGCAAGGATATTGCCGAAGACGCAATTCGCCTTGCCAATGTTTTCCTTGGAACTTCACTGACACCATATGAACGCAAAGGCGAACTCCATGCGCTCATCGCTTTGATGTTATTCCAATTTGCACGCTTCGATTCACGGAGTGAAGATTCTGGTCTACCCATCCGATTGCAGGAGCAGGATCGCACCATGTGGAATCGAAACCTTATACATGCAGGGTTGCTGGCGCTCAAAGAATCCCAGTCATCGCAAAGCCCGACGGTATTTCATCTCGAGGCGCGTATCGCGGCAGAACATGCCACCAGCCCGTCTTTCGATAAGACGGATTGGAAAACGATCCTAAAAACATATAACGAACTCCTGGGACTCAAGGATACGCCTGAAGTGCGCACGAGTCGCATTGTCAGCTTGAAGTATGCCAAAGGTTGGAAACAGGCTTTGGCTGAGTTGGATGCTCTTGAGGCATCCATGCAAAAAGAAAAAGTAATGACTGTCCCCCGCTCGTTCCTCATCCATGCCGTTCGCGCCGATCTGCTCGAAGCCGGGGGCAAACAGGATGAGGCGTCCAGCGAATGGAAAAAAGCAAGGGATCATGCCCCCACCAAAGCCGACCAGAATTTCGTCGAAAAGAAGCTGGACGAGTTTTCCTGAATCTGTCCCCAAACCCGATCTTTCTCCATCTTCTTAATGAATGCGGATATTTTAGAGCCGCTTCACATCTCACCCCAGCCTGCTCTGCCTTGAGCGGCAGGCACATAACATATGGAGGAAGGCATGAACAACTACATCCTGTTTTTACGCAATGAGACGATCGATTTCAGTTCGTACTCGCCCGAAGAGTCGCAGAAGATCATGAGCGATTTCGACAAATGGAACACCGAAATGATCAAGGAGGGCTTGCTGATCGCGAGCGGAAGCTTGCAAGGAGGCGAAGGACGCACTTTCCGCGCTGGAAATATCGTGACGGACGGTCCGTATAGCGAAGCGAAAGAGGTCGTGACGGGCTTCCTGATGATCCAGGCGAACGACCTCGACCACGCATCCGAGATCGCATCGAAAAGCCCGTTCCTTCCGCGCGGTGGAAGCGTGGAAGTGCGCCCAATCCCGCAAATGGAATTCGAAGACGCGGCGCTGGCGATCATTACTGCTCACGCGAACGCACGCAAAGCGAATAACGGATAACGCCATGTCGAATAGATTCGCAAAGACTGGTGCGTTCTTTTATCTTTTGTGGGGCTTGGTTCACATTGCAGGCGGCTTGATGATGTTAAACGCCTCATCCGTGAACATGGGTAGTTACCTGCAAGTATTGATAGGCGCGCAAGACTCGCTGGTAAATGTCTCAATGAACAACGAACTTGCTGCATATGCGACGATGCAAGTATTCGCCTATCACGCCTTCAATCTGACGTGGCTTGGGATTTTCGTAAGCGTTGTTGCGGTAATCTCAAATTGGAAGAATCAAGCGAGCGGGTTTTGGGTCAATCTTGCACTGGTTGGCATGATCGATCTCGGCTTGATCATATATATGGTCGTTCCGGGTGTCATCCCAGGTTCCGATCCGTGGTGGCTGGGACTTCTGCTATATATACTTGCAGCGATCTTCTCGTCACTGGGTTTGCACAGAAAGAAGTAGTTACAAAATCCACAAAAAGGTCTCCGCAATTCGGATATGCGGAGACCTTTTATTTTCAATTACCAGTTTCTTGTTAGTCGCCGATCTTTTGTTCAACATATAGATGACGATCGAGTCGCTACCTTCAATAGTGG
>DNDO01000120.1:0-6464 GCA_003484265.1 Anaerolineae bacterium
GATCAGTATACTGGTCAACTCCCTCGTTGTCTTGAGGATCATATCCGCTCCTGACCTCATCAATTCCGGCTCCTCGCCGAAACCGCATAACACACCTGCAGTCTGCGCGCCCGCGGACTTGCCCGCGCGCATGTCAACAGTGGTGTCTCCGATCATCAGGCATTCCTGAGGCTTGACACCCATCTTTTGAGCAGCGAGCAGAATTGGGTCAGGGTAGGGTTTCGTGTATTTGGCAGATTGACCGGTGATAACCGCGTCGAAATACTGTAAGAGGTTAAATTGTTCGAGGAAAAGCATCGTCCCTATTTCATCGCGTGCGCTGACGACGGACATGGGGAACTGTCCCTTGAGTTGTTTCAACATCTCATCCACACCGGGGATCAGCCAAAAGGTCTTGGAAGATTTCTTCCGATGGCGGGACATCCAGTCAATCAGCGCGATGATCTCATCGTCCAAGCCGATGGTGTCGGTAAGCCCAAGCAGGGCATTGCCGGGAGCTTCGACCCACATAATGAAGCGGCGGGCGGAGTGATCGGGATCGCGAAAAAGAAATTTTGGGAAGAACCGAGAAACCTTATGAACGAACACGTCATCGGTGTCGCTTAGTGTGCCGTCCACGTCGAAACACAGGGCTTTTATGCGGGGAATGTCGAGTGTCATGGTCTCATTTTACCCTTCCTAAGGCGGGATGTGGTTGTGCTATACTTCGATTATCACATAAGCCATGACACCTCCAGAAGAATCAGACCGAACAAAAGCATTACTTGAGCTCCTTTTTCACGTTAGCCGTGAGCTGGCTACCGCCCTCGACCTGCGAACTGTGCTTCAACGGGTCATGTATGAAGCTTTGCAAAATGTCGGCGGCGAGCGGTGCAGTATTGTCGTGTTGGATGATTCTGGGAAAGCAGTGGACGCCACGATCGTATATGGCAAACAGATACATGAACATACCACCCAGCAAATGCGCGATACGATGGAGCGCGGTCTTGCCGGTTGGGTAATCACGAACCGCAAGGGTGTTTACATACCGGATACAAGCAAGGATGATCGTTGGTTGATGCGCCCGGATGACGCAGAGGAACGTGCCGGCACCAAATCTGCGATCTGTGTTCCATTGCTGGCGCGTGAAAAGATGGTGGGTGTTCTTACTCTCGTTCACACCATGACTGATGCGTTTTCGACCGAACAACTTGACCTGATGCAAGCTATTGCTGATCAGGCGGGGATTGCTGTATTGAACGCTCGTTTGTATACCGAGAGTCAACGGCAGGCGCGAGTAATGACCGCACTTGCAGAGGGCGCTGCTGCCATGAACGCCTCGCTCCGCATGGACGATGTTTACCAGCGGGTGCTGATCCAGGCGATGCAGGCACTCCAAGTGGAAACCGTTGCGCTCGGCATGATCGAAGGTGAGAAACTTGTCTTCCATGCCGCGGCAGGACAGAACGCTGGCGATGTCATCGGCAGGACGATAGAGCTGGGCAAGGGAATTGCCGGCATGGTCTCAAGAGAGGGGCGTGGTGTGGTGATAGCGGATGTCGGCGAGGAAAAGCAGATTAGCGAAGAAGACAAGTTCGGGGGAATCGAGATGCGGGCTTTGTTGGTGGCGCCGATCCAATCACAGGGACGTGTCATCGGTGTGATTGAGGCAATAAACCCCGTATCTAAAACATTCGACCCCGATGCCCTGCTGGTGATGACTGGTATCGGCGGACTGGCAGGCACGACGATCCAGAACGCGCAGTTGTTCGAGCGTTTGCAAGCCGCTCATAAACGTTACCGCGACCTTTTCGAGGAGAGCATCGACCCGATAGTGATCACGGATTGGGATGGACGTATCATAGAAGCAAACCGCCAAGCAAGTTTGTTGAGCGAATATTCGCGAGAAGAATTACAGAACTTAAGCATTGACCAGTTGCACGAGGTGAACTGGAACAAGACCGGCATGGAATTTGAAGCACTGCGCGGCGATGTGATGCACTCGTATGAGTCGTCTTTGCATAAGAAGGATGAGGTGCATATCCCTGCGGAGGTACACGCGCGGCGCGTTGAGTTCGATTCGACAGATTCGATCCAGTGGATATTGCGCGATATCACCGAACGAAAGGAGTTGGACAGTCTGCGCGAAGACTTGACCTCCATGATCTATCATGACCTGCGCTCCCCGCTTGCAAACATTGTTTCGAGTTTGGATGTAATCACCTATATGGTTCCTGAAGCGGAGCGTGAGACGGTTCAAACCATTCTAAAAATTGCAGAGAATTCAACAGACCGAATCCAACGCCTTGTCAGTTCCTTGCTCGATGTCAGCCGATTGGAATCCGGGCAACCGGTCGCAGACCAGACGGTCGTGGATACGCTTTCATTGGTCAGAAGGGCTTTGAAGGATGTGGAACCCTCAATCAATGGACGCCGGCAAACTCTTGTTGAAGCCCTGCCAAAGAAGAAGCTTCCATCCATATGGGTGGACGAGGATATGGCGCGGCGCGTATTGATCAACTTGGTCGAAAACTCCAGCAAGTATTCTCCCAGTGACGGAACGATCATCCTCGGAGCGCGGACTGAGGGTAGTTGGGTGCATTTTTGGATAGAGGATAAAGGCTCCGGCATCCCGCCTTCTGAGCAGGATCACATCTTCGATAAATTCACGCGCCTGCATGGGCGCACGAAATCAGGTGGCTTGGGGCTTGGGCTTGCCTTTTGCCGCCTCGCCGTGCAGGGACATGGCGGACGCATTTGGGTCGAAAGCGATACCGGCAAAGGATCGACCTTCCACTTTACGTTCCCTGTTGCGACGAAGGAACAGGTGGCGAGGAATACACATGCAGATTAAAAAAATGACAGGTTGGATAACGCCTTGTTGTCCTAAGGAGATTTGAGTAAATGGATGAAATTGCAAAGAACGTGTTTATCGAAGAAAGATTCCCGGGTGTAACATTGGGTGCAATCGTCCAATCACGCGGGTTGATCCAGATTGATGCGCCGCCTGCGCCAGAGGATGGGCGCGCATGGCGCGCCTCTCTGATGGGCATGGGCAATGGGCATGAACGTGTGTTGATCAACCTTGATTCACATCCGGATCGCACGCTCGGCGTTCGCGCTATGGATTGTACGATCATCGCGCACGAGAAGACCGCGCGCGCCTTCCAGAACCGCCCGAATACGTTCAAGGCGCAGGGCGATGAAACCGGCGCCAATTGGGAGGCGATCCCGGGTTTGGGCAGTGTGCGTTGGGCGCCGCCTGAAATTTCTTTCGCCAGTCAATTGTCTTTGCATTGGAGCGATACGCCCGTCATCCTCGAGAGCCATCCCGGTCCCACCGAAGGCGCGATCTGGGTCATCCTTCCGGAAGAAAAGGTTGCCTTCATCGGTGATGCGGTCGTCAAGGGAGAACCTCCTTTCCTGGCTCATGCAAATATCCCCGCATGGTTGGAGACGCTCGATTATTTGCAGGGCGGGGATTTCAAAGGCTATACAGTTATTAGCGGTCGGAACGGCTCCGTTTCGCCGCAAGCCATCCGAAGTCATGCTGACTCACTTAAGAAAATCCATTCGAAGATTGAAAAGCTCGGCAAGAAGAAATCTATTACACCAACGGTGACAGATAAACTTGCCGACTCGATATTAAAGGAATACAAAGCCCCGGTCGCTAAACATCAACAATTTTCACAGCGATTGCGTTTTGGCCTGCGGAATTATTATGCGCGTCATTATATATCTGCCTCGCGCCAGGTTGTGGATGAATAGTGAGCGTACAACCACTCTTTGAAACAACGCGCGGAGACATGGTCGAATCCATTCACTATGGCTTCATCGCGGTAGTAGATTCAAATGGAAAACTACTTGCATCCCAAGGCGATCCATACGCGGTCGCCTTTTTGCGTTCCAGCGCTAAACCATTTCAGACTTTACCGTTCGTCGAGCGCGGCGGTGTCGAACATTTCCACATCACAATGCGCGAACTTTCACTTTCATGTGCCTCGCACGAGGGAAGCGACATGCACGTTCAGAGCGTGGAAGAAATGCAAAAGAAAATTGGCATCGAGGAAAGCCATCTTCAATGTGGTGTGCATATGCCTGGCGATGTGCAGGCGTTTAAATCGCTGTTATTGAACGGCCAATCACCTGCGCCGAACCGCAATAACTGTTCCGGAAAACATACTGCGATGCTGGCTAATGCGCTGATGCACGGACATCCGCTTGAGAATTATCTGGACATTGACCATCCGATCCAACAGGACATCCTCGCCTCGTTTGCAGAGATGTGCCTGCTTCCGTCCAGGGAGATTCGTCTTGGCATTGATGGTTGTTCTGCGCCGAACTTTGCGGTCCCATTGTACAACGCGGCGTATGGGATGGCGCGGTTTTGTGACTCGCATGAGTTGTCCCCCGCGCGGGCGGAGGCGTGCCGCAAGATCACAACCGCCATGACATCCCACCCTGAAATGGTCAGCGGATATGGCGAGTTCGATTGTGAGTTGATGAAAGCAGGGGAGGGAAGCATCGTTAGCAAACGCGGCGCAGAGGGATACCAGATCGTCGGTCTACTGCCTGGCATGCTGGGCACGGATTCGCCCGGCGTTGGGATTGCGATCAAAGTCTCTGACGGCGACGCTTCGCGCAGGGATATGGATCTTGAATCGAGCAATCGCGTGCGCCCGGCTGTGACGCTCGAGATATTGCGCCAGCTGGGTGCCCTGTCCTCGAAACAACAGCAGGCGCTCGATCGGTTTGGACCCGAAAAGTCGATTAAGAATTACCGCGGCATTATTACGGGTCGTTCTTATCCCATGTTCAGGCTTTAGGCTAGCATTTTGATAGTTTTTTGTAACATGGAGGAATGTCTTTATAGCGTTCGGGGTGATACAATGTTAGAGATGCTTAAATTCGGAATGGAACATGCGGATGAAATAGTGCAAGGGCGGGTTGTGTCGTCCATATCCATAAGATAAAAAACAAAGTAAAATTTATTAAATTATCATGCCGAAACGAGACCTCATTCTGCTGGCGTTGGACGAATCTCATGTCCTGAAATTGATGGAACGCGCTTTGCGCGCTGTCAATTATGAGACTGCCATAGCCGGTGATACAAAATCTCTAAGCCGGATACTGCAAGAGTCATCACCTGCACTTCTCCTGGTAGGTGAACAATTCAGCGGGCACGACGGATTGGATATTGTTGCAGAACTGCTTGAAAGATTCCCGACACTTCCCTTCCTGATATATACCGAAAAAGTCAGACCAGAGCTGGTGAGCAAGATATTCAAACTTGGCATTACTGGCTACCTTGCACCTCCGCTCAGGACTGATGATATTGTTGGGACGGTTGAAGGGATGTTGAAACATGCCTATCGCGTGGGAGACTGGTTGCGCCGAGAGGTGAACCGAACGACAACGTCTCTCAAGAAGCGCGCGAAGATCTCTGAAAATGAACGTTCGCGCCTGGAAACGATAATCAATAGCATCCATGATAATGTGATGATCCTCGACAAGGACAACCATATCATCCTCTTAAACCCTGCCATGTGCAGGTCATTTGGGTTGAATGAGAAAACTTCCATCGGCAAGGTTGTTTCAGAAGTCATCGATCATCCCGACCTGCATGCCATGCTTGCAGGTTCGAGGGACAACGATCCGCTTCATCATTACGAGATCAGTTTCCCAGATGGCAAGGTGGGGAGCGCGCAAATTACAGACATCCCGGAAATTGGATACGCGGTAACCATGCGGGATATTACTTATTTGAAGGAAGGTGACCGAATCCGGACTGAGGTCGTCCATACCGTGTCACATGACCTGCGCTCGCCGTTGACTTCCGTAGTTGGCTATACTGAATTGATCTCACGGGCTGGCTCCCTCAACGACGATCAGCGGGAGTTCCTGAAACGGATCCAGGAAGGTGTGGAACATATTACCACCCTGATTGATGACCTATTGGATCTCGGAAGCATTGAAGCTGGGCTGGACACACGCCGAGAATGGGTGAAAATGGACGGTATCCTGCGCTATTCGATGGAAATGCTGCAAGGCCAGATAAAATCTAAACATATCAAGGTGGAAACCGATATCTCAGAAACCCTGCCTTCCGTGCGCGCAAACCCTGTACGTCTGCGCCAACTGCTCGATAACGTGATTGGTAATGCCATTAAATATTCGAACAGCAAAGGGGAAGTCAAAATATCCCTTCAAGCCGAGGACGATCAAGTCATCCTACAAGTCACCGACAACGGTCCCGGCATCCCTGCTCAGGATCAGGCACATATCTTTGACAAGTTTTATCGGGGAAAAAACATGGATAAACAAGAGGGCTCGGGTCTGGGGCTTGCAATTGTAAAAAGCATCGTGGATGCGCATCAAGGGCGCATCTGGGTTGAATCCATAGTGGGGCAGGGCAGTTCTTTTTTCATCGTCCTTCCAATCAACAGTCACCCAACCAAATAAGTTTATAAAGCTTCTAAATGAAA
>DNDO01000120.1:6805-22613 GCA_003484265.1 Anaerolineae bacterium
AATCCGTGGCTGACCCTCATAGGTTTGGGGTTGACCATGTTTTGCCATGCGCATGACATTGTCTACTCGATTTGAGAAAAAAATTCAATTTTTTATCAATTGCATCTGTATAATTGCGGACAAATTGCTAGTGCACAGATTCAAGCTTGCGTCCGCCGGTGATCGAAGCGGCAAATAATATTTTCATTTACGGGGTAATCTTGAAAGAATGGAGTCTTTGCCGCGCCTTTGTAGATCTTTGGGTTGCGAATTCCCGCCGGTGCGGAAGCTGTCGATCTCGGAACTCAGCCGCATCCAGTCCTTTACAAGGATTACGAGATGAGGCGTCTTATCTTTGAAAAAGAACCTTGAAAGGAACATCCGAAGAATGATTGGTGAAATGGGAAAACTCTTCAACTCAAGAATGATTGCAGTCTGACTGGCAAGCGGCTGGACTATGTCCCTTACCCAACCGGACAGACTCTTTGGCG
Source organism: Anaerolineae bacterium (assembly GCA_003484265.1). Classification (GTDB taxonomy): domain Bacteria; phylum Chloroflexota; class Anaerolineae; order Anaerolineales; family Villigracilaceae; genus Defluviilinea. The sequence continues at coordinate 7,276 of DNDO01000120.1, forward strand.
GAAACAACTGCCGCATGTCGGTTGTCGTCGTCTTATGGATGCGCTTATAGGCTATATTGATCCGTAGGAAGGGCGTGACAAGTTTTACATAGCCGGGGAAGGGCTGGATGTACGCGATCTGCCGGATGACAAGAAAGAATATCCCAACAAATATGGACAGGACACCGATCCCGGCAAATAACTGCCAGCGCCAGGTAATGAATTTGTAGACGGGGTGGTTATATTGTTCGTAGGCTAGCGCGAACATCACAAGTCCAATAGCGAACATGGGAGTCCACCAGCGGTTGAGCAGGTGCTGATAAACAACGAGAGGAAATTTATGACCGTCTCGTGCCACAGCCTATTCGTCCTTTTCTTCTTCCTCCTCCTCTTTCAAATGGACGGATAACCCCGTGCGCTTAGCTTCATCGACATTCACCTGTTCGCCGGTCAATTGTTTGCTCAAAGTACTAATGGCTTGAGTAAGGTCTTGACCGCGCAGGCTGAAGGTGACATCGCCGCGCGTCTTTTCGACAAGATTGCGGGCGGTGTCGGTTTGGCGGCGCAAGCCATGTGTGATCGCATCCGGGTAATCCATCGTGACGAGGATGGAATAAATGTCGTCCATGTGACTGAGCAGGCGTTCCGCCTCCTGTGAATAACCGCTTCGCAGGATGTCGAGTATGCGGCGGCGCAATTCACCGACCACTTCCGCCAGCCCGTTGAGGTATGTGGCATACTCAACACCAAGTTCTTCGGGAGTATGAAGTGCCTGGTTTTGGATCAAAGCGCAGGTTACATTGGCTTCTACGAATTCCTTGAGCGAGTCCTGTGTATACCCCGCATAGTTCAGGTCAGGGTAATCTTTTAGATCATCCCGTATTTTATCCGCCAGTGTTTGTGCTTCTGCCAGATATTCCTCCATAATATCGAACTCACTACGATGTACGGCTCGGATGGCGAGTGAGCAGGCGCGCGTTAACTTGCGCGTCTGCTTGAGAGCTTCATCCCTAATGGCGGTGCTCACCTCGAAACTCTGGCGGATCTGTTCGGCGATCTTTTCAAGTTTGTGCATGTCGGTTCCTTTCACTTGCTGGCTTTATTCCTTGGTCGGTTCGGGTGGTTGAAGACCTTTGAAAAGGTTTTCTGCAAGCGTATTGTTTTGAGGAATCTTGATCTCCCCAAAAGCCGATTCATAACGGGTAAGGTTCTCCTGAAGGGCACGCAGGAGCAGTTTCGCGCTTAATGGCGCCATAAGAACGCGTGCCTGCACGACTGCCTTGTTCTCTCCCGGCAGGATCTGTGCGAAATCCATGACGATATCTGCGGGGGAGTGCGATATGCGCGCAAGGTTTGTATAGAGCGTCTTAAGTCCATCTGGGATCTCGATCTTCGGTCCCGGTGCTGGTTGTTGTGGGGTGGGTGTGGTCATAATTTTGTCTTTGTTGACATCAAGGCCAACCAAACGAGACCCGCTTGATCAGCCCTGTTGACAATGGTTAGAACGGTATATCATCCTCAGGCGGCATCTCGGCGCTTTCATAGCCGCCGCCTTGTGATGGCACGTCGCTGGTCTCACCGCGGGAAGATAAAAATCGGACGGTACCAGCCGTCACTTCGAAGGAGGCGCCGGCAGAGCCGTCATTTTTCGTCCAGATGCGCGGTCCGCCCGTAGCTTTGTCTGGTGTCAGCCGTCCCTCGACCAATACCTTCATACCCTTCTTTACGTATTGGTTACAGACCTCCGCCTGTTTGCCCCACGTGGTGACGCGGAACCAGATAGTTTCTTTGACCTGTTCGCCGTTGCCGGTGGTATATTGGCGGTTGGTGGCCACAGAGAAGGATGTGACTGCCTGCCCCGAGGGCGTATAACGCATTTCGGGATCCTTGCCGACATTGCCGACGATAATAACGGTATGGTACATGGGGAGAATCTCCTTTTAATTTTGAGGTACCTGCCGTTCCGCGGCAGGGACTAGGAATATAATTGGTATTGTACTCCAACATGTTACGTTAATATAGAGAATCGAATGCTGAATTTGTAACTGTTCCCTAATATTGATATTGCTGAGATTAACAATCTGGTTCGGTAAAACGAAACATCGCGAATATGCATGGTTAATGGATCTATACAGCCCAATATCGCTCGGTTCATGATATTTGAGGTTTATCATTAGTAATTCAGTACTAGCCGGGGCAAAGCAGGGAACTTTCTTGTCGGGGAAACGTCCATCTCGTGCACAAATATGGAGGTGCATGATGAAACTTACTACCAATACATTCCTAATTCTTTCCGGCATTCTTGCACTAGCGGTCATGGCTTGTTTTCCCATAACCTTGTTTGCCATGCCGCTAATCAATCGCGAACAGCCCGAGCCGGTGGATTCCCTTGCCACTGTCCAGGCGATCGTGACACAGACGATGTTTGCCATGACGCAGAATGCGCCGACTCAAACTCCCCTTCCACCGACGTTGACTGCGGTTCCCTCTACGGCGACGCCTGTTCCGCCGAGCAATACGCCTCTCCCCACGGCGACTACTGTTTCATACTGTGATTGGATTACCTTCGTAAAGGATGTCACCATTCCGGATGGAACAAAATTCTCACCGGGCGATACCTTTACGAAAACCTGGCGTTTGAAGAACCGCGGCACCTGCATGTGGACTTCCGACTTTATGCTGGTCTTCGTGAATGGAGACCAAATGGGCGGCACGACAGCAGTACGCCTGCCCGGTCCTGTTGCGCCCGGTCAGTCTGTGGATGTGTCGGTCACACTGACGGCACCCGCCAAGCGCGGACACTACGTCGGCTATTGGATGCTCCGCAACCCATCCGGTGTCCTGTTCGGATTTGGCGACCATGCCAACAAGGCGTTTTATGTTGACATCAATGTGGAGGACCTGCCTCACGGAGAAGTCGCTGGGAACTTCTACTATCCTAGTGAGTTTAACCCGCCGTTGATCCTGTACTTCGAGAATGCTCGTACAGGCGAGACCATCCAGTTCTCCATCCCCGAGGGCAAACCCAGCTACAAGGTATTGCTCCCGAACGGAACCTACTATGCCTACGCCTGGGCGCCGGGCTTCAACCTACAGGGCGCTTATGTCAATGAGAACCTGACGATGAAATCCTTTATTGTTCGAGGCGGGCAGCTGATCAAAGAGATCAATCTGACGGATTGGAGTCCATACCCGCACAGCCGCGGCGAATAAATCCAAAAAGGGCGACCTATTTCTGGTCGCCCTTTTTGGATCCATCTCAAAGTATGGCTCAATATTTGATTTCCGGCAAAGCGTTTTCGGCTGTTCGACATCCATCTGCCTGACAGGATTTCAAATCTTCAAGCCAACTATGCAAAGTGGAGAGGGTTGCAGGATCGAGTTTGCCGGCAATGTTATTCATTTCATACGGATCGGCAATCAGGTCGTAAAATTCAAGTTCCCCATTTTCATATTCAAGATAAATATAATTTTCCGTCCGAACGCCTCGATAAGCGATGACGCGCGATTCCCTATCTAAATAACCTGTCTCGATCAACAGAGCTTTTCGCCAATCTGCATCGTCGTTTTCTTGCGCGTCGAAAAAGCGGACAAAGGAACGCCCATCCACAAACTCGGCGGACTTCGCGCCAGCCATATGGGCGAGCGAGGGAGCGATGTCTATATTTGCGGTCATCTGTGTGACCGTTGTATTCGGAGCGATACCTGGTCCGCGGATCAAAAGCGGAACGTGAATGTCCTCCTCGTAAGCCAGCATCTTTCCGGCGGAAAGACCGTGCTCTCCCATGTGGAAACCGTTGTCCGATGTAAAGATGATATAGGTGTTATCCAGTTGTCCGCTCTGTTCGAGCATTCGGACGATTTCCCCAACCATCTCATCGGTTGCCTGCATGGTTTGGACGCGTTTAATAAATAGGGCATCGGCATCGTAGGCGTCAAAATCATCCCCGTTATTCACCTGCTCCTGGATTAAGGATGGTTTGTCGCTGATATCTTCCTCGTTGAAAGAATCCTTTTTGGGAAAAACCAGATCTAAAAACATGTTTTCATGCCGTGGCGCCGGGGTGCTGGGTCCATGAGGCGACATTGCTGCAATATAAATAAAGAACGGAGAACGATCGGCAATACTGGTAGCAATGAAGTCAATCGACTTGCGCGCGATAACATCCGTGCTGTATTCTTCCGGGGCGTAGCCATAATCAACCAATGCGCCGTTTTCGTTGAGCGTATAGTTATAAAAGTACCAGCCCTCGTCGTCTTCCGCATCGTGATGAAAGAAAACATGCCAGTCGTCCCAGCCGGGAGGGACATAATTCCTGCCTGCCACGACAGGGTACCCATTCAAGTATTTTCCTGTCAATGCTGTGCGATAGCCTTTTCGCTGGAGCCAGACCGCTATGGTTTCGTCCTCCTTATTGTTCCGATAGAAGTTGCGAAAGCCAGGGGAATTCTCAAGGATATTTGTATTGTGCGGGTATTGACCTCGTATTGTCGTTGCGCGAGAAGGACAGCATGCGGAGGAAGTCACAAAGTAGTTCGTGAAAGTCGCGCCTTGTTCGCCGATCAGTTTGTTGGTATTCTCCATATAAGGCAGGAGAGGGAGATCCAGATCGTCTGTCAGAATAAAGATGATGTTGGGGGGCGTATTTATCAGACTTTGCAATGACCGAAAACCGAAGAATCCTCCCGCGGCGATGACAAGAAGGATGATAACTGTGAAACTGACTTTTTTAACTTCCGTATTTTTCATGCATGATTTTCCTGAATTGATTTTTACTTAAATTTATGTTTTTGATGTCCTGAGGGAACGGCAGTTATATCATTCTTGCATTAATCATGCCACTGTTCTTCAAATCCCACTTTGTATCAGACAAACACGAAAGAGTTTGGCTGTAAAACTTCCCATATTAATTTCGGGAAATGGGTAGCTTAGGGTTGTTCCTCATGGAGAGTGTCAGCTATGTTTAAATGATCGATCCTTTTTTCAGAAAAAGAAATGTTGTTAATCAAATCGTCGGGGCAGATGGATGTCTCCTCCGCCAACGCCATGGTTAAGGTGATTGCCGAGGGGGCGAATACCCCTCCGTTAATGAGAAATTAGGTGTTTCCCGTAGGTTCAAAACAGCCATGGGTTTTTCAATAATAAAGGTTACAACCTACATCTTTATTAGGATAGTGACGAAGCAAAAGCCTGGCTGAAGGATCAAACATCAACCTAGCATGATCCTCGCGGCGCGTCTCCCGATCTCAACAGCGAAGTTCGTGCCTCTGTCCCACGGGTAGACCTGGCTCATCGATGCGAAATACAATCCATGAATCGGTGTTTGGATCGCGGGAATATTCTTCGAATGGTTCACCAACGGCACAGGCTGTGCATAATTCGTTTTATTCACCCAAACCTTCTTCACCCAGGTCCGTTCGAACGCGGGGTTGAACTTCTTGAAGGCAGGAATAAATTGTTCAAGTAACTGGTCATCGCTCATCGAAAAATATTTGTGCCCCGCTTCCAAATAATCGCCCGCATACACAATGTGGTCGCCGCCAAAATGTTCCTTTGGCACAAAGTTCGTATGCTCCACCAGCGCCAACATCGGGAAGCCCGCATCCTTCGGCAGGTTGAACCAGTAATATCCTTCTTTTGACAATTGTTGTGTGAGCGATAGCACCATCACAACTGCGCCCATCGACTTCAACTCAAGCAGTCCCTTCAAATAGTTTTCGGGGAGATCAGGGCATAGCTTTGCCATCAAATTCGGGGATGTGGTGACCAAGACTTTATCGAACGATTCGACGGCGCCTCCCGCGTCAATTGACATACCCCCGGCTTGATTCTGCTTAATGAATTTGACATTGGCCCCCAGCCGTATCTCCACACCCATCTCCCGTAGTTTCTCTGCGAACAGGTCGGCAAATTTTTGAAAGCCTCCTGTGAATGTACCGAGGCGGGTCGTGCGCGCCTTGATGCGTGCCCACATCCATGCCATGTTGACATCTTTATAGAACGGACCGAACTTACCGATCAACAGCGGCTTCCACATCTGCTCATAGACTTTTTTCCCCGCCCATTTCATCATCCATGCATCAGCGGTTTCCTTTTCGAGAGCCTTCCAGTTGTTCGTGATACGGAGGAAGAGTCCAACGAATCCAAAGCGGATTTTGTTGATTCCAAACCCAAGTCCGGGAAAGCGAAGCGCGTTGAGGATCGAGTCGAAGGGATACCAATTATCCTTATATAACATCACGGTCAGCGGACGCGGGAAGATGACTTTGTCCCTCAATCCCAATTCCTCGATCATTCCCATCATCGAACTGTCGGACTGGAACCAATGATGATAGAACTTCTCCACCGACCAATCCCAATGTGGCTCTTTGAAACCCGCTGCCAGCCCGCCGACAAAATTCGCTGACTCGAAAATGATAACTTCGTGCCCCGCTTGTCTCAGGTCATATGCGGCTGACATGCCTCCGTAACCCGCGCCGATGATCGCTATTTTCATGCATTCTCCAATAAGGTCTTCCGTCATTGTGACCGGCGATTCAGCGATGCGAAGCAGTCTTCCCTACAACGACGGAACTGCTTCTTGGCGATCGCTTCTCTCAATGACGGTTATTTGTTATTTCTGCCCTCTGCTTTTTCAGCAAGGACTTTGAGTCTGCCCCATTTCTTTCGGACGATGTAAATCATTGCCAGATTTTGGATCCAGCGCATTTCACTATTGGGGTTCTCTGTCAGTTGCTCAAAGACCTCGATGGCTTTGTCATCCGTGCGCCGCGCTTTGGCGTATTCTGTTGCGAGCTGGGCGAGATAGGCTTCCCTTTGATTTCGTAGTTGGGTATCCTGCAAAAGCTTTTCCCGAGTTTGCTCCACACGCTGATGGACCTTGGCAACGGCCACTTCCAATTCCTCCATCGTGAAAGGTTTGATGAGATATTCCTGCACGCCTATCGACATGGCAGTGCGAAGGGTTGTGGTGTCCTTTTCGGCGGAGATGATCACACAACCGGTATCAGGATAGACCTTGAGTATTTCGCTATAGGCGGTCAACCCGTCCATCTCAGGCATGTTGATATCGAGAAAGACAATATCAGGATGATGTTCCTGTGCAAGTTGCACGGCTTGCAGTCCGTTCGAGGCGATGGCGACCACTTCCACGTTGTCTATGGTGGCCAGCATCAGGCGTGTATTGCGGCGCGTTTCCTGTATGTCATCGGCGATGAGTACCCTCATCTTTTTATTTTGGGTTCCTTCGGGTTGCGTCATATCATGCTTCCTTTTGGAATACTTACCTGGATCACATTTGTGATATTGCAAGTATAACCGAGAGGGACTGGAGTATGCCGTCTTCAAGATTGCATTACGCGAATGCCAACTTTTGGGATGTCCCCAATATCTTTTTATAAATCCGCAGTTTCCGCCCTTAATGCGTCGCTCCATCGGATGCCTTCGCGCGTGAGGTAATACGCACCAAGCAGTGTGATCGGCACCCACAATGCGACGTGTAACACGAGCGTATATCCCGCCGCGATGGAATGTTCCACGCCGTAAGCGGTTAACACGGCTATACCGGGCGCGTCGAACGTGCCGATATACCCCGGCGCGGAGGGGATGGTTGTCGCGAGATTAACGATCCCGTTCATGAGCATGAGCGCAAAGAAGGAGACATTGAAATCGAATGCCTGCATCACAAACCAATATTTACCCGTCTCCAACAGCCAGATGACGACAGATGTGAAGAACACCATCAACACATTGAACGGCGAGCGGAGAGAGGCAAGCCCGTCGAGGAATTTCGTCATCAGACTGATCACTTTTTCGTGAAGGCGTTGGGGCAGGATCTTGTAAATGAACCAATGCCCGACTTTGGCGGTCATGTGAGGGTACATTGCCGCAACCAGAAACGTGAGCAGTGCGCCGATGAATATGCTTGTCCCAATGATCGCCACTTGTTGGATATTTCCAACAAATCCGGACGCACCCGTCAGTTTTGCCAGCTCTGAAAGATTTACAAATATGAATGCCAGCATGACCACGCCATCGAAGATGCGCTCAACAATGATGGTTGCCAACGAAGCCGAAACAGATACCCCTTCCCTGCGTTTGAGAATGACGGCGCGCAATACTTCCCCGGCGCGGGCAGGGTAGATGTTGTTTCCCATATAACCGATGGTCGTGATGGGGAACATGGATTTCGTCGGGATCTTTTTAATGGGACCTAATAAATAATGCCATCTCCATGCCCGCGCCCAGACGCCGATAAAGTACACACCGATACCGGGAAGCACCCAAATGTAATTTGCCTGTTTTACCGCGCCCCAAAAATCATCGAGCTGCAAGCCGCCCAAAGCCAGCCAAATAAAAAGGATGCTGATCAGCACCCCGAGCCAGAACTGCCATTTTTTCATGCGGCGGATTGTAACATGCGGAATTAATCCGCCGCTTTCCAAAACTATCAGGTTTTGCAAGATATAATCTCATTATGAAAACATATATCAATAAGGGGGCGCCCGATTTTGAACTTCGCGACATACAGGGCAATCCTCACAAATTAAGCGATCATCGCGGCAAGATCGTTGTTGTCAATTTTTGGTCATGTGAGTGTCCGCATTCGGAACGGGCAGATAAATCGATAATGAAATCTCTCGCGAAATGGAATGGCGATGTGCAACTGCTTTCGATCTCCTCGAATCGGAATGAGTCCGCTCAAAGCGTGGAGGAGATTGCACGAAAGCGAGGCATCCCAACGGTCTTGATCGATGCGGGGCATGTTGTCGCAGACCTTTATCGGGCGGTCACTACTCCGCATGTATTTGTCGTGGATAAGGATGGCATCCTGCGTTATCGTGGCGCCGTAGACAATGTGACTTTTCGCCAACGCAAAGCCACGCGCTTCTTTTTGGACGAAGCGGTTGAGTCGCTTATCGATGGGCATTTACCTGCGCTGACAGAGACCCCCGGGTATGGTTGCACCATCGTGCGCGAAATTTGATAGAATCAAACAATGGTTGATACGCTTGCAAGGATCGCATTTTTAAAAAAGATCCATCTTTTCTACGGCTTGGAGGATGACGAACTGGAGGTCATCGCCGATATGATGGACGAGATTCCGGTCGCCGAAGGGGAGGTGGTGTTCAAGCAGGATAGCAACTCTGAATATTTTTACATGATCTATAGCGGGAGTGTCCGCATTGCTCGCAAACTAAAGGGCCATGAGATTCAACTCGCTGTGCTGGTGAAGAACGATTATTTTGGCGAGATGGGTTTGATCGCAAAACGCAAACGCTCCGGCACCGTTACTGTCACAAGTGACGCAATCCTGCTTGCATTCAACCGAAAAAATTTCGACGAACTATTCAAAAGGAACGTCCAACTTCGCCTGAACCTGGATGTGGCAGTGAGGAGCCGCGAGCTGGCGCGCTCCCTGCGCTTTAAATGGCTGAGGGATGATGAAGTCGTTTATTTCATGGCGCGCAAACATAGAATTGTTCTGTATGAAAAACTGATCCCGCCCATCTTGTCATTGATCCTGCCTGCGGCGATCTTTTACGCATGGTTTTTCATCGCGTCGTTTTTTATTGTTGCATTCGCGGGATTCCTTTCCCTGCTTGCCGTTGTCGGCTGGATGATATGGACAGTGATCGATTGGGGCAATGATTATTATGTAGTCACCAACCAGCGTGTTGTCTGGCTTGAAAAGGTGGTCGGCATTTACGATAGCCGGCAGGAGTCGCCGCTTAGCACGATCCTTTCCGTGGGAGTGGAGACCGGTCAATTGGGGCGTATCCTTGATTATGGAAACGTTATCATCCGCACGTTCGTGGGGAAAATTCCATTCAATCAGGTTACGCATCCCGAACAGGCACAGCACATGATCGAGGAATATTGGAACCGTACCAAGGAGCACGCTGTTGGCGTCGAGAAAGAGGCGATGAAGAATGCCATCCGTAAACGGTTGGGACTCCAGCCTCCAAAATCAGAGCGCGGATTTGGCGAGTCAACACCCATCTCCAAAAGAGCAGAGACTCCTCCCAAGCGGTCATCCGGTTCGTTGGCACTTCTCAAATTCCTCGGCTCGAACACGCTTAAACTTCGATACGAATCGGGCGAGGACGTGTACTATCGCAAACATTGGATGGTGTTGATCCTTCAGGCTTGGATACCTTTTGGAGGGACGTTGGGAATGTTGCTCCTGTTTATCTATCGCCTCATCCAACTCGCATTCGACCCCCTTCAATCGTTATTCATGTTCGAGAACGGCTTTTCGATGGATACATGGGCGCTTGTATATATTCTCTCCTTTGTCCCGTTTGTGCTCTGGCTGCTTTACGAAGTGATTGATTGGAGCAACGACAAATTCGAGGTCACGAACGAACAGATCATAGATATCGACCGCAAGCCGTTCGGCACCGAGACTCGCAACGCTGCGCAATTGGAAAGCATCCTCGGAACGAATTACGAACGCAGGGGTCTGCTTGGCAATATCTTTAACTACGGCACTGTGTACATTACGGTCGGCGGTTCCAAACTGGCGTTCGAGGATGTGATAGACCCCGCCACTGTCCAGTCGGATATTGACCGCCGCCGCATGGCGCGAAGGGCACAAAAAGAACAAGGCGCGATCAATGCGGAACGCGAACGCATGGCAGAGTGGCTGGCAACCTATCACCGAAGTTCGCGGGATTTCTTCGAAGAGGAAAATAAGAACAACAGAAAACCAGAGTAAAATCGGGAACTTGATACCATAAAATATACAAAGGTTGATATAAAGAATGTCTCTTCGTACGATCGTCACACTTCCAGACCCCGTCTTGCGGCGCAAAGCACGCGCGGTGACAAAATTCGATAAAGACCTACACACCCTGATCGATGACATGGTCGAGACTATGCGAGATGCGCCGGGTGTGGGTCTTGCCGCGCCACAGATCGGACTCGCGGAACGCCTTATCGTTGTAGAATATTACGAACATGAGATGGACGAAGAGAGCGAAGAAAACGAAGACATGCCGAAAAAGGTTTGGGCGATCATCAACCCTGAGATCGTGAAAGCCTCGGAAGAGAAGGTGATGGGAGTGGAGGGATGCCTTTCCCTGCCAGGCTTGGTTGGGGAGGTGGAACGCCACACGGAGGTTCTCGTCAAAGGATTGAACCGTCATGGCAAGCCGATGAAGGTCAAGGCCAAAGGCTGGTTGGCACGTATCTTCCAGCATGAGATCGATCATTTGAACGGCATCCTGTTCCCTGATCTTGCAACACGTGTCTGGCAGCCGCAACAGGAAGTGGAGCAGGAACAGGAAGTTTAATGACTTCCATCCGCCGCCTGATCGCTAATGACCTGCCTCGTCTTCACAATTTTTGGGTCGAACATTGGGGCGATGAAGTAATCGTTTCGCATGGAAATGTTTATCGCCCTGAGCAGTTGGAAGGGTTTGTCGTCGAAGACGGAAATGATTGGATCGGTCTGCTGACGTTCCTAATCGGGGAAGATGAATTTGAGATCACCTCTTTGAATAGCCTGCGCGAAAATCAGGGGATCGGTACTACTTTGTTAAATGAAGTGTTGGAAGAAGCGAGAAAACAAAATTCCAAACGTGTCTTTTGTATCACAACCAATGACAATTTGAACGCGCTTGGTTTTTACCAGAAGCGCGGGTTTGAATTGGTTGCCGTCCATCGCGGTGCAATAAACGAATCGAGAAGGATAAAACCAGGTATTCCATTGCTTGGGTACAATAACATTCCATTGCGCGATGAAATAGAATTGGAAATGAAATTAAAGATTTGAAGCCAAAGGTTGAAAGTCACTGCCTTTGACCTTCAACCTTCGACCTGAAACTTATGTTCTTAAAACATCTTTCCCTGACCAACTTCCGCAAGTTCACACGATTGGACCTCGATATGCCCAAACGTGTGGTTTTGCTCACGGGCGATAACGCGCAGGGAAAAACTACCGTCCTTGAGGCGATCTATTTTCTGGCCGCATTTACCTCTTTTCAAACATCATCAGATCGGCAGATCATCAATCTCGATGAAGCGAATAAAAACGAACTGACCGTTACTCGTCTTGTTGCGGAATATCAGCGTGCGAAGCGTAAACATCGTATCGAAGCGCGTCTCATCCTTGAACCTGTCGGCGTGTTGAATGGTCAACGATTACGAAAAGAGATTCTGCTCGATGGCGTGAAGAAACCTGTCAGCGAAGTGATCGGGCATTTCAATGCAGTCGTCTTTGTGCCGCAGATGTCGCAGATCATCGAGGGTGCGCCCGAAGATCGTCGGCGTTACCTCAATCTTGCGCTGGCGCAGTCCGTGCAGGCATATGCGCGCGTACTGTCTGAATATAACCAGGTGATCACACAGCGTAATGCGTTGCTCAAGGCGTTGAATGAAAATGGAGGAAGCCGCGACCAGCTTGAGGTGTGGGACGATGCGCTGAGCCGTCACGGATCGCAGATCATCTTGTGGCGCATCGAAGCCATCCAGCGCATCGAACATCTCGCTTCACGCGTTCATAACGAACTGACCCATGGACACGAGATCCTTCGTCTCGCCTATGAACCTGCTTTCGATCCAATGCCGAAGCCGAATGGACAGTTGGGTTTGAAGATCGACACGGCGGTTGACCGGTCGGGATTGGAGTTGGACGATATAGAGATCAGGTTCCGTGAGAGTCTGCGCAACCTGCGTAACGAAGAAATTGCGCGCGGCGTGACCACCATCGGACCGCACCGCGATGAACTGCGTTTTCTTGCGAACGATTTTGATCTCGGCAACTACGGCTCGCGCGGACAGATCCGCACAGCGTTACTGTCGTTGAAACTTGCCGAAGTCAATTGGATGAAGGAACGTACAGGTGAATGGCCCGTCATCCTGCTCGACGAGGTGATGGCGGAGTTGGACGTTCAGCGTCGCGCTGATCTTTTGAAATATGTCGGTGAAAGCGAACAGGTGTTGTTCACGACCACAGATCTGAATTTGTTCGCGCCTGAGTTTGTTGAGCAGGCAGAGGTGTGGAAAGCGGGAAATGGAAGAATAGATAAATAATTCGTCACAGAGATCGCAGAGAAGAGAAGGGAAAAACTCAGGGCTCTTTGTGTTCTCTGTGGCTGTAAACAAAGATTAATTTAATGACGTTAACAGACCCTTTCATTCAATCCGTCCTCAAAAAAGTTGACTCACCCAATGTCGTTGGTGTTGGTATCGTGGGCAGTTACGCGCGCGGAGAAGAATCTAAATACAGCGACGTGGATTTTGATATCTTTGTCGACAAGATGCCAGAGGATCAATATGACCGCTACACGTTGCGTCATTGGGACGATAAACTCGTCAGCTTGAAATATACATTGCTTGCCGACGAGCGTTCTGCGTTGACCAATCCGCGGCGAGCGATCTGGGCGGTGCCGGGTTTGACCGGGATGAATATCATCCTTGATAAAAACGGCGCATTGAAAGATTTGAAGAAACAGGCGCAGAAATTTGACTGGTCGCTGTTGCAGGCTGATGCAGATGAGTATGCGGCAGAACAGGTGATGCATTGCGCGGAGGAAATCCATAAAGTGTTGAGCGGTCTGACACGCGGGCATGAATCGACGGTCCTTTATGCAGCGTGGGGATTGGTGTCGAATATCCTTGAGGCGGTAGCGGTGCAGAGGGGGCTGATGATCGTCAGCGAAAACCGCTATTTTGATCTGATTCAGGAATCGGTGGGGCGTGATACGAAGTGGGTCAGTGCTTTTCGCACCGCGTGGGGGCTCGACTCCACGTCGTCGCAATATCAATCACGCGGTGCAGGCGCATTAACGTTATATCGTCTTACCGCGGCAATGTTCGACGGGTTGATCCCTGGGAAGCATCGCGATGTTGTGACGCATACATTGCGGCTCATCAAGGAGGCTGGTTACTAATGAGCAAACTGGCGCAACGCGCGGTGAAGGTTCACGAAAAGTTACTTGATTTTTATGGCGAGCCGATATGGCGTAATCCATTGCCCGCCATCGACGAATTGGTTTCGACCATCCTTTCACAGAACACAAACGATGTGAACCGTGATCGCGGCTTCGACGCGCTGCGGGAAAAGTTCCCCACATGGGAGGAAGTACGCGATGCCAACGCGGACGACGTGATCGATGCGATCCGCGTTGCAGGGCTGGCAAATCAAAAAGGACCGCGCATTCAACAGGTCTTAAAAGCCATCACGAAGGAACGCGGAAATTTGGATTTATCTTTTCTCAAAGAAATGTCAGTGGATGAAGCACGTAATTGGCTGACTAAATTCAATGGCGTGGGACCGAAAACCGCCGCAATTGTCCTATGCTTTTCATTGGACATGCCCGCCTTCCCCGTGGATACGCATGTCTTCCGCGTGACGGGACGCATCGGACTCCACCCGGAGCGGATGTCTGTTGAGCAGGCACATCCTCATTTGGAATCCCTATTCCCGCCCGAAACGTATTATGCGGGACATTTGAATATCATCAGGCTCGGACGCGAAATTTGCACCGCGCGCAAGGCGATGTGTGAGAAGTGTCCCCTTGTAAAGTTATGTGATTTTGGAAAAACAACCATGTCATTGCGAGCCCGAGCGTAGCGAGTGGCGAAGCAATGACACGAGGTTACCGATTATCCCCGTCTCCCTTAATTTTCCCTCTTTCCAACCTATCCATCAATTTGCCAATATTATATTCAGCGATCTCGTCGAGCGACAAACCCAACTCGGTGGCGACCTGCGCGAGATACCACAGCACATCGCCAAGTTCGGCTTTCAGCGCATCGCGAGTTTCCTCGTTGATCTCCCCATCTTTATCGCGGAACACTTTCTTGATCTTGCCCGCCACTTCGCCCGCTTCGTTGACGAGTCCCAGGGTGGGATAGATGACAGAATGCCCAATGGCGGGGTACTTTGCGGTCATGCGCGATTTGGTTTGGTAGTCGTTGAAGTTCATTGATGGTTCCTCAAATATAATATGATCATAGAAGAAACTTTTTCGCCAGCGCATTCCACCACTCATCTCTCTCCCCAGCCACAAAGGGACTGTACAGAGTCAGCCGGTCAGCGATGCCTTCGTAGCGCTCCTTCAAATCGTCTGCTAATTTGTCTTCTTCTGTTATCAAACAAAATTCACTGAGCATCTCATCAGTGATGAGCATCGGCATCTCAGCCCATTCGCCTTTTGCCGCATGCTTGGACAATGTCTCTGAGACGCCGCTCCAGCCGTGGGTGTCCATGACAGAGCGGTAGGAGGGAGTGGATGCGTAGAATGCGATTTGCGCGCGGGCGAAGTTCATCTCTTCAGGTGTGGTCGCGATAAAGGCGGTCGCTGAAACAGAGATGTCCTCGCGGTTGCGATTGTTCTTCTTCAACCCT
>DNDO01000120.1:22928-24634 GCA_003484265.1 Anaerolineae bacterium
CCAGCGATGTAAATAGGAATTATTTCTTCAATACGCTTCGACTGTGCTGCCGATCCGCTCAGCGCGGGAGGCTGAAAGAAAGGCGACATCAACGTCACCTTGTAATACTCCCCGCGATAGTTCAACTTTGTTCCATTCTGCCAGTTATCCCAAAACGCGCGGATGACTTCGATCTGCTCGCGCAATTTCCTTACCGGCGATACGGGCCAGGGTTGACCGAACCTGCGCTCGATGTGCGCTTTGACCTGAGTCCCCAGCCCGAGGATAAACCGTCCGTTCGATTGAGCGGCGAGGTCCCAGGCGGTGTAAGCCAGACTGGCAGGCGAACGCGCAAAGGAAACAGCGATAGCCGTCCCGATGTTGAGACGCGTTGTATGTTCGGCGATCAAGGTACACGGCAGGAACGGGTCGTGCTGGGTCTCGGTCGTCCACAAGGCATCGAAGCCGATTGATTCAGCTGCGCGAGCGGTCTCTGGAACAGCAGACAGGTTGATGGGAGAAAGCGAACCGTCCAGTTTCAAGTCTGGTCTCCAGTCTCTAGTTATCCAACAAATATGCAAGTATCCAATTCGTCGTTGCGTTCAAACCGTCCATGTGGGCGCGTTCGTAATTGTGCGACGCGTCGATTCCGGGTCCGATCAACGCCAGTGCCACATCGCCGCCCGCGCGCCAGAAAGCCTCGCCATCCGAGCCATAGAAAGTATACACATCGGTCTTGTATGGAATATTATGCTTCTCAGCCAGTGCACGCAGTTTATTGTTCAAACCTAAATGATAGGGTCCGCCGCCATCCTTGATACACAACGTCGCGTTGAACTCATCGGACTCTTGTCCTCTACCGACCACTGCCATATCCACGGTGACCAATTCTTCCACTTCGGGTGGAATTCCTGCCGACGCGCCGTGACCTACCTCTTCATAATTCGATATGTGAAAATAAACGGTTCTTGCCGGACTTTGACCTGCATCTGCAATCGACTTGATCGCCGCTACGAGATTTGCCACACAAGCCTTGTCGTCGAGGAATCGCGAGCGGATGAATCCGTTTGTCACTTCAACGCGCGGATCGAACGCCACGCAGTCACCAATGCTGATGCCCAAGGCGCGTGTTTCTTTTTCACTTGTTGTCTTCGCATCTAAACGAACTTCCATGTGGTCGTCATCGCGCGGAGTCTTGGCTCCTTCTGCTCCATGGACATGTCCCGAGGCTGTGTCTATTAAGACCGATCCGCGAATCTTCTCACCGTTAGACGTGAACATCCATACGCCCTCTGTCTCAACGCTATTCCACTGAATCCCGCCAATGCGGCTCAATTTCAACCGGCCGTTCGACTTGATCTCTTTGACGACGGCACCAAGCGTATCCACGTGCGCGGTCAATGCAACGGGAGGCAGGTCGTTGTCCACCGTCCATTTGGCGACGAGTGCGCCTTTGCGTGTGCGTGATAACTCCAATTGCTTGTATTGTGAAAACTCTTTCTCCACATACGCAATCGCAGGTTCTGCAAAACCAGTGGGGGAGGGGATGTTGAGCAGGTCAACGAGGAATTCACTGAAATGTTTTGTATCTATTGCGGGCAATGACATGGTTAGCTCCTGATAGTTGTTGGAAAGTTAGCAGGTCGAATCGTTAGGACGTTCAAACCTGTCATCGTTTAAACTTTTAAACCTTCAAGCGCAATGATCTTCTCCCGCCACTCCCTCGG
>DNDO01000120.1:24798-38869 GCA_003484265.1 Anaerolineae bacterium
GGCGCCCCCCCGCCCCCCCGGCGCGCCCCCCCCCGACTTCTCCGACGCCGTCGACGTCACGCCCCCCCCCCCCCCCCGCCACTCCCTCGGAATAGGGATCGTTTTCTCTTCACGATAATCATATGTTACCAGAACGACTTCCCCTTTGGCTAATTCCCTGCCAGTATCATCATCCACAATATTTTGCTCCCATGTCATAGACTTGGTCCCCAACTTCGCCGTGTGGACTCCGACCTTGATATTCTGTCCATGATAGATCGGCTCAAGGTATGTGATGTGAAGGTCTGCCAGGATGACGCCGAGTTCCATAAAGGATTGATCATTGGTGAACAATCCCAGCTCGATCAGATAGGCGATACGTGCCTGCTCAAAGTAGGTGAGATGTTTCGCGTTGTTGACATGCCCCTGCGGATCCAAATCCCCATAGCGGACCTCGATGGGATGGTAAAAGTGAATATCGCTCATAGAGTGCGATTATACCGTTTATACAACGCCCGCCCTCCGACTGCATTCGTCCCAACGAACTCTCCTCATTCCGCTTCTGGCGGAAGGGGGTAAAAATTAGAAAATTTGTGCTATACTCCGCATTATGGCTGTGATCCGCTCTTCAGACATTGGGGCATACCTTTATTGCAATCGTGCATGGTGGTACCGGAAGCAGGGTGTCGAATCCCAGAACCAGACCGAACTCGCGGCTGGGACTGAACTCCACATCAAACACGGGCGTCAGGTTCTGGCTTCGTCCATTACACGGACAGTTGGGATTGTTCTGTTGATGATCGCTTTGGTGGTATTGGTTGCACATTGTTCTGCACAGGTTCTTTAGTTACGGAATTTAAGGAGTGATTTATGTCTGTTATCAATAAACTTGCACATTCACTTGGTCGCCGCGATGAAGTTCCCAATCAGGAACTGGCGCGCGAGCTTGCGACGAAGAAAGATAAGAAAGCGATTCGTGAAATAGCTGAAAACCTTTGGAACAAGGACAAGAACATCCAAGCCGACTGTATCAAGGTCTTGTATGAAATCGGTTACATTGAGCCTAAATTGATCTCAGACTATACAAATGAATTTGTGAAATGCATCAATAGCAAAAATAACCGTCTTGTTTGGGGTGGGATGACAGCCCTTGCCGAAGTCGCCAAAGTGGATCCCGATGTGACGTTCAAGAACTTGGATGCGATCAAGAAGGCCAAAGAGACAGGTTCTGTCATCACGGTGGATTATGCCATTTCTACTCTGGCATTTACTGCTAAAGGGAACAAAAAATATAACGAGGTTATCTTCCCTTATTTGCTCAAACACCTTTCGAGTTGCCGCCCAAAGGAAGTGGCACAACATTCCGAAAAAACCATGCCCGCCGTGAACGCATCAAATAAAACCGACTTCATCAAAGTCCTTGAAAATCGAATTGAAGATTTGTCTGGTGGGGGCCTGGCACGCGTAAAGAAAGTTATCAAACAAGCAACTGCTCTTTAATCTCTAATGCTCTATTTCGCCTTCGCCCTCCTCTTTATCGCTTTCCTCTTTTTCTGGCAATCAAATCGCCAAAGGAAATCTGCGGGTCTGCCTGGCGGGCATGTCATCTACACCGATACGCACGGCTGGAACAAGGTGGAGAAGCCGCTTTTCTATGCCGCGCTCGAATTGACGGGCAAGCCCGATTATCTGATCGAAAAGAATGGACAGATCATCCCTGTGGAAGTGAAATCGGGGCGTGCACCTAATGCGCCGTATGATTCGCACATCTATCAATTGGCGTCGTATTGTTTGCTGGTCGAAAAAACATACAAGAAACGTCCGCCGTACGGCATCATTCACTATGAAACACGTGACTTTGCAGTGGAATACACACGCGAGTTGGAAGCATCGCTGTTGGACCTGCTGGCAGAGATGAAAAGGGACGAACGCAAGAAAGATGTCCATCGATCGCATGAGCAGGCGTCCCGTTGTAGGGGATGCGGGTTTAGGGATGTGTGTGACGAGAGTATCGCATAAGGCGTGTCATCCCGACTCCACACAAAGGTATAATCTGGTTGATATGACCGCACTTTTCGTCCCGAAACGACCCGTTATCATGGCGTACCCAAAAATGCCCGAGGCTTTTGCAGAGGCGGAGGCTATGTCTGGTTACTTGAAAGAAAAGGGAATCGATGCGCCGTTTGGTTCCCTGTATGATGAGGACCTGCGAAAGCTTGTTCGTGCAGGAGAGTTTGATATGCTGATCGCGGCGGGCGGCGACGGGAGCGTCCTTCGTGCAGGACACCTTTGTGCGCCCAGCGGTGTGCCGATATTCGGCGTGAACCTGGGGCGGATCGGGTTTTTGATCCAGGTGAATCGCAATGAATGGCGCGAGTATTTTGATAAACTGTTGAACGGCGAGTCATGGATCGAAAACCGCATGATGCTTCACGCGCATCATATCCGTGCGGGTGAGTCTTTGGGAGATTGGAACGCGTTAAATGAAGTAGTCGTCGGGCGCGGACGAATCCTTCGCCCTGTTAGATTGACCGCCACGGTGGATGGTTTGGAACTGACCAGTTATGTTGCGGACGGGCTTATCGCCTCGACGCCAACAGGCTCAACCGCATACGCGCTCGCGGCAGGCGGACCGATCCTCCCGCCGGAGTTACGCAACATCCTGATCGTTCCCATTGCCCCGCATCTTTCCGTGGACCGTGGAGTTGTTCTCTCCGAAGGTTCATCCATACGTATCACGGTGCGGAGCGATAATGCGGTCATCAGCGTGGACGGACAGCCGCCGATCGATCTGATGGACGACGATCATGTGGATGTCTGCGCCGCGGATGTGACGACTCAATTCGTCCGTTTTGGAGACCCGGGATACTTTTACAGGAACTTGACTGCGCATATGAATGAAAACTCTTTAGGATTGCCGAGATGACCGAGACCACGACAGACACTCTTTATTGTTACGTACACCCAGGCCGCGAGACTTCGCTCAGGTGCAATAATTGCGATCGCCCGATCTGCGCTTCGTGCGCTGTCCGCACTCCGACGGGGTATCGGTGCAAGGAATGTGTAAAGGGACATCAACAGATCTTCAACACAGCCGAATGGTACGACTACATTATCGGTTTCGTAGGCGCCGCGATTCTTTCAGGCATTGCATCCTTCCTTGTGACCTTGATCGGCAATATCGGATTCTTCGGCTGGATCATTATCATCGTCGGAGCGCCGACAGCGGCGGGAATAATCGCCGAAACGCTGCGTTATGCTTTACGCAAACGCCGGGCACGCAACCTGTTCATTACGGTTGCCGTCGGTGTTGTCGTCGGAGCATTGCCCGTTATCCTATTCCAGGTTTTTACCTTCAATATCTTTGGCATCATTTTTCAGGTGGTCTATCTCGTGATCGCCACACCTGTTGTATATACGCGACTTTCTGGAATCCAATTGTTCAGATAACATATCTCCCTAAAACTGGTGAAACATGCTTACCGAACTCCATATACAAAACTTTGCAATCATAGATAAACTCGACCTGCGCTTTGGCAAAGGACTCATCATCCTTACGGGTGAGACGGGTGCGGGCAAATCCATTATTTTGGATGCTGTGGTCATGCTGATCGGCGGCAAAGCGGACACGACCTTCGTCCGTACTGAATCAGATGCCGCACTGGTTGAAGGCGTGTTCCAGTTGTCAGGCCCGGAAAAAGAGACGGTGCATGAGATACTGAACCGCGAAGAATTAATGGATGATCCCAACTTTGTCGTGTTGTCGCGCGAGATTCGCAAGGAGGGACGTAGTGTGGCACGTATCAACGGACGGACCGTAGCCGTAGGTCTGCTTAAGGAGATCGGTTCATTCGTTGTGGATATCCACGGGCAGGCAGAACACCTGTCGCTTCTCGATCCGCGCGCGCATTTGGGTCTGCTTGACCGTTATGCGGAAGTTGCCAAACCGCTCACTGAGTATCGCCAGACGTATCAGACATTACAAAACCTGCGGCATGAATTGAGCGAACTGCGAAAAGCGCAGGCGGACGCCGACCGCCGTCTGGAGATGCTCACGTATCAGGCGGAGGAAATCGATGCCGCTCGGCTGAAACCTGGTGAAGATGAAGAACTGCGGCAGGAACGCGACCGCCTGGCGAATGCCGAGTCGCTCGCGCAGAATGCACAGGAGGCATTGGCGTTGCTGGAGGAAGGTTCGCCGGATACACCCGCTGCAACAGACCTGGTAGGGCAAGCCGCGCAGGCTTTGGCGGCATTGGCAAAACTCGATTCTGCTCAAACAGAACTTTCAAATCAGGGGGAACTTATTCTCGATACAATGGCAGAAGTTATTCACAGTCTGCGCGGTTACCTTGAAGAGATCGAGTTCAATCCCAAGCGGCTTGATGAGGTGGAGGAACGACTCAACCTCATCCAGTTGCTCATGCGCAAGTACGGCGGGAACGTACCGGCCGTGATTGCCTATGGTGAGGAAGCGCGCAAGCAATTGGATACGATCACTGGCGCGGCTGACCGCATCACCGAGCTCGAAATGGAAGAAGCCAAATTGTTGACCAAACTTGCCAGGCAGGGCGCTGTGTTGACAGATAAACGCAAGTCCGCTTCGACGGCGATGGGGAAGGGAATTGAAACGGAACTGGGCGATTTGAAGATGTCTTCTGCCAAGTTTGGCGTGGACTTCCAAACCAAGCCCGATAAGAACGGTGTGCCGATCGAGAACGGGAACCGTATCGCATTCGACCATACCGGTTTCGACAAAGTGGAGTTTCTCATCGCCCCGAACCCCGGCGAAGGACTAAAGCCTCTGGCAAAGATCGCCTCCGGCGGTGAGACCTCACGCCTTATGCTTGGACTGAAAAATGTTTTGGCGCAGGCTGATGAAGTCCCATCTTTGATCTTCGACGAGATCGATCAGGGCATCGGCGGGCGTGTTGGAATGGTGGTCGGGCAAAAACTTTGGAATCTTTCGCGTACTCATCAGGTCTTTTGCGTGACGCATCTCCCGCAATTGGCTGTTTTCGGCGACGAACATTATCAGGTGCAAAAGTTGGTTAGAGGCAACCGCACGTTGACGCGTGTCGAGCGACTGGATGGCGAGCCGCGCCTCCTTGAACTTTCGCAAATGCTCGGCGAAGTGGGCGAGGGGACTCTTCGTTCCGCGCATGAATTGATGCAGGTGGCGAGGCAGATGATCAAAGGGAAGTGATCCTCGCTTCAATCCACCCTGATGAGTGTTTCACCTTTAAAAACAATCCCTGCCCGAAAGGCAGGGATTACTTATTTCATCAATTCAATTTAATTCTCACAAAGGACAACGGGACGATGTGAGCGGAGCAATGAATCAATACGAGGTCTCATAAACCCCTTGCTATCGCTGAGGAGGACATGCCTACCTGGCCTAATTCTTGCTCGACTTTGAAACGACAGGCTTCAACGGTGGCAGCTTATTGCCGTCACCTCTTTTTATTACTTCCACCCATAGCGACTGTGACAACTCGTAGCCGATGATATGGTCATGTGGCTTCATTTCCAGCCGAAGAGGTCCTTTGAATGGGGCACAGCTCAACAAATGGAAGGGCGTTCCCGGCGTTAGTCCGATCTCTGCGATGTAGTGGAGCTTATCCATGTTATGTGTACGGACACGGCTGACGACACAATCAGAGCCCGAGGGGACATTTGCCAGCGGCTCATCATTCACGACAGGCATGACACCTTCTTTGGAAGGGATCGGCTCGCCATGCGGACATCTTGTGGGGTGGCCAGCCAGTTCATCCATGCGGTCTTCAAGCTCATCGTTCACACCGCGCTCGAAGGTATCCGACAAGGTGTGCGCGGATGCCCAATCATATTTCATGACTTTGACCAGGAATACTTCGGTGAGGCGGTGACGGCGCAGGGATGGCATTGCGATCTCTTCGCCGGCTGGCGTCAGACGGACACCACGATAGGGTTCGTGGATCAGGTATCCGCTTTTGTTGAGGCGTTTCACCATCGTCGAAATAGCCTGCGCTGAAGATTCAACATGTGAACTCAAAAGGGAAAGTGATACCTGCTCGTTATCCTCTTGCAGGCGGTAGATCTCGGCGGCATAACGCCGCATGGCGGGGCTGACGGTCATAATCGTTCTTCAAAACTCCAAAAACATCAACCAAGTTGAAAACTGGTTGCAATAGGATATAAGGTAATTTTATTACAAATATCTAGATTATTCTGTTTGTAAAAATTATACTATACGGCATAACAGCAGGATGGAGGCTATTCATTTTGTCTGATTATCAAAATTTATAGTTTCAAGGAGAATCGTTTCAAATGTCTGTCATCAAACCTAAACTTTTCATCATCTTATTGGTGATGATGATCCTGGTAAGCGGATGCAGCACGCCAGCCGTCAGCGAGGAGAATGTCCCTTCGACGGAACCAGTCCAAACCGTAAGTACAGAGTCGCCTGTGGATGCAGCCCCTGAAGTCACGGGCGAGCTGGTCATATACTCTGGTCGTTCAGAGCCGTTAATCCAACCGGTCATCAATGCGTTCAAGGCAAAGCACCCCAATGTAGAGATCCTGTTGAAGGCGGGGAGTAACAGCGAATTGGCGAATGCCTTGATCGAAGAACAAGCCAACCCGCAAGCGGATGTGTTCATCACCACCGAATTGATCACGGTGCAATCGCTTGCACAGATGGGTGTCTTTCAATCGTATATGCCAACGGGCTCAGACCAACTGCCCGCTGAATTTCTCGGCACCGACAATATGTGGACGGGCCTGACCCGCCGTGCACGAGTAATCATGTATAACAAGGACCTGGTTTCGGAGAATGAATTGCCTGCATCCATTTTCGATCTGACAGACCCGAAGTGGAAAGGACAGATCGCTGCGGCAGGATCCACGAACGGCTCGATGCAGGCGCAGATCGCTGCGATGAGACAATTGCTCGGCGAGGAAGCGACCGAGGAATGGTTGAACGGTCTGCTTGCAAACGAAGTGACCTTCTTCGGCGGTCATACGGATGTGCGCAAGGCAGTTGGGGCAGGCGAATTCAAACTGGGTCTTGTGAATCATTATTATTATTATCTGCAGCAAGCAGAGGGTAGTAATGTGGGCGTGATCTTCCCCGACCAGGCTGATGGACAGATCGGTTTGATAACGAATGCCACAGCTGCGGCAGTGGTGAACGGCAGCGCTCACACAGCAGCAGCGCACGCCTTTTTGGATTTCCTTGTGTCAGCGGATGGGCAAAAGTTATTCGCGGAACAGAATTACGAATATCCGCTGTTGCCAGGCGTGGTATTGCACAAGGCAGTAGAGCCGCTGGACGGGTTCCGCTTTGTTGATGTGGACATCGTAAAAGCTGCGTTGGAGTCAGATGCAACGTTCGATTTGATCGAAAAGGTCGGTCTTCCTTAAGGAGCCATAAGACTTCGGGCGGCGCGATCTGCCCGAAGTCTTTTTCGGCTACAATCCTCAATATGGTGAATCAAACAACTTCGACAAGCCAAAACCGCGCAAACCTATTGCGATGGACTGGATTTTCGATCAGCCCCCGTCTGGCAATTGCCGCGGGGGCGGTTGCGCTTTTTGTAGCCATTCCCCTCGTTTATATTTTCATCCGTGCCGCTGATGCAGATATTGAGTCATGGCAGAGATTATTCCAAACGCGCATTTGGAAATTGCTGGGGAATACGCTTTTGCTGGTCGCGGCTGTAACAGGCGGAGCATCATTGACCGGCGTGAGCATGGCATGGCTTACCGAGCGCACAGATTTGCCCGGAAAAAAACTTTTCCGCTGGATGCTTGCCATGCCGCTTGCGATGCCTGCCTATATCGGCGGTATCGTCCACCTTGCGCTTTTGCGCCCGCGCGGAGGATACATCCCGAAGGCATTGGAGAACCTGTTCGGCGAAATGGTCTACACTCCGAGCCCATTGGGATTTTGGGGTGCGGCGCTCATTCTCACGCTCTTCACCTTTCCCTATGTTTATCTATTGAGCGGCGCGGCGTTTCGTTCGTTACATGCATCGCTTGAGGAAGCCGCGCGCACATTCGGGCGGACTCCCATGCAGACTCTCTTTCAGGTGACGTTGCCGGCGCTGCGACCCGGGCTGGCGGCGGGTGCGTTATTGGTAGCGTTGGATATTCTGGCAGAATACGGGACTGTGGCTTTACTCCGCTATGAGACATTTTCCTCCGCGATTTTCGTCCAACTGTCGGGTCGTTATGATCGTTCGGCAGCTTCTGTTCTAAGCGGCATCCTCGTTGCTTTAGCCATTCTGTTTCTGTTGAGCGAACTGCGTATGCAGGGACGTGCGCGATTTACTCAAATGGAAAGTAACTGGCGTCCTGCTCCTCTATCAATGTTGGGCAAGTGGCGTGTCCCCGCCATTCTTTTGGTGCTTGGGGTTGTGTCCGCGAGTTTGCTCGTGCCGATGATCGTCCTATTGATCTGGAGCATTCAGGCTTTTCTCGACCCGCAGTCACTTTCATCCGTGTTCCAGACCGGGTCACAAGGTTTCGGAAATTACGTTTGGAACAGCATCTGGAGTTCAGGTTTGGCGGCAGTGATCGCGGTCTTGCTGTCTTTGCCTGTTGCATTGTTATCGGTGCGTTATCCCAATTGGGTATCGAAATTCATATCGCGCTTATGCCAGGTCGGATACGCCATCCCCGGAGTCGTCATTGCACTCAGCCTTGTATTGCTTGTGAACCGTACCCTTCCGTTTTTGTATGCAACGCCGCTTGTAGTAGTTATCGCATATGTGCTGCGTCATATGCCGCAGGCTGTGCGCGCAAGCGAATCCGCTTTGAACCAGTTGTCTCCGTCGCTTGAGGAGGCATCCCGCACAATGGGACGTACCTCTCTCCAGACATTGATGCAGGTGACGATTCCTCTCATCCTGCCGGGGCTTCTTGCAGGCGGGTCTCTGGTGTTTCTCACTTCCCTGAAGGAATTGCCCGCAACGTTGCTGCTTCGTCCGGCAGGGTTTGATACGTTGGCTGTGCGAGTATGGGTCTGGGCAGAGGACGGGTTCTACCTGCAAGCTGCGCCTGCCGCCTTACTGCTGGTGCTTACATCGGCTTTGCCGTTATACTTTCTATTACGCAGAGAGAGAATCTTTCGATGACAACCTTGGAGGTGCGCAACCTCGTCAAACAATTTCCCGGGTCGACGCATTCGGCGGTCAATGACGTTTCCTTTGAACTGAGCGATGAGGAGATACTTGCGTTGGTCGGTCCAAGCGGATGCGGCAAAACGACCATGCTCCGTTTGATCGCGGGTCTTGAACGCCCCGATTCAGGTCTCATCCATTTGAATGACAAAGTCGTTGTATCGGATTCGGTTTTCGTCCCGGCGGAAAAAAGGGGCGTGGGGATGGTGTTTCAAGACCATGCCTTATTCCCACATTTGACGGTATTCGATAACATCGCTTTCGGCTTGCGTGGTAAAAAACAATCGGAGGTCAGGACGATGGTGGGCGAGATGCTCCACCTCGTCGGGTTGTTGCCGCTGTCGAAGCGGTATCCGCATGAATTGTCCGGGGGTGAACGGCAGAGGGTAGCATTGGCGCGGGCGCTTGCCCCTCGTCCCGTGTTGGTCTTGATGGACGAACCATTGAGCAGTCTCGATGCCGATCTGCGCACGGAAGTTCGCGAACACGTGCGTCAAATTCTCAAGTCCATGCGGGCGACGGTAGTCTTTGTTACACACGATCAGGATGAAGCGCTTTATATGGGCGACCGTCTGGCGGTTTTGCAGAAAGGTCATTTGGAACAGATCGGCACACCTGAAGAGATCTTCCATGATTCAGATACGCACTTTGTGGCGGAGTTCATGGGCGATAGCGATTTCCTCAAAGGCAGGGTCGTATCGGGAGGCATAATCACGCAGATCGGTCTTCTGAACCAGGAGGTTGACCTGCCTATTGATACGCCGGTTGAGATCGCCGTCCGCGCTGATGACATTGATTTTGAGATCAACGGGAGCGGTAATTGTCTGATCATTGAGCGATTCTTTCGCGGTGCTTTCAACCTCTACCGACTGCGGTTGGACACGGGACAGATCATCCACGCCATTAACCCTCACACAAAGATACTTCCTGTCGGTACGCGCGTGCAGGCATACATCAGCGCGGAACACGAATTGACGATTTTCCGCGATCAGGAGTTGCCCCGTTAGATGAGCAAATCTAAGATCTCTCATAAAATTCTTCGTAAATATACATTGAATTTTGTGATTTTACGCCTACAATTAAGCCATTAATTGTGAGGGCGTGCCAAACGCCCTGTGTTATTTAAACAGGTGACCATGATTCTCAAACGATATCAACTTGCACTCATTCATACTGCGGTCGCCATGACCCTCGTGCCCATCAACAGCACGCTCAACCGCGTTATGATCTTTGACCTCGGTATTTCAAAGACACTCTTCACGCTCCTTGCTGTCTTTCCCTACTTGCTTTCTCCCATTCAAGTTGCCATCGGTTCGTTTTCAGATCGTTATCCAGTATTTGGTTATCGCCGCACACCCTATATTCTCGCCGGTCTTATCCTGTGTGTGATGGGCGTTGCAGTGTCCCCCCAGGTTGCAATTCTGATTAGTGAAAACTTCACACTTGGCATGGTTGTTGGCATCCTCGCCTTCGGGATGTGGGGCATGGGATATAACCTTTCAGCGGTATCCTATTTATCGCTAGCCTCGGAGATCTCAGGCGAAAAAGGACGCGGTAAAACAATAGCGACGATGTTCACAGTCATGGTCATCGGTTTGATCGTGACGGGGATCAGTCTGAGTCGCATGGTGCCGACCTATGTCCCCGAGATATTGAACCGTGCATTCCTCATCATCGCCGCCTCAGCCCTGACGTTGGGTCTGGTCGGTCTCTTCAAACTTGAGCCGCGTGTAAGCAAATCTGCTGACTTAAATTTGCGATCCGAAACCTACACCGTCAAACAAATGACAGCTGCGATCACGGAAAACCCTGTAGCAAAAATATTCTTCGTGTATCTGCTGCTTCTCCTGGCCGCAATCCTCGGGCAGGACGTCCTGCTCGAACCCTTCGGCGCGCAAGCCTTCGGCATGACCCTCGAACAGACATCACGAATCGTGTCCATTACCAACGGCTTTACTTTGATTGCATTCATTGTCGCTGGTTATCTGGATGGACGTGTCAGAAAAAAATACGTGGCACAAATGGGAAATCTCGGCGCAACGATTGGCTTTGTCACCATTGTTTTCAGCGGTCTCACCGCCAGCCTGTCCGCTTTTTATATCGGTATTACCTTGCTGGGTTTTGGCACAGGACTTTCCACGATTGCAAATCTATCATTGATGTTCGACCTAACTGTCCCTGAGAAAGTCGGGCTATACATCGGTGCATGGGGCTTCTCGAACGGACTCTCCCGCCTCGTTGGGTTGCTCATGGCAGGCGTCGTCGCCGATGTCGCTACAAATATCACAGGCAACGAACTTGGAGGATATCTTCTTGTATTCGGCATCGAGGCGTTGATGTTGTTTGTCGCTGCGATCATGTTGTATCGCATCGACGTGAATGCCTTCCAGAAGAAAGCGCACGACCCGTCATTTACTGATAAGGTAGGTTTGGCGGCGGAGTAAAATTTTGTCATGCTGGGCAGAGCAAGCATCTCTCATGCCATGGACAAGACTATTTGGTGACTATCGCTACGTGTGACATGGTCAGAAAATTATGACAAATGATTGGTTAACCCTTAGCAACGCAGCCAAATTACTTGGGGTGCATCCGAGTACTATTCGGCTTTGGTCTGATAAGGGTTTGCTTCCCGTCCATAAGACACAAGGAGGCCATCGCCGATATAGGCGTGGAGAAATTCTTCTTTGGGCAGAGACAAACTCAAAGTCTAGGGAAGAATCAATCGAACCAGAAGGCATGATGAACGAGGTCGTTAAGAATGTCCGTATGCAGATATCCGAGGGACGCCTACAAGAAGAATCCTGGTACCAAAAATTGGATGAAGCTGCACGAACTCAGTATCGCAAGAGCGCGCGTTCATTGTTCCAGGGACTGATGACTTACATGACATCAAATGGCGAGGATGCATCCAGCGAGGCCTTTGCCATCGGTTACGAGTACGCCTCGCGCGCACGGAGGTACAACCTCGATTATGTGGATGCGACAAAGGCGTTCTTATTTTTTCGAGAAACCTTGGTTGAGTCTGTTATCAAGGTCTATACCGATGCGAATGTGCCATCGAAAAAAGCGACGGAGATATACGCAATGATGCACACGTTTACTGATGAGATCTTGATCAGCCTATTGGAAACGTTTCGCAAATTGGAAAACGTCAATCATTAGTTGAGTGATAAAAACAAGCTGTGGATTTCCACAACCTGTTTTTATCACTCCTTTGTTACCAATTTGCAGTTGCAGGTATGGCATTTATCTCTGCCGCCTCTTCAGGTTGTGGCTTCGCCGCCAGACGGAAACCAATGAACATCATGACCGCTGAGACCAACTCCCCTAGATAAAGGTATTGACCATAGCCAAGGCGGGTAAGCGTGCTCGCAAAACCAATGATAAGCGCGCCTGCTGCGATCAACACATTGGCGATTACACGATTGGGCATTACTCGTTTGCGCCAGAATAGAAAGGCTGAATAGATCGCGCCTCCAACGAGGGTCAGCAAGCCATAAATATTGAAAAAGGGGGTTGTAAGACGCACGGATGTACCCAACGGCAGAAGTCCGCGCACAGCTGTTACTTCATTTCCGCGATAGGTTGTGGTGAATATCTGCGGGTTCATAGGGACAACCTCGCCTTTATCCAATATCTTGGTGCCATATTGTTCACTGATTGGTTTCTCAGTTGTGAAAACAGACGCATCCAGCTTAGTCATGGCTTGTAGCATAAGATAGGTCGCGAACAAACTTCCACCGAGCAATAATACTGTTACAACGTGACGCCATTTCTTGCGGACCAATAAATACAGGGTTCCATGACCAAGCCAGGCGGCGTTCAATGCAGCACCAAATAGATACCAGATAAAGAACACCCACTCATTCCATGCCAGCGCAAGATAGGCTTCAGCGAAACTTCCTGCTCCGAACATCGCCAGCCCGATAGCCCAAAACAAAAAGGCGGGATTACGGCGGATGAGATACCTTTTAAAGACATCATAAATGAACCAGGCCATAATGGCTGTTGATATGAACGGAAGTGTTTGGGTGATAGACATTGCAGATTATCTCTTTTGATCTTAAAAATGGACAAATCCGAGGATCACGCCTGCGGCAAAGAGTATCAAGCCGAGCATTATGACGCCCATACTGATCAATGAAACAGGGACGATCTTTTCAAAGAAAAAGGAATTCTTGGGAATATGTGATCTTCTTTTATCGCCGGCATGATTTGCCATATTAACCTCGCATCCGTTGAATGGTTATATTGTCTCAAAATTATCCAGATCAACAAGATGAGTTTGCGCAGGATTAGATTAAATCTTTATAAAGAGATGCTGGATATCCCAAGCCGTACGTCATCCGTTCAATGTATAATCATCATATGCTTTTAAATCTTCCCCTAATTCTTGAGACTCGTAGAAACCACGCGCTCGAACATGCCACACTTCATATGCTCGCGAGCAAATATAAAATATCAATGGCAGGGCACTCCAACCCGACAGGGTTTTATCTCCTCGGCGATATTCAACTTGAAGATATAGCGGCTGCCTCAATTGAAGCATTGACCCGACTCAATGCCGGCGAGAGCGAACTCGCCGTCCACCCCGGGTGCGGCACCAATCTTGTCGCCACCGCGCTTCTCCCTGCGACCTTCGCCTGGGCTCCATTAAAGGGAATCCGCTCAACCCGTTGGCGGCTTCTGATGATCCCTTTCGCTCTGGCGCTCGCCATATTTGGATATTTACTCAGCAAGCCGTTTGGTCCCTGGCTTCAAAAACACATCACCACCGAAGCAGACCTGGGCGATATGCAGATCACTGATATCCTATTTGTCCGCAAGGGTGTTCATCGGATTATTACAAAATGAAATTGCCACAGAGATCACTGGGTTCCTTGAGAAAAACAAAAACGAAACTCTACGATCTTATTGCGCTCTGTAGC
>DNDO01000120.1:39141-48849 GCA_003484265.1 Anaerolineae bacterium
GACCTGAATAACGCAGTCAATGCCATGCCGTTCCTCGCCAAGAGGCGATTGGTATTACTTGAAAATCCCTCATCCAAATACAACAATGCATCCACGCGAAAGAAATTTTTTGAGTATGTTGAGAAAGCGCCAGATACTACAAGGCTCGTGATGTATGAGTCTGTTGAACCTAAGGATGCAGCCAAACATTGGATCGTGAAATGGGCTGAAAAGAACGATAAGAAAATTCAGACCAAGGCCTTCATTCTCCCAAAGTTGCGCGACATGACGGGCTGGATCGTCAACGAAGCGAAAAAACAAGAAGGGCAGATCGAACCGCGCGCTGCTGAAATGCTGAAGGACATGGTTGGTGTGGATACTCGTCAGGCGGGGATGGAGATCGCCAAATTGCTGGCTTATGTCAATTGGGAGCGGCCAATCAACACGTCCGATGTGGAGTCAGTCTGTATCGTCACATCACAACAATCGGTGTTCGATTTTGTCGATGCGTTGTCGGTTGGGAATGGCAAGATCGCGCAGCATTTATTGCATCGTTTGCTTGAATCCGAGGACCCGTTTTCGTTGTGGGGAATGGTGATCCGTCAATTCAGGCTGTTGTTACAGGCGCGGGAAATCCTGGATGGGCGCGGCAACAAGGACGATGTCGCGCGCGCGCTGGGCGTGCATCCGTTCGTGGCAGAAAAGACAACAGGGCAGGCAAACCGCTTCAATGTCGAATTTTTGGAACACGTTTATCGCAAATTGCTTTCAATTGACGAAGGGGTAAAAACAGGGCAGATCACACTCGATCTGGCACTTGATACGCTTGTGGTCGAACTCAGCAATTGACCATGCTTAGCATTCTCTAATCCATCGTTTGTAAGAATCCAAATCTTGTCTTTATCTGAATTGATAAAGATGCTTAAACGAATTTGGAAACCTCTCACGTTGGTGTTTGTCGCCGGTTTGCTTTCCGTCACGTGGTATTCGAAGTATGCTGCAATGGAAAGATTGGAAAGCCTTCCTCTCGGCACGGAAGTGGGGGAGCGCGCGCCTGATTTTTCCGGTACAACTGTAGACGGGGAAACCGTACGCCTCAGCGACCATCATGGCAGGATCGTATTGATCAATGACTTTGCCACCTGGTGCGGACCGTGCCTTTTCGAAACGCCGCATCTTGTGGATATATATAACAAGCATAAAAATGAAGTCGCGGTCATTGGGTTGAACCTGCAGGAGCAGAATGTAGACGTTGCAGAGTACAAGTCTCAATTCAATGTGACCTATCCGTTGGTAATGGACCCGGACGGCGCGTTGACCGATATTTACCGCCCGTTGGGGTTACCCACAAGCTGGTTCATCGACGGAGATGGGATTGTCCGTTTTGTGTATACCGGTCCGATGACGGTTGAATTGATCGAAAAGGTTTTGGACGATATCCGTCAGGGGCGCGAACCGGATGTTTTTTCAGCAGCAGGTTCGGGGTAGGGATGATGCGGCAAAACACCGTGGTTTTCTTCTCTCTTCTCCTCACGGCGTGCACGTCCGCCGCATCATTCACCCCGTCCCCAACTTCCCTCAAAAGCTCAAAAACAGAAACACCCTCGCCGGCAAAGACATTGGCGCCGGGCGTAACTCCAAATGTTCGCGTGGAGGATGCTGCCGAATATCAAGTTCCATACATGCTGGGATTTGACGGCATCCCGCCCATCTATGAACCGCAATTTGTGTCCGCAAAAAACTCGCCATTGACGGACGACGACCTGATCATGGGGGTTGCATTGGATGGCGAGGCAAAAGCGTATCCTGTGGCGGTATTGCGTTCTCGGGAAATGGTGATCGACGATCTGGCGGGCTGGTATATCCTGGTCAGTTGGTGACCGCTTTGTTACACCGGTCTCGTGCATGACCGGCGTATCGATGGTGTGGTTCACACCTTTGGGAATGCAGGGTCGCTCTTTATGAACGCCATGACCTGGTACGATCACGAAACGGATTCGATCTGGTCGCAGCCCTGGGGCAGGGCGATCATTGGGGACTATAAAGGTGTGCAGCTCGACCTGCTCCCTTCGCAGGTGACAACGTGGGGAAATTGGCGCAAGACATATCCGCAATCACAGGTGATGACCAACGATATCGAGATCCTGGAATACATTGACATTCAGTTCAATCCGGTCTTTGTCATCGGACTGGTTCTCGGCAATGACTCAAAAGCCTATTACTTTAAGGATGTCGATTCGCTTGGAGTGGTCAACGATATGCTGGGTGATGTCCCCGTGGTGGTATGGGCAGGGGATGAAATTTATCAGGCTTATGTCCGCATTGTGGACGGGAGGACATTGACTTTTTCCCTCGATGGTGACGATCTGGTGGATGAAGAAACCGCTTCTCGCTGGGACCCGAACCTGGGTCTCGCTCTCAGCGGTCCCCTCGCTGGTACCGCGCTCCAACCTGTACCCAGCTTGAGTTCGTTCGATTGGGCTTGGGTGGATTTTTATCCCGACTCTGGTTTTTATAAGCCCTGACTAGAACAAACTTTCCTGCGTCGGTCCATCTTCTTCACCTGGACCTTTCCACCCATACTTCTTGAAATCCACCTTGTCCTTCACGAAAACGATTCCCTCTTCCTCCAACATTAGACGCTGCCTCTCCGCGCCTGCGCGTTCGCTGATCTTGCCCTGTGAGTTGATGACCCTTTGCCACGGCACACCATCGGGACAGTTCGCCATCGCGCCTCCCACCCAGCGCGGACCGAATGCTTTGTATGCTTCAATCTCAACTCCATTCGGCGGAGGGAGCATCTGCGCGATGTGACCGTACGCCGCGACCTTTCCGCGCGGGATCTGGCGCACCAGGTCCCATACTTGTTCATAATAAGCTTGTTGGTTGGGAGGGGATGTGAATTGCATGGTTGCCTTTCTGACCATTGACAATATACGATTAAAGCATGGTTTATTGTCTATCGTCCATTGTCAGATCTACAAACGTCCCGCCTTGAATTTCCTGCTCCGTCGCCTCGCGCGCGGACGAGAACTGGATCGTCACTTCGATCTGCTGAAAGCAATGATTATCGCCGCTGCCGATCAACCCCTTGCGGACGAGGTAGCCGTCACCCTCTTCGTTCAAGCTCAGGTCGTTGTCCAGATCCACGCGCCCTTCGATGATCTCGCCGCAACGATTGCACTTGATCTTGAAAGTGTAATAACGTTTTTCGGGTTTCGCGGGTGTGAAAAGGTTTTTGATGAAACTCATGATTTACCTTTCATTCCAGCCTCAATGGTTGAGTAGGGAGAATCCCGTATCGAGTCCAGCGGAATTACTTAAGGATCTCTTCTATTCTACCCAACTCATCATTACTGAACTTCAAATTATTCAACGCGCCCAAACTATCTTCGAGTTGTTTGACACTGCTTGCACCGATCAACGATGAGGTAACAACGGGGTTACGTAACGTCCATGCGATTGCCATTTGGGCGAGGGATTGTCCGCGTGTTTGTGCGAGTTCGTTGAGTTGTTTTACCTTGGGAAGATTCTCTTTCACGTCATCGGGTGTGAGCCAGACGCGCTCGGTTTTGCTGGCGCGGGCGTCAGAGGGGACGCCGTTCAAGTATCGTTGAGTCAGCTGTCCCTGCGCGAGAGGCGAGAAGACGATGCACCCAATCCCTTCATCGGTCAGAACACCTGTCAGCCCACTCTCGATCCATCTGTCGAACATGTTGTAGGACGGTTGATGGATGAGGCAGGGAGTCCCCATCTGTTTAAGGATTTGCGCCGCGCGCCGCGTCATCTCTGGACTGTAGCAGATGTCGACGTAATCGAGCCCCATGCGTTTGAGGGATGCGTCGAGGCTGGCGAGCAGGTATTTGCGCGAACCCCATTCGCCATATGGACCGGGCCACATGTCGTAGCCCGCCTTGGTGGAGATGATGAGTTCGTCGCGGTAGGGATGGAAATCCTGTTTGAGGAGCGTGCCGAACGTTTCTTCGGCGGAGCCGGGAGGCGGACCGTAGTTGTTGGCGAGGTCGAAGTGCGTGATGCCGAGGTCGAAGGCACGGCGTGCGATGGCGCGCCCGTTCTCGAGTTTGTCGACGCCGCCGAAGTTGTACCACCACCCAAGCGAGATGGCGGGAAGTTTAAGTCCGCTTACCCCTGTGCGGTTGTAGGTCATGGTGTCGTAACGGGTTTCTGATGCTAAGTAGGGCATGATGGGGGCTTCCTGTTGTTTATTGTAGGAGGTGCGAGGCATTACTTCGCACCTCCTACATATTATTTGAATATGACTTTAAATCTCTCACACACCAATGGCATCTCTTCTGAAAACTCTTTTCCGATCTTAGGAAGCGTGCGCGAGAAGAAATTCTTGTGTGCCTTGCGCCAATATTCCAGTGACAGATCGCCTTCGCCTTCAGAACGGGCGAATTCGGCATCCACCTCGTTATACTTGCGGATGAAGATTTCGGTGGCTTCTATAATGCACATGGGCTCCCCAAGACCATTCAGGACGATGGTTATCAATCCCTTTTCAGGGACGGGATTGCCCTCCACTTCCCATTCCCACAGAGCGGCGCAAGTACCTGTCTTATTTCCCTGCGCGATCAAGCCGCCGAGTTCATCCGCCATTTCGGGACTGTCTCCCCAACCTTCGGCAACATAGGTCTTGGAGTGATATGGAGAATCGGAAGGAAGTGAGGAGAGGAATTTTTGCCAATAGGTTTCGATGGTTTTTTGGGTCATGCTTCACATATCAAAGGTTGGGGCACAATTAATCCATAAAGGACTTTTACAATCTTTCGTCCCGCTTTGCCTCTACAGAATTAAAATTTCCACTTCTTCAAAGCATCCATTGCCTTATGATTCGTCAAGTCCAATTGCAATGGCGTGATGGATACATATCCATCCTCCAGTGCGCCGAAGTCTGTCCCATCTTCGAACACGCCTGTAGGCGCTTCACCGCCGATCCAAAAATATGCCCTGCCGCGCGGGTCGATGCGGGAGTCCAGTTCGTCACGATAGACGCGCAGCCCCTGACGGGTGATCATATAACCAGCCAGTTGATCTTCCTTCAAATAGGGGATGTTCACATTCAGCACTACGTCATCCGGCATCCCTTGCACCATCACGCGATGCACCACATTGCGGGCGATCACAGCCGCGGACGAAAAATCAAGCGGACCTTTGTGCCCTTCGGGTGAGTTCAACGAAAAGGCAACGCCCTTCACGCCGGCAATGACCGCCTCCATTGCGGCGGTGACGGTTCCCGAGTAGGTTACATCATGCCCGAGATTGGCAAAGGGGTTGATTCCCGACACAACCAGGTCAATATTTTCTTGAATGAATCCAAGCAGGGGAATGGCGACACAATCAGATGGTGCGCCGTCTGATGTGAATGCGGTTGTGCCGTCTGCGAGCAACGTCTCCCACACGCGCAACGGACGCTCCATCGTTTTTACATGACCCGATGCCGACCAATTCTTATCGGGCGCGAACACGGTCACTTTGCCGAGTTTGCGCATCTCATGCGCGAGAGCGAGAAGGCCCGGTGCTTGTACGCCGTCATCGTTGGTTACAAGTATGTGCATGATTCCTCTTTTTATCCGTCATTGCGAGGAGCATCCTATAGGACGACATCGTACTCTTTAGAGCAAGCAATCCCCTGAGTGGACGATATCTTCGCCTGAGGCGAGGATTGGTTCGCAACGACGCAATGACATTATGCGGCGATTATAACCCGCCTGTATAATATCTCCATGCATCGTACCCTGATTACCGCGTACTGCTTGTTAGCCCTCTGCCTCTCCGCCTGCCTGCCCGATATTTTCATCGCTCCGGCACTTGCGTCTCCATCAGAAACCTCTCTCTTCGTTTATCGCTTCGACTCACCCGCTTTTGTTGGGTACTCTGAAGAATTGCAGCATACGAAGGAAATCCCATTTTCATTCCCTGTAAGTTGCGGACTCTACAACGCGTTCCCCGCGCCTATGGGACTATTCCTCGCCATCGAGTTGAGTTGCCCCAATGGGCAGTCGGTTCTTTTTCTGGATACTGAAATTGGTACGATCACCTTGCCCTTTACCGAAACTGACAGCCACTTCCTGGCGTGGGCGCCGGATGGCAGGTCCGCATATCTCAAAGTGGACTCGTTGAGCAATCCGCAGATCGTCCGGGCGTATGTAAGCGGCGCGAAAGACATTATTCCCATCACTGAATTTACATATGACCTCTCGACGAAGCCTGATTCAAACGACTTCATCTTTACCTTCTCGCGCGGGCTCGGCTATGGAAGTGAACTATATCTTGCGCAAAACGGTGGGCGAGAAACTCAATTGTTGTATATCGATCAATCCAACTATATTTCCTTTGCTCGTTATTCTCCCGATGGTGAGCAGATCGCCTTTATCAAAATCCCCGATTCGCAGACTCCATTCACGGTGGGGGAGTTGTGGATCATTCCTTCGACTGTGGACTCCGCAGATACCGCTTCGTCCTCCGTTCAGGGAGGAAAGTTTCTTGCGTACGCAGATGCCGGTCACGGGTACGCGGCGAACTGGTCACCGGATGGAAAACAATTGGCTTTTGTGGTCCGTGAGAATCCCGAGAATGAAAGGGCAAATCAATCGAGTGACGACCTTATCAGTAATATTTATGTCGTCGATGTCACCAGCGGTGAATTGACTCAGGTTACATTTTTTGATGATGGACATGTGGAGACTCCGTATTGGTCGCTGACTGGGAACATATTGGCATTCAACGTGGTCATAAATGGTAGAATGCAAGTGCATATCGCGGACATGGCATCAGGGGAGATTAAACCCCTCGAAACAGGTCCAACCTGTTGTCCCGCGTGGATGCGAAAGTGAGTCCAAATGTTTTGGCGAATACCAATTATCCTTTTCCTGTCATTGATTATTGCATCCTGCGGCGGCGCGGCTCCCGCGGAAGAACCTGCCTTGACCTCACAAGATGTTACTTCCGAGCCGACAGCACAACCGACTATTTTTGAGAGCACGCCGATAGCGGAACCAACATCCACACTCGTACCAACCGCCACTGAAGTTTTACCGACCCCAACGGAAACGTCGTTGCCTCCGCTTGAATTGCCGGCGTTGCTTCCGAACGCCCCATCGTTACTGGCATGGGACGGCACGCCGACATATCTTGGAGATTCACAGCCGGGATTTGATTTCCGCGTGATGTACGATCCCGATCTGTGGGCGCTGACCCCTGATCAGTTTGGTTACCCTGCCATCGCACATCGCAGCATTCCGTATTGTGTGATCTCTGTCACCTCGGGGCGCGGACTGCCAGCCAATATCTCCGTCGAGCACGATTTTTTGTACGCTGGTAGTATCACGTTCTCCGTTGGCACAGCGTATGAAAACGGCGAAAAAAAGTTTGTGACCTATACAGGCGGTGACGGAATAATTATCACCGGGTTTGAAGTGGTATTCGAAGAACAAACGAATGAATGCCTCGCGGATGCAGAAATGGTCATTACCACGCTTCGGTCCATCCCGACTTCGTTAGCCACGCCTGAACCATGATGTAGAATAAGGTGACAGTCACTTATGGGTAAATTGTGAATCGTTCCATCAAAAACTTCTTTGTAGCCATCTTTCTTTGCGGTATCCTATTGAGCGTGCGCGGCGCCTCTGCGGGGAATGGCATGGCGCCTCCACAAGTCGTTGCTCCTTTTTTATATCCGCCGTATCCCGGCTCGGCTTCACAGGAATCCGTTTTCGACCATTCCACCCCCAACTATACATACGACAACAAGGTGCTCACATACAAAGGTGACATTGCAAATAAAAACTGCCCTTCACCTGCGCCGCCCGGTGTTCCCCCGCCTCAAAATGGGATATGTAACGCAGGCAGCGGCGGATACTGGTCGTACAGCCTCGGTGACTGGGTATATTATGACGGTCACGACGGAGTGGACTATGGCATCTCGTATCGTCCCCTCCTTGCCGCCGCTGACGCGGACCAGGTCGTGTATGCTGGTTGGTGGGACCCGCAAAACCATAAGATCAACCTTGGTATCTACGTCCGCTTGCATCATTCGAACGGTTATCAAACCTATTACGGCCATATGAGTTCCGTAGCGGTGCAGGCATGTTCCTCGCCGGGTTGTACCTTCCTCCCGCATGGCGAAGTGATTGGCATCAGCGGCACGACGGGTAACTCATCGGGTCCGCATTTGCATTTGCTTGTGCGCGACCCCGCGGGCAGGTCGGTAGACCCGTATGGTTGGGCAGGCAGTGGTTCCAGCCCCTGGTCGCCCCAACAGAAAGAATCATTGTGGGTGGCGTACCCGTCCTTGGCCTATTATGGTTCGCAGATTTATCCCTCGGGAGCACAGGTGGCTTTCCCGTCGAGACCCACAGGTGGCATCATCGTCGACGATGCCTCGCTCGAGTTCAGCGAATCGCCCTCCGGCTGTTGGGCGCAGATCAATACCGGCAGCGCACAGAACGGGCGGATGAGTTATGTCCAGCCGCGCGTAAATTCGGCGACATGCTCCGGTCAATGGGCGTTCCCTCAAGGTGTTAACGACGGCATCTATGCAGTGTACATCCGCATCCCCGCCATCCGCGCCACGAGCGAGGGCGCGATCTACACCATTCGGCACGCGGGCAAATCTGATCAGGTTGTCATCAACCAATCCGTCTTCCCGAACATTTACTACGTCAGCGATGGATGGGTGTACGCAGGCAAATACAACTTCACAGGCGATGGGGGCGAGTACGTCGAACTATCGAATCGAACGCAGGATGAATCATCCAAAGTATCGAGTCTGTCGCTGGGAGCGGATGGCATCCGATTCGTCTTTCAAGGCGACCCAACCCCGACTCCTTCCGGACCTGTAACTGCCACGCCTTCGACCACTCCCACCATCACCCCGACCCCTTCAAATACTCCAACGCCGACGGTCACGCGCACGCCGACAATAACTCGCACACCGACGGTCACCCGCACGCCGACAAACACTCCAACGGGGACTCGCACGCCATCTTCTACGCCGACGATCACGTCCACGCATACGCGCCGCCCAACAGTGACGCCCAACTATTATTTGATAAACGTCTACTTTGCGAGCCGAGCACGTTACCAGGCGGATACGACTCCGATCGAAGTGGCAGGCGTCCGCTGGGCAAGATCGAACAATGTCCTTGAGACGGCGCTCAACGAATACTTCAAAGGACCCGGCGCGACGGAACGTTACTCTTATCGTTGGATCGGGATATATAATGGCTTCACCGGTTATTCAAAACTGGAATTGACGAACGGCGTTGCAAATGTTTATCTGACAGGCGTCTGCGCGCCTGAAGGCAGAGACTTCAACATCGCGGATCTCATCACATTGAATCTCAAACAATTCTCGCCAGTCGAGTTCGTAAAAATTTACGATGCCAATGGGCAGACTCAGAATCCGAATGGACGAAGCGACTCGGAGCCCGTCTGTTTATCTGAAATCTATACCCCGCCGCCGACGCTTACTCCCACGCCCACACAAACCGCGCGACCGACTCCTACTCGGTTTTATCAACTTATCAACGTCTATTTCGCGCAGCGCTTCCGCTATGAAGCCGACGCACCTCCCATCGAGCGGGCGGGTGTCCGCTGGTCGCGCTCGAATGCGGTTTATGAAACTGCCCTCAACGAATTCTTCAAGGGTCCTGGTTCCACCGAACGTTATTCTTACGGCTGGGTAGGTGTCTACAACGGTTTCAC
>DNDO01000174.1 GCA_003484265.1 Anaerolineae bacterium
CGACGGCTTGAAACCCGATAGCATGACCAATCCCATATTGACCGGGTCAACCGTCGGCGTGACAGCTGCGGCAATGATGGATATGATCACGACTGCCAACCTCCATTGTTGAGCCAGCACAGCGGGTTTGACAAATCCAATGGCTGTGAGGATATAAATGATCAGTGGGAATTCAAAGAACAGACCGATCCACAACATCAGCCCGGTTACAAATTTAAAGTACTCGCGTGCCGACCAAAACTCGGCGATCTGTGTGAACCCTCCTAAAAAGGGTAGAGCCGCAGGGAGTAATATGAAGAAGGTGAACGCCATGCCTGTGACAAACAAAATTGTTGCCAGCGGGATGCCCACCAGACCCATTTTCTTTTCGCGCGGTCTGAGCCCCGGCGCTACGAACAGCCAGATCTCAAAGGCAATGTACGGAAGCATGATCGCGATACCGCTCATCAATGACACGCGCATAAAGACGCCGATCTCCTCCGTCACCTCGATGGCTTGCAGGCTTTCAAGCCCGCCAATGGGAAAGGATAGATAAGCCATCAGCGGCACTGTGTATCTGAATGAAATACCAATGCCTACGATCAACGCGATCACAGACCTTAACAGGTGTCTGCGGAAGACGTCAAATTCCTGCCATAGATGCTGGCGCACGCTTGCATCGCTGATGACGCCTGCCACAACATCCATCATAGGGTTCTCTTCCGGTACATCGTTTAGAAATTTGTGTGCCTTTTTAACTGCGTAAAACGGAAATGTGAAGATCCGATATACGAGCACAAAAGGAAAAGTAACGATCTTCCAGAGTGTTTTGAAGAACTTATTCATTTTTCGGCGTATCAGCTTTGTCTTGAGGGGATGTTTTTTCGGAGGGAGGCAGGATCGTATTCTCAGGCTCTTTGGATGGAGTCAGGTCGGGGCCTGGTTGTGAAGCGCCGGGACGGGAATCCGTCGAGACGGAACGCGGAGGTGTCGTCGGTTTTTTTATATCCATACCCTCTTTAATATCTTTGTTGAATTTTGCCAGTTCATCGTTTGCATCCCGCATCATGCGCGCCGGCAGGTTCCTTAGTTCGCTGGATGTTCTCTGGAAGACCTTCCAGCCGTCCGATGTGACGACGTCGCGCATCCATTTGCCGATGGTCCTGCCTGCCTTTTGCATGTCCTTGGGTCCCAAAAAGATGAGAGCGATGATGATGACAAATAGGAGTTCTGAAACGCCGATCCCGAGAATTTCCATTTACGTTTATTAAGCCTTCTGCAAATACTGTTTGATCTCATGCTGGTGGTCGGCGAGACTGCCAAGCACACCGTTGACGAAGCGCGGCGCGGAATCGGAGCCGTAATGCTTTGCGAGTTCCACCGCCTCGTTAATCGCGACCTTGATTGGTGTATCGTGAGAGACTGCAAATTCCCAACACGCCATGCGCAGGATGTTGCGGTCTATCGCAGCGACCTGGTCGAAAGGCCATTCAGGCGCGTATTTTGCGATCGTATTATCAAGCTCGGTTGTAAGTGGGAGGATGCCGAATATGATCTGGTGCGCAAATTCGGAAAGTTCGGCGGAAAGCGGAGACTCCTCCAGTCGCGATTTGAAAACTTCGCCCGGAGGGTGGTTTGCCATATCCACTTCGTAAAGTACCTGCAGGGCAAGCGCGCGCGCCCTGGTGCGGGGTTTCATTAGGACTGTGCCTCTTCTCCGTCGTAATCAATGTCTTCGATATGAATGTCTATGCCGCCCACGTCCATACCGATCATCTCCTGAATGGAACGGGCGACCTGGCGTTGAATGTTGCGGCTTACCTCGCGGATGTTTACATCTTCCTTTAAAACGAGATACAGATCTGCAACAACAACGTTATCCTCGACTTCGATCCGTACGCCGTCATGGACTCCGCGTTTGAAGAGCCGGTTCACGCCGCCGGTGACGTTTGCCATGCGGCTGACGCCATCCACGCTCAACGCGGATAGTCGCGCAATGTTGACGAGCACATCCGGTGCGACGGTGGTTTTTCCTGTTTTGTGTTCTGCCATATCTTGATCCTCATAGAGACTAAAGACTTGCGGATAGTCTCTGCTCGCTAGTTTCTGATTTACATCATCGCCATGCCGCCGTCAACGCCCAGCACCTGACCGGTGATGAATGCAGCCTGGTCTGATGCGAGAAAGGCAACCGCGTATGCAACCTCTTCGGGTTTCGCCTTGCGCCCTAATGGGACAAGTTTTAGCGCAGCTTCCAATGTTTCTGGAGACATGGCATCGAGTATCTCTGTATCCACAAATCCCGGAGCGATGGCATTGACCGTAATATTGCGTGCCGCGACCTCACGCGCCAGCGACTTTGTGAAGGCGATCTGACCGCCCTTTGAAGCGGAATAGTTAACCTGCCCTGGGTTGCCCATCTGTCCGGCAACCGATGCCATGTTAATGACGCGGCCCGTGCGTTTGCGCATCATGTGTTTCACGGCGGCTTTCGAGCAGTTGAATGTCGATTTTAGGTTGGTCTCGATAACCGAATCCCAGTCCGATTCTGACATCATCATAATGAGCGTGTCTCGCGTGATGCCGGCGTTGTTGACGAGGATCGTCAAATCGCCGAACGTTTCGACTGCGAATTTTATCAGCCCTTCTGCCTGTTTGAAGTCTGATACGTCTGCTTGAAAAGCTGCGGCTTTACCGCCTGCTTCTTCGATCTTTTTTACCACGCTGTTCGCGGCGTCCGGTGAAGAGTTGTAGTTCACGACCACAGCCGCACCGCGCGCAGCAAGTTCGATGGCAACAGCTGCCCCAATGCCGCGCGAACCGCCGGTGATAATGGCAACCTTGTTTTCAAGCGATAAAGTATCAGTCATATTTATTCTCCTCGTGCGGGATTATACATCATCACGCTGGGACATAGATGACGTAGGGCACAGCGTGACCCTTGCTAATTAAGCCATTAAGTGTCCCGCATTGCCCTTTATGTTTCACCTTGTGATCTCAGTCCCAATCCCAATCCAACTCCGCCTCCCAGCGCAATGATCGCTGCAAACAGGAATGCATCCTGCCAGAAGCGCAGAGGGAAGAGACGAATAAGCGTGTCGGAATATAAGAACAACCATGTGTCACCTTCAAAAAAAAGACCGTGGAAACCCACAAAGAAATTCCAAAAGACGTTTGGATTAATCGAAATACCGATCACGACGATCAGACCGATTACCCCAGCCACCCCAACCATCAACCAGCCTCCCCGCCTCAATCCTTGACGATAAGCCTGCGTCCAGCCCCCGCGCCAGGACCAAATTCCAAGCATGGTGATCAGGGCGAGTGAGATATACCAAATATTCAGCGCGCTCAATGTGACAACTTTGACATCCTCCATGTGACTCAACTCTCTTTCATTATA
Source organism: Anaerolineae bacterium (assembly GCA_003484265.1). Lineage (GTDB taxonomy): Bacteria > Chloroflexota > Anaerolineae > Anaerolineales > Villigracilaceae > Defluviilinea. Next base: position 3,383 of record DNDO01000174.1, read on the forward strand.
GAGCGGACTGCCGTCATCGAAGACCAGATCGCCGAGATAGGAAATGTCAGCGTTGTTGACGAGATATTCCAATGCGTAAGGAGCCCAGCGCAACCGGTCCTCAGTTGAGAAGCCATATTCGTCGGGCGGAAAATAGGGCATGTTGTATTCAATTTTCAGGAAGGCGGGAGTTAACAATGCGCGCATTCCCAGCCCGATCAGGGCAAGAGGGACAAGTATGGCGACGAGCCAGGATAGGATGTTCGATTTCATTTTGCTCCAGAAAATCCATGTCATTCCGAGCTGCGGAGCGGCGGAGATTGACATGGATAATGTGAATGTTATTGTAAATACTCGGTTCCTCCACCGAGGATGAAGCGGATGACCATGTCATTTACGATCCATTCGATGGGGGCGTGGTCGTCGGTGAAAACGGTTGTGGTTTCGTAGCCCGATTGTAATTTTGAAAAGGTCACCTGCATCGTGTGGATCAGCAACGGATCTACATTTGGGTCACTCGATAGCGCGACTAGATTTGCCGTAAAGTCTTCAGCCCTCGTTTCCTGTTTGGTGGCGAAGATCATTGTGTTGAGCGAGCCAGGAATATCGACTGTGTATATGGAAGGGAATACAGTAGCCATCGTAGTTGCCAGTCCGTTGATCAGGCGGCGGTCACCGGGGACGGAGGCAGAGTTGATGGTCAGGACTCCATCGTCCGTCAGGTGTGATGCACAGATCTCGAAGAATTCCCGAGTTGTCATATGCGGAGGAATGTAGGGAGGGCGGTACGCATCCACGGCGATGATGTCATAGTTGTGATCGCTTCGTTCCAGGTTGAGGCGTCCATCGCCGATGATAATGTTTAAATTCGGTATGGTCATGCCGAAATATTTTTGCCCCACTTCCACAATCTTGGGGTCGAGTTCATAGCCGTCAATGGGAATATCGCCATAGACAGCGGTCATCTGGCGGGCGGTCGTGCCGGCGGCAAGACCGATGATGGCAACGCGTTTCACATCCGCAGGCTTTTTGTCCGCGTAAAAATAAGGGCTGGCGAGAAATTGATCCCAGGGACCGTCGTATTGCAGAGTCGTGGGATGGTAGATCGAGTGAACGCCCTGACCTTCGTTGAGACGCAGGATCGTGAAGCCGTTGACCTCTGCTACCTGGATATAGTTATACGCGGACTCGGTTTCGTATATTTGCCCCGAATTTTTTTTGAGCGCTTGATCTGATGCGAGGAACGCGATGATCAAGATCACGATTGGCATCCACATGAATTTAAACAGCTCGTTGCGATTTGCAAATTTACCCAAGCCCGCTAGTGCAACAGATAATAGAACGAGACTGAATAATAGAAACGTACGCGTGGTTCCAATGGCAGGGATGGTGACCAGCGTCGGCAGAAATGTGCCGATGAACGAGCCGAGCGTGGAGATCGCGTAGATCTGCCCCGAGGTTTGCCCCGCGTGTGACGGGTCGTCTACGAGCAGGCGGATGGCAAAGGGGGAGATCGTGCCAAGCAGCGTAATAGGCACGATGAACAGGACCAACACGGCGAAGAAGGATCCACCCAGGATACCGACCTGCAGGAACTCGAACGCGCTCGCCGCGGACCTGAGGACTGGTGTGGCGATATAGGGGACAAGCCCCAGCGTGAACGCCGCCCACGCGAGGATGCGGTACATCGCGTATGGAGTCGGGTTTGCATCCGCCCATTTGCCGCCGAGGAAGTATCCGAACGTGAGGTAGATGAGGATCAAGCCGATGATGCTTGTCCAGACGATGTTACTCGTGCCGAACACATTGCCGATCAGGCGCCCGGCGGCGAGTTCAGCGGCGAGGGTCGTCATGCCTGAGATGAAAACGGTGAAGAGGATGTATTTTTTCATTGAAGAGATTATACCGTTGGGGAAGGTAATTGGTTATTGGTAAGCGGTTGTTTAAGACGAGAGATTGATGAGCGGGTGAGTGATATACTCCGAATATTCAAGGAGACTTATGTATACGCCAAAACTTTATCGTGAAGAGGACCGAACAAAGATCGTTGATTTTCTTCGTCAAAATGAATTTGCGACTCTGGTAACGTATGATGGTGAAAAGCCGACTGGCAGTCACTTGTTGATGGAAGTTGTCGAGGAAGCCGAGAATCTTTTTGTAAATGGTCACATGTCGAAGGCGAACCCGCAGTGGAAGACATTCGAGACGAATGACGAAGTGCTGGTCATCTTTCAGGGACCACATACGTACATTTCGCCGACCTGGTACAACCACATCAACGTGCCGACATGGAATTATCAGGCGGTGCATGTGTATGGAAAGACGCGGATCGTGACCGATACCAAAGAGACATACGAGATGCTCTCGCGACTGGTTTCCAGACACGAGGGCATCTCTTCATATCGGATGGAGACACTTCCGCAGGATTTTGTGGAAAAAGAAATGAAGGGAATTGTCGCATTTCAAGTCGAAGTTACGCATATCGAAGCGAATTACAAATTGAGCCAGAATCGAAGTGATGGTGATTATCACAATATCATTTCGCAATTGAACGAGCGGGAGGATGAGATGTCCCGTGCGGTGTCGGAAGCGATGGAAAAGCAAAGATAGTATGGTAAAATCCTGCCCGCTATGCTCGAAAACGACGATTTCCCTGAGATCGACTTACCGCAAGTGACCAACATTTCCCAATCTGATGTGGTAAATGTCCACGCGGATGTGGTGCGGATGCACCAGTCTGATGCGGAGACGGTCACAGCTGAGGAAGTATCACTGGAAAAGAGCGCGGCCGCGAATGTCAAAGCCGGGAAGGTGGCCGCTAGTCAATCGGCGATGGCGGTCGTGGCGGCGGAGGAAGTGTCCGTGCAGGATGGCGCTGTGGGATTTGCCCAGGCGGGGACAATGACCGTTAGCGGGTATACAGGTGCAGTCGTTGCAGGAGACGCGGAAGTCCAGAATGGATTGTCTGGCTTTGTTGCCGGTCGTGAAGTCCGTGTGAGCGGTTCACGAACAGGCATCCTGTTGGCGCGAACCGTGAACGGTGACCTGACGACTATCCTTGATACGCGCGGCGCGCTCATCGCAGGTCTGACGGGCGGCTTGTTCGCGGGCTTGTTGCTAATGCTCGGACGGTTCCTGTTCCGGCGAAAATAATTTGAATGTAGTGCGGCGCGCGGCGCCGTTTGCAGAATTCTATTTCATAGAGCGAAGGTAACCACGATAAGACGTGGTGAGAGGCGCTCGAGGAGTAAAGATGGAAAAAGTAGTACTAAAAGCAATTAAGCGTGATGTGGTCGGCAAGCAGGTGAAAGCCCTGCGCCGCGAGGGCAAATTGCCCGCTGTGATCTACGGCAGACACAATGACCCTGTCGCTATTTCATTGGATGCCCATATTGCGTCAAAAACGCTTGGGAAGATCTCGTCGTCAAATTTGATGACCATTGACCTGGACGGCAAGGAATTCCCTGTGCTTGTCCGTGATTATCAGCGCGATTTTATCAAGAACCGGCTCTTGCACGTGGATTTTCTAGCCGTGTCGCTGACCGAGAAGATCCGCACAAATGTTGCCCTGCACTTTGTCGGTGTATCAGCCGCAGTGAAGGATTTCAACGCGGTGTTCGTGCACAACATCGAAGAATTCCATGTGGAATGTTTGCCAGGAGACCTGCCAGAGCGGATCGACGTGGATATATCCAAACTCGCGCGTGTTGGCGATGGCTTGCGCGTCCGCGATGTTGTCGTACCGGGCAATGTCCGCGTGCTGGACCTTCCTGATACCGTGGTCGCTGTGGCGAGCGCTCCGAAGGTTGAGGAAGTCGCAGTGGAAACAGTCGAAGGCGCCGAAGCCACAGCTGACTCCGGCGAGCCCGAACTCTCTGTAGACCGCGGCAAGAAAGACGAAGAAGACGAGGAATAAAGTTTCCCTCGAAAGCAAACTCCCCGATGAAATTCGGGGAGTTTTTGTTTATTTTGTCTTTGCGAGGAGCACTGTTTTTGCGACGCGGCAATCTCCGTTTTTTATAAGATTGCTTTGCTTATAAGCTAATACCCCAACACATTCAAAAAATCCACAGTCATGCGTGCCGTTGCGCCCCAAAGTAACTCCCCATCATACGGATGATAGGCGATCAATCCCCGTTTCGAATCGGACCTTTCAAACTGCCACCGGTTCGACGGGTTTGCCAGCCACCCAAGCGGGATCGTAAACACGCGCGCCACTTCCTGTTCGCCAACCCGAAATACAGAGGGCCACTTCACAACCCCCACCACCGGTGTAACTTGAAAATAAGAAATGGTGATCAGGTCAGCAAGCCTGCCCAGCACTGTGACGTCGCCTGGGTTGATGCCGATCTCCTCGTCCGCTTCGCGCAGGGCGGTTTGTTCAGGCGTGGTTTCATCGTCGTCGCATGACCCGCCGGGGAAAGATACCTGACCCTTATGCGACTCGACCGTGTCAGTGCGCCGGGTGAAAAGCAGGTGCCATTCATCGTCCTGCCACACAAGCGGGACAAGCACCGCCGCACACCGCAACTGCGTTTCGGCGGTCAGGTCAATTTCAGAGAACCCGGTGGATGATTCCTTTACAGCGAGAGCTTGCACCAGTTTCTGTGAAATGGTCTCTTGAGAAAAATTGATCTGCATGGTTGGTCTTCGGCGTGTGAATAAACGATGGATTCGCAGTCGGAACAATAGAACTTTTATAAAATAAGTTTCGACGATATTTTTCATTACTAGATTAGTGTCACTGTCATCTTGACTTTCTTGCTACCCGACCGGGCTTCCGCAATAGCCGCATTCGGCTGTGACCTCATCCAGCCATTCCACCTCATCGGGGCGGAGCGGTGCTCCGCAGGAAGGGCAGTGTCTGGGAAGGGCTGGTCGCTTTGCTGATGGTTCACCCGTGAATGATTTAGGTAATATCGTACCAATGAGAATTTCGATGTTGGTTGCTTCGACTTCCAGACCGCGTTCTTTTAGTTCAGCGATGATCCTTGTGCCAGCTTGTTGAAGACGGGGGTACTGACCACGTTCGGCAAGGAGTTCTAGTCCGCGCCGAAGGGAGGGGATCGCCAATGGAGCTTGCCCCGCAAACGCGCGTGCCCGCCCGGCTTGCAACAGCAACAATGGAGCATACCTCCCGCCGCGGGCATCGGCGACACGCGCGATCTTTTCATATCGTTCGGCGGCTCGTCCGTATTCGCCTTTTTCGAATGCCATGTTGGCTTCCTGCAAAATGGGCGGTACCTCAGGTGAGAATCCCTTGCGCCGGTCACGGCGGAACATGCGTCGCATTATGTAGCCTCCACTTCGTTCGTCACGCCGATCTCTTCAGATAATGCCTTGCCGCGCGGGTCTTCATTGGGTTCGATGCGACGCGCGAAAACAAGATAGCCTGTGTGCGCCACCATCCTATCCACGGGACGGATGCGGGCAGGCTCGGGTTTGTAATGCCTCAACAATATTTCACAAACATCGATGAACGCATATTTGTTGTAGCGTAACGCGTATAATGTTTTTTCCACCTGGTTGATCGTCGGGATCAGACAGCATAAAAATCCACCGGGCTTGAGCGCTGCGCGGACATTCTGGACGAAGTCCCATGGATTTGGTACATCGAGGAAAAAGGAGTCGGCGTCAGTTTCGTCAAAGCCCTCTTGGATATCGCGCAGTTTGAGGTCCACCCGCGAAGCGAGACCGTAGCGGGTCAAATTTTTAAGCGCCAGATTCTGAACATCCGGCTTGACTTCATAAGATACGACTCGTCCTTCATCTCCCACAGCATACGCCAGCGCGGTCGTCATGGACCCTGAGCCTGTCCCGGCTTCCATCACCTTTTGCCCGGGTCCAACTCCCATTGATACGAGGATGAAACCGATATCTTTTGGGTAAAGGATTTGCGTGGTGCGCGTGATGTTAGATAGCAGGTCGGCGAGCGACGGCTGTAAAAGAAAGAAGGGCGCGCCTGTATGACTGAAGACCTGCGTACCCCAGGGTTTGCCGATAAGTTCGTCGTGCAAGAGGATGCCGCGATGCGTTTCCAGTTTTGTTCCTGCCTGCAGGTTGATAATGAAATGCTTATGCCGCAATCCGACGAGCTGTGCAAGGTCGCCGTCGCGCGCAGTGGAGGAAGATGGGTGGAATGACATGTGGTTATCTTATCATGATAGGGACGCAACTAAACGCCATCATCGTCATTCATTCCTGGTATGGTTGCTACCATGACGTCATTATTGTTTTTTCGATGATGCAAATTCGACCTGAGCAGGATAGTGAATAATCCCAAAGTCAATATCACCAAGCCAATGGTTGACGCGGTCAATAGCATGTGAGCGCGGTCGGGTTGTCCAGAAGCCAATATGGTTGAGAAACCATTAATGAGCGCGACTGCGTTCCATAGTCCATGAATAAATATGGCGAACAGATAGGTGGAGAACAGACGCAGATACCGCTTCTCGTGCCACGCCGACACGATGCCTGCCCCCATCAACGCGGATGTGGTGATGTGCATGGCGCCGGTCCCGATGCGGGCGAAAAGTACGCCTGCCCATTGGTCGGTTTGACCGCTGATGTTGAGCGTTTCCACAAGAGCGAAGCCCGCTCCGCATAGCGCGCCGAGCGCAAATCCATGCGCCTGTGTTTTGAGTTTTCCCGCAAGTAACCATACACCCAGAGGTTTGAGCGCCTCCTCCATCACAGGAACGATTAAGGAAAAAAGAGTGAAGGCTATGATGATCGCGCCGGGCTTCGTAAGATAAGGCATGATGAGATCGATGGCTTCATTGGATTCCGGGTCGATAAACATGAACTGGCGCGAGAACAATTCTAGTTCCCCCATCCGCT
>DNDO01000210.1:0-609 GCA_003484265.1 Anaerolineae bacterium
GGTGCCGCCTGCAACAATACGCACCATCGCGGGAAATCTCATCACCGCCTCCCCAGCCAACGACCCCATCACCCCGCTCATGGCGCTCAACGCGTCTGTCACTTTACAGTCCATTAATGGCACACGCAGAGTTCCACTCAAGGATTTTTATACCGGCGTTCGCAAAACGGTGATGCAGACGGATGAAATGCTCGTGGACATTTCATTCCCTGCGATGACCTCCACCCAACGCGGAACGTTCATCAAACTGGCATTACGCCGCGCTCAAGCAATCTCCATCGTGGACATGGCGATCATTCTGGACTTGGATGCTGATTCTGTCCGAACAGCATCCATCGCTTTGGGATCTGTTACTCCAACCATCATCCATGCAACCGAAGCAGAGAACTATCTCGCAGGCAAACAACTGACAAATGAAGTTATCGAGGAAGCCGCACGATTGACGATGAACGCATCCAAACCCATAGACGACATCCGCGGAAGCGCCGCCTATCGCCGTGAGATGGTGCGAGTGTGTACCATTCGCGGACTGAGGTCAATTCTCAAGGGTGAGAATCAGGCTGGGATGCCGAATGATGCGGTACTGTTATGGGGAGAACGAACTTATGT
>DNDO01000210.1:883-3872 GCA_003484265.1 Anaerolineae bacterium
CGCTTATTACGCGAGGAAGGCGAACTTATTGGAACGAAGGAGGGTTGCGCAGAAGGCGAATGCGGCGCCTGCACAATATTCCTAGATGGAAAGGCTGTGATGTCTTGCCTCGTACCCGCTCCGCGTGCCCATAATGCGGAGATCATTACCGTTGAAGGGCTAGGAAACAACGGCGATCTACATCCTGTTCAGGATGCGTTCATCAAACACGGCGCAGTGCAATGCGGGTATTGCACGCCCGGATTTATCATGTCTGCCGCCAAGTTGATGGAAGAAAAGAAAAATCCGACCAAAAACGAGATCGAGCAATCCATCACTGGTAATCTCTGCCGCTGTACGGGGTACTACAAGATCGTTCAAGCGATCGAAGACGCATATAAAATGAAAGGATGAGGTGAGTTATGGGAAAGTACGTTAAGCGCCAGAAGCAAAAAGCCGGTCCGACCAGAAATACGGTCAACCCATATATGCGCGGGATCGGATGCCTGCTCATGTTGATAGTGCCGGTCTTTTCATACTTTGTCGGAGATACGCTCGCGGAGAATAATTTTGGCATACAAGTGTTACCGGCCGATTGGTATGGTTACATGTCAGCCCCGCCCTGGGTGGCAAATTTTACCGGCTTGAGTGCAGCCGCTCGCTCCCTTGGGAGTATCCCGCACCTGCCTGCGACACTCGCTTTTGCGGCGCTGACCATGATCGTAGTCGGCGGGCTTACATCTGTCATCTTCGGATTTATGTATTCGATGTTTGCCCCATCGAGATACGGTCCCATGGACGTACCTCCTCCCCGGGTAAAAACGAAGAAATATAAAAGATGATTCTGAACTCTAGCAATGACTAATTACAAAACCATCGGCAAGTCGATCCCGCGCGTGGATGCGCGCGGCAAAGTCACCGGCGAATCTCCATACTCCGGTGACCTGTCCATGAAGGGCATGCTGCACATGAAGATGCTTTTCGCGGGGCGTCCCCACGCGCGCATCAAATGGATCAAGACCGGCAAAGCGGAATTCGCGCCGGGGGTAATGGCTGTATATACAGCAAAGGATATTCCGGTAAACGAGTATGGTTTGCAATGGCAAGACCAGCCAGTGCTGTGCGGTGTCGGCTCATCCAAAGAGGGTGCAGATGTTGTCCGCTTTGTCGGCGATCAGGTGGCGGTTGTCATTGCACAGACGGAAGCGCAGGCGTCGGCGGCTGTCAGGTTGATCGAAGTTGAATACGAGGACCTGCCGGTTGTCACGGACCCGGTCGAGGCAATGAAAGCGGACGCGCCTCGCGTCCACGAGCATATTGGCGACTCGAATATCTGCGTCCACTATAAGATACGTAAAGGGAAAGTGGCTGAGGCGTTTGCAAAAGCTGACGTGATCGTCGAAAGCGAATATCGTACACCTGTACAGGAACATGCCTTCCTGCAACCCGAGGCGGGGCTGGCATACATCGACGATGACGGGCGGATCGTCATTGCCTGCGGCGGGCAGTGGACTCACGAAGACCAGGAACAAGTGGCACATGCCATGAACATGCCGGCGGATCGCATACGCGTGATCTACCCGGCGGTGGGCGGCGCGTTCGGCGGACGTGAAGATATGTCTGTGCAGATCGTCCTGGCCCTCGCGGCATGGAAACTGCAAAGACCAGTTCGCATCATCTGGTCTCGTCAAGAGTCGATCCTCGGGCATGGGAAACGCCATGCCGCTGTGATGCGTGCAAGGTGGGGCGCTACAAAAGAAGGCAAAGTTATCGCCATCGAAAATGAGATCATTGGGGACGGCGGCGCATATATGTACACGACCAACAAAGTGCTTGGCAATTCTGCCATCACTTCGACGGGACCGTACTCCATCCCCAATGTAAAAACTGATGTTTACGGTGTTTACACTAACAACTTGCCCGGCGCTGCCTTCCGAGGCTTCGGCGCACCGCAGGCTTTGTTCATGGCTGAAATGCAAATGAACAAACTCGCGAAGAAACTCGGCATCGATCCGGTTGATTTCCGCTTAATGAACGCGCTGAAAGACGGCGACACGATGGGCGTGGGAACGCCATCGCCAAGCCCGGTGACAGTGAGCGAGTGTATCGAGGCGGCGAGGGATACATTTGGGTGGTCTAATGAAAAGAACAATGAAGTAACAGGCGCGCCTCATATCAAACGAGGCTTTGGTTTTGCGGCTGGCTTCAAAAACATCGGTTTCTCCTTTGGATATCAGGAGAACTGCTGGGCGAAGATCGAAATTCATGGCAAGGCGGAGATGGATGAAGTCATCCTCCATCATGCCGGTGCTGAGGTCGGGCAGGGCGTGCATACTGCCATGGTGCAGATGGCAGCGGAAGCAGTGGGCGTCCCATTCGAGAAAGTGAGATTGCTGGCATCTGACACCGCCACTATGGGAAACTCCGGCTCGGTTTCTGCCTCCCGTATGACGTTTATGGCAGGCAACGCAATCCGCGGCGCGGCGGATGCTGCGCTAAAGAAATGGGATACCGAAGAGCGCCCTGCGGTCGGCGAATTCAAATATCTCGCGCCGCGCACGACACAATTCGAAACAGAAACAGGGTACTCCACGCCAAATTTCGCCTACGCATTCGCCGCGCAAGCCACTGAAGTGGAGGTGGACATCGAGACCGGTCACCTGCGAGTCTTACGCTTCGTCTCTGCCGATGACGTGGGGCAGGCGATAAACCCTGCGCTCGTGCAAGGGCAGGTTGAAGGCGCGATCGTGCAGGCGCAGGGGTACGCGGTCCTTGAGGATTACAAAACAAAAGACGGTTACGTGCTCACAGACCAGCTAAGCACATACCTCATCCCCACCATTTGGGATATCCCGGAAAAAGTGGAAACCGTCCTCGTGGAAGTCAAAGACCCCAATGGACCATGGGGCGCGCGCGGGGTGGGCGAACTTCCTTATCTTCCGGTCGCCCCTGCCATCGCCTCCGCCATCCACGATGCCACAGGCGTGTGGATCGACGAACTGCCCTTGAC
>DNDO01000212.1:0-25552 GCA_003484265.1 Anaerolineae bacterium
TTCCTTGTCATCAGGGAAGTCCGTGACTGAGGCTTTACTTCAGCGGAAATCATGTTTTTGATCGAAAGAATAGTGCTGGATCGGTTGTCAAGGCAGTGTCTGGTCAAAAATATAAACCTGAAGTGATTGATTACAACCCGATTACAAACAGAACAAAAGTAGTCTAAATTATTATTTCGCTATGCTATACTCAACCTGGTTGAAGTTGGATTTTGCCTTAAATCCATTCTATCGACGGGTGGAAATTCAACTAGGGCATTCTATAATCAATAAACATTGCGCACTCCAGTATTTTTTTACAATGAAAAGGAGTTGACATGATGACCAAATGCGGTTCCAAGTCTCTAACTATTCATTCACTTAAAGTGAAAATAAACCCAGATAAATCTCAAAGGGCTGTTTGAACTGAGGTATCGGGGACCTAATGAAATTGCAATCAAACAACCGTATCTCGTTCCTCCTACGGCTATACACAAATACCGCAGGCATGATCGCAATCGTCATCAGCATTGCAGTCATGTTTGGGTGGTATTTTGACGTGCCGATTCTCAAAAGCTTCCTACCCAATGCCGCGACGATGAAATTTAATTCTGCCTTGTGTTTATTACTGGCAGGCATTTCCCTTTGGCTGCTGCAAAACGAAAACAACCGGTCAACGAAAAAAAGGATCGGGCAGTTTCTTGCCAGCCTTGTGGTTTTGATCGGTATTCTCACTTTGGGTGAATATCTCTTGCGGTTGGACCTGGGGATAGATCAAATTTTCATTCGAGACTTGGGAGAATCTCCGGAGGGCTTTCCGGGCAGAATGTCACCGATTGCAGCCGTTTGTTTTACTCTAAGCGGTCTTGCCCTGATACTAATCGACGTCAAGATCTCACAGTATTTCTCGATAAGCGTGATCCTTTTATCTCTTCTGGCCGTCGTTGGATATTTATTCGAATACCATTCGCTTTACCAACTGGGAAGTTCTACCTCGATTGCCCTGCACACGGGAATTGCATTTCTTATCCTGTCGATAGCCACGCTTGCCGCGCGACCGTCACTCGGTATCATGGAAATCGCCACGTCTGATACAGAAGGCGGCAGGGCGATCCGACTTTTACTTCCATACACGACCCTTTTTATCATTCTTCTAGGATGGTCGATCGATCAAGGGGAGCGCCTTGGATTCCTTAATGCACAAAACAGTCTGGTCACCCTGATCTTATTATTGGTTGTCACGTATTCCGTCTTGATTTATTCCTATGCCGGCAGAATCAACCAGGCTGAAGAACATATCAAGCACTTGAATCGCCTGTACGCCACCCTCAGCCACATGAACCAGGCAGTCGTCCACTCCAGGGATCGCGACACTCTGTTTCAAACCATGTGCGAAGTCGCGGTCAAAGTCGGTCAATTTCGGATTGGAAGGATCGGTCTGCTGAATGTGGAGACGGGCATCGTCAGTCTAATCGAAATGAACGGCAGGACAAACGGATCAGACCAATCTTTGAAGATCAATATCAACAATCCACCATACAACAAGGGAATGATCGGCTCAGCAATTCACGATAGAAAGATCGTAGTTAGCGACGACGTGCAGGCGGATGAGCGAATGAAACACTGGCACGAGGACAGCCGAAGATACGGTTACCATTCCGCGGCTGCAGTTCCTTTTTATTGCAGGAATGAAGTAATCGGAATCTTGATCTTATATGCGGCTGAAGTCGGATTCTTCAAAATGGAGGATGAACTTCGCCTGTTGAAAGAGATCAGTCGCGATATTTCCTTCGCATTGGATGCGCTGGAAAATGAAAAAGAACGCAGGTTGGCAGAGGAACAATTTCGTCTGGCGATCGAATCGGCTCCCAATGCCATCATGCTCCTCAATCCTGCCGGGCAGATACTCCTGATGAATAAACGGGCTGAGAAATATTTTGGTTACACTCACAACGAATTAGTCGATGGAAATGTGGAATTGCTTGTACCGGAACGTTTTCGCGACAAGCACGTAGACTACCGCGCCAATATCTTGGCTGATCCACAAGCCAGAACCATGGACGAAAGGCGTGAACTTTATGGGCTTCACAAGAACGGAAGTGAGTTCCCGATCGAGATCGGTTTGGCGCCTATTGAAACATCCATAGGAACGTTGGTGATGGCGACAATCGTGGATATCACCGAACGTAAAAAGGCTGAGAATGCTCTACGGGAGTCGGAGGAAAAGTATCGGTCGTTGTTCGAGTCCATAGATCAAGGGTTCTGTACCATAGAAGTGCTATTCGACGAAAACGAGAAACCGGTGGATTACCGGTTTCTGATCGTGAACCCGGCTTTTGAACGCCAGACAGGGATCTCGAATGCCGTCGGCCGGCGGATGCGTGAGATCGCCCCACTTCATGAGGAGCATTGGTTCCAGATCTACGGCAAGATCGCGGTAATGGGAGAACCATTGCGTTTTGAAAACCCAGCCGAGCAACTCCATCGATATTATGACGTATACGCGTGGAAAATCGGTACAACGGAAGAGAGGAAAGTGGCGATCCTCTTCAACGACATCACCGAGCGAAAATATGCGGAGGCTCAAATTCGGCGCCAACTTCAACATTTGAATGGTTTGCGCACGATCGATCAGGCCATCAGCTCCAGTTTCGACATCCGCACCACGCTTGAGGTCGTGCTACAACAGGTCGGTTTGCAATTAAGCGTCGATGCCGCCGCAATCCTTTTGATCAACTCTGAAAACCACACCATGGAATACGCAGCCAACCGCGGGTTCCGCAGGAAAATCCTCGACCACGTTCAAATCAAAGTTGGTGATGGTCATGCAAGCCTTGCCCTTCGCGAACGCCGAACGATCCACATCCCTGATTTTGTACAGGCGGACAGTAAACTGGCTGATGATTTGCAGATGGCGGGCGAGGATTTTGCTGACTATTACGGAACACCTCTGATCGCCAAGGATAAGATCGAAGGCGTTCTGGAAGTCTATCATCGGTCACCTCTTAACGCCGACTCGGAATGGATCAACATGCTCGTCATCCTGGCAGGTCAAGCCGCCATCGCCATCGACAATGCTTTGCTGTGGGAACGAGTCCAGCGCCATACCAGCGAACTTGAACAGCGCGTGGAGGAGCGCACCACACAACTCAATCAAACGAACATCGAACTGGAGCATGCGAACCGTGCCAAGGATGAATTCCTGGCCGCCATGAGTCACGAATTGCGGACGCCGCTTAACAGTATTCTGGGCTTCTCTGAAACCCTGCTTGAAAAGAGACGCGGTCCGCTCAACGAGAAACAGGAACAATATATCGACCTCATCCACACCAGCGGGCAGCACTTGTTGGGTCTTATCAACGATATTCTCGAAGTGTCCAAGATCGAGGCAGGCAAACTCGACCTGCGCCCCGATGTCGTTTCTGTGAAGGAAGTTTGCGTATCCAGCCTTAACTTCGTCAGGGAGATGGCGGCAAAGAAGTCTATCTCGATTGAGTTTCGGAATGAAGGCGCCATCCCCACCCTGCGCGCAGACCCTCAGCGCTTGAAACAGATCCTCGTCAACATGCTGAACAACGCGGTCAAGTTCACACCTGAAAAAGGGAAAGTCTCGCTCGAAGTAAGCCTCAATTCAGAGAAAGACCTGATCCGTTTTTCCGTCACCGACAACGGTATCGGCATCGCTCCCGAAAATCTGCCAAAACTATTTACGCCTTTCACGCAATTGGACAGCAGTTTATCCCGTCAATATGAAGGCACCGGTCTGGGGCTGGTGCTGATCTTGAAATTGACAGAACTGCACGGCGGGAGCGTGAAGGTCGAAAGCGAACCCGGCAGGGGCAGCAGTTTCACCGTCAACCTTCCGTGGAGCGAAGAAGTTTTCAAAACCCGTAAGGAAATCTCAAAGACAACAACAGCAGATATATCCATTGAAGGAACGGAGTTCATCTCCGGATCGCGCGGCAGGGTATTGCTTGCCGAAGACAGCGAATCCAATGTACTAACGATACAGGAATATTTATCAGATCGCGGATACGACGTGTCTGTTGCTCATGACGGCTTGGAAGCTGTTGCGATCGCTGAAAAAGTATCCCCGGATATTATCCTGATGGACATTCAGATGCCGCAACTGAACGGGCTCGAAGCCATCCGCCGCCTACGTGCCGCGCCCAAATTTGCCTCTGTTCCGATCATTGCCCTCACCGCCCTGGCCATGCCTGGCGACCGTGAGCGCTGTCTCGAAGCCGGGGCAAATGAATATTTGAGCAAACCGCTTAGATTAAAGATGCTGGCGGAAATCATTGAAACGTTTATTGAGAGTACAAAAAAAATATCTTAATAAGCGCTTGATCGTTAAAAAATACTTGCTGGGATGATAGGTTATTGTAATCTTTCACACGGCGCCCGATGTTACACTCCTACTCAAGGATTGCGTCTTCGATACCTTTTATTGAAGCCCTTCACACATCTCATTGAAAATAAAATGAATATTACATCGCGCCTGAAGACCCATTTCGAAACACGAGTGATACGCCTGAGCTTCCTAGTCATTCCTCTGCTTGGGGTTTTTGATTACTTCACGGGACCCAAACTTTCATTCTCCATCTTTTATTTATTTCCCATTGCGGCAATCGCCTGGTTTGCGGGTACAAAATTCGGGATTGCTGCATCACTTACCAGCAGTGCCATATGGCTGATCGCCGACCTGATGACCGAACCGGGATTTTCGATGCCTGTCATTCCTCTATGGAATTCAGCGGTGCGCCTTGGTTTCTTTTTGATCGTCGCAGTTCTTCTCGCAAAACTCAGGTCAGCCAACGAGCGGCTCGAAGCCAGGGTGCAGGAAAGAACAGCGGAATTAACCCGCGAAGGGCTCGAACGCAAACAGGCAGAGGATCGAATAAAGGAATACGCCGCCGAACTGGAACAACGCGTGGAGGAACGTACCCAGCAGCTCAAGGATGCCAACCGCTCAAAGGATGAATTTCTGGCAAATATGAGCCACGAATTGCGCACCCCGCTCAACAGCATTTTGGGGTTATCCGAGTCGCTTTTGGAGCAAACGCGCGGTCCGCTCAATGAAAAGCAGGAACAATACATCCAATTGATCTCTTCCAGCGGGGAACACCTGCTGGACGTGATCAACGATATCCTTGACATCTCCAAGATCGAAGCGGGGAAATTCGAGCTCCGACCCGAGATCATTTCAGTAAACGAAATTTGCGAGTCAAGCATCAACTTCGTCGAAGAAATGGCTGACAAAAAGTCCATCACGCTGGACTTTCAAAACAAGCGTTCAATAACATCCCTTCACGCCGATCCGCAGCGCCTGAAGCAGATACTTGTTAACCTGCTCAGCAATGCGGTCAAATTCACTCACGAGAACGGAACGGTTTCCCTTGAGGTGCTCACCAATGCTGAGGGTGATCAAATTCACTTCACGGTAACAGACAACGGTGTCGGCATCGCACCCGAAGACCAGCCCAGATTATTCAAGCCTTTTACCCAATTAGACAGCAGTCTCGCGCGTCAACAGGAAGGAACCGGGTTGGGGTTGGCTCTCATATTGAAATTGGCGGAATTGCACGGCGGGAGCATCAGGGTCGAAAGTGATGTCGGTAAAGGCAGTCGCTTTACTGTGACCCTGCCGTGGAACAGGCAGGAAACCGATCAACAGGTACAAATAGGTTCACCTTTAAAATCATTTGCAGACCTTCCGGTCACTCACAACAATCGGGGATTAATACTGCTCGCGGAAGATAACGAATCCAATATATTAACAATTCAGGAATATCTGGCAGACCATGGATACACTGTGGTCGTCGCCCGCAACGGCTCGGATGCACTTGCCATGGCTAATGAATTTTCCCCATCACTGATCTTGATGGATATCCAAATGCCTGAAATGGATGGGCTCGAAGCCATTCGCCGCCTGCGGGCTGACACGCGGCGCTTCTCATCCACGCCGATAATTGCCCTAACCGCCCTGGCAATGCCGGGCGACCGTGAGCTTTGCCTCGAAGCGGGCGCAAATGAATATATGAGCAAACCTGTTAGCTTGAAAGTGTTGGCTAAGACCATTGAAAAACTGCTCGGCGGGAACAATTAACATTTGCAAGATCAATCCCATCTGTCATCCGATATAAATCGATTTCCGATAACCTCTCCGGCAACACCATCTGGTCAGGGTAGGGATTTCCCCCATTTGCAATTGTGTAAAGCCAAAGCAAAATGATATACGAGGCATAAAGGGCTTTCCCATCATTTGAATATTCATTGATCGGTATTGAAGATGGACATGAATTTGATTTTTCGCACTGTAAGTTTGTAATTAATCAAATTGGCAAAATGCAAACTGCATAACCAGACCCTGACAATCACCATATTCCTGGAGCAATAACAATGAACGATTACCACCCCCTGCTAAAGCGGCAGCTAAAACGATATTTGAAAAAGAAAGATCAACAGATTGTCCTCGAAACGGATCTGTTACAAGCCATCGATGACACCTACCGGAAGTTTGACGCAGACCGCGAAATGCTCGAAAACGGTATGGAGATAACCTCGCAGGAACTACTCGAAGCAAACGCTGCATTACAAAAAGCGAACCAGGAACTTGAAGCACGCGTAAAAGAACGCACCGTCGCTCTGTACGATATCAATGAAAAACTACACCAGGAACTCGCCGAGCGCAGGCGGGCTGAGGACACGATCAAACAGAGCGAGAATCGATTCCGCGCATTGATCGAACACGGGCGTGATAATATCTCTCTGTTAGCCTCAGACGGCACCCTATTGTGGGAAAGCCCGGCAACCATCCGTAGTTTGGGATATAAGCCGGATGAGTTTAAGGGGCACAATATATTCGAGCTAATACACCCGCAAGACCAGGAGTGGATACAGGAAATATTCGCCAAACTGATCAATGAACCAGGGGATTCCCAGGACGGTATTTTTCGGCTGAAACATGCAAGTGGCACGTGGCAGTGGGTGGAAGCCACAGCTACTAACCTGCTGGATGAACCAAGCGTAAGCGCTATTGTGATCAACTATCGGGATGTAACCGAACGCAAGCAGGCGGAAGAAGCCCTAAAAACCAGCGAGGAACAATTCCGTAATTTATTCGAGAACACCCCGATCGGCATCGGCGTGGCGGATCAGAATGGAAACCTGCTGGCATACAATGAAGCCATGATGCAGCCCGGCGGATACAGCCGCGAGGACATACAAAAGATCGGAAATGTCTCAGGGCTTTATCACGATCCAAAACAAAGGGATGAGGCACTGGCACTTTTTAAGAAACAAGGCTTTCTAAAAAATTTTCCGGCTCAATTTAAACGGAAGGATGGTACGCCGTACGATGCCGTTCTCTCTCTGATCAAAACCACTTTTGAAGGTCAACCCTGCATTCAAGCAATCGTTCAAGATGTCACAGACCGCAAACGGGCGGAAGAGGCCGAGCGCGACCAGCGTACATTGGCGGAAACCTTGAGCGAGACCGCGCAAATGCTCAACCGCACGCTCGATATCGATGCAGTGCTGGTTCACATTTTGGCCGCTGTTGGGCGTGTGGTGCCACATGATGGCGCTTCGATCATGCTCCTCAATGAATCGGGTTCCATGCAGTTGGCGGGCACTCTTGGTTACAAGGAACGCGGCATGGATGTGGACAAAATCACATCTGAACTTTCGCTGGAGAATGCAGCCAACCTTCGCGAGATATTCGAGACGGGAAGTTATGTGGTCGTATCCGATACCCGCACTTATCAAGGCTGGTATAAGACGCCGGAAACATCCTGGTTGTTATCAAGTGTCGGTGCCCCCATTTCCATTTATGGCAGGATCATTGGATTTATTCTTTTGGACAGTGAGACCGCCAACTTCTTCACATCCATACACGGTGAAAACCTAAAAACCTTTGCCAATCAAGCGGCAATAGCCATACATAACGCGCGGCTTTTCCAACAGGCGCAGAACGAGATCGCCCAGCGGGAACTATCAAGGCAGGCTTTGCTTGAAAGCCAGAAAAGATATCATGGTTTGTTCGAGAATTCTCCTGTATCCATGTGGGAGGAGGACTTCTCTGAAGTCAAACATTACCTCGACTCGCTAAAGCGCAAGGGGATTAATGATTTCCGTGAGTATTTCGGTACATATCCTAAAGAATTGGAAAAATGCAGTGCACTGATCAAGGTCCTCGATGTAAACAGCGCCGCATTACGCATGTTTCACGCTGAAAGCAAAGAGATGCTGATCAAATCAACGTACCAGGTGTTAAGCGAGGGGGAGCAGGAACATAATCTCGAAGATTTCATTGCGATTGCAGAAGGAAGGACAGGCAATGGTTGGATCGGCGCCGATAGGACCTTAACCGGTGAGTCTATAGTGATCCGTCTGAACTGGTCTGTAGTGCCGGGATACGAAAATGATTACTCCAAGGTCATCGTTACGACCGAGGATATCACCGAACGAGCGAGCGCTGAAGCCGCACTTGCAAACAGCGAGGCTCGTTTGCGGACCATCGTAGAATCGGATCCGGAATGTGTAAAGATCCTGGATGTAGACGGAAACCTTCTCGAGATGAATCAAGCCGGTTTGTCCATGATCGAGGCGGACTCGCTCGAGCAGGTAAAGGGCAGCGCGGTGGTCAATATCGTTGCGCCGGACCATCGCGCAGATTTCAAATCCCTTACGAAACGTGTTCTTAAGGGCGAGTCTGGGACTCTGGAATTTGAAATTGTTGGCTTGAAGGGAACGCATCGCTGGTTGGAAACGCACGCCGTACCTTTATGGGATGAGAATGGCGCTGTGACCAACCTGCTTGGAGTTACCCGCGACGTTACCGAACGCAAACGATTAGAAAAGGAACGTCAGGTCATTTTAGATATCGCGCAGGGGCTTACCCAATCAAACGATCTTCAAGAATTTTTGAGGCTGATCCACTCGTCTATAGCAAATGTCATTTACGCGGAAAATTTCTTCGTTGTTATATACAACTTCGATACAGGGCTTTTCGAGGAAATCTATTCGGTGGATCAATACGACCCGCCCATGCTGCCCTCCAGACTGGAAAAAAGCATAACCGCCTACGTTTATCGGACCGGTGAGCCTGTGCTCATGTCGCATGAGAAATTCAATAGGTTGGTGGCACAGGGCGAATTGGAACTTGTCGGGGCGGACTCTGGATCATGGCTCGGGGCACCGCTTATAACAACCAACAGGACAATTGGCGTGATCGCAGTACAGGATTACGCAAACGCCGATCGTTATACGGAACAGGATAAGGATTTCCTGGCATCCGTTGCCTCACAGGTTGCCCTGGCAATCGAACGCAAGCGGGCCGACGATGTATTGAAAAGCCGCGAAGCGATCATGTCTGCTGTCGCATACACAGCCCAGCAGTTCATTCGTACAACAGATTGGGAGGAAATCATCTCGGATGTGCTTGCAAAACTTGGGCGGGCAACCGGTGTGGATCGGGTCTATGTTTTTCAAAATCATTATTCGTCCGACGGCGTTCTTTTGACCAGCCAACGCCATGAATGGGTTGCCCTGGATATGGATCCGCAAATCGACAACCCCGACCTGCAAAACATTCCCATGCTTGATGCAGGCTTCGCACGGTGGGTAAACATTCTCGAGAATGACGATGTTGTTTTTGGAAACGTGCCGGAATTCCCTGCCAGCGAACAGGAGCTTCTTACGCCACAGGGTATTCTCTCGCTGGCAGTGGTGCCCATCTTTGCGGGAGAACAATTGTGGGGGTTTATAGGCTTCGACGAATGTAAAACTCAGCGCACATGGGAAAAGACAGAGATCGATGCCTTGAAAGCCGCAGCAGGAAATCTGGGATCAGCCATTCAACGTCAAAAAACCGAGGAGGTAATAAGGGAAAGCGAGGATCGGTATCGCGATCTCGTCGAGAACAGCAACGACCTCGTTTGTACACACGACTTGGAAGGAAATCTTCTCACGGTAAATTCCTCGTCTGGGAAAATGCTGGGATACTCTGTGGATGATCTTATGAAGATGAATCTCAAAGACCTGCTTTCCCCTTCCACGCGTGACAGATTTGGCGCATACATCGCAAATATCCGTCGATATGGGTCAGCCAAGGGCCGAATGATAGTGCGAACGCGATCCGGCGAAGAACGTATTTGGGAATACAACAACTCGCTTCGCACTGAAGGTGTTGATAAACCCATAATTCGCGGAATCGCACACGACATCACGGATCGTAAACTGGCGGAGGATGCTCTGCAGGACAGCCAGGAAAGATACAAGGACTTGTTCGAGAATTCGCCGATTTCACTCTGGGAAGAGGATTTCTCGGAGGTGAAATCGTTTTTCGAAGAGCTACGTTCTAAAGGGGTTACAGATTTCCAGGAATATTTCGACAAGCACCCTGAATCTGTAAAGAAATGTGCTGATTTGGTGAAGATACTGGATGTCAATCGTGCCAGCCTGGAATTAATGCAGGTCAATGACAAATCCGTCTTGCTGGGACCATTATCCAAGTCTCTGACAGATGCGGCTCTGCCAAATTTCAAAGCGGAATTGATCAGCCTGGCTGAAGGCAGCTTATCCTTTGAAAGTGATGAGGTTTTTCGCAGGGACAACGGCTCAAGAAGGGATGTCTTCTTTAGTCTATCAGTGGTGCCGGGATATACCGAAACGCTTGGCAAGATATTGGTATCCATCATAGATATCACCGACCGTAAGCTGGCCGAAGAATCCCTGCGCGCCTCTGAGGAACGATATCGTCTGCTCTTTGACCGCATGATGGATGGTGTCTATCGCAGTACACATGCAGGAAAGTTCTTGGACATCAACCCAGCCATGGTGAAGATGTTTGGGTATGCAAATGAAGAAGAAATGCTTGAAGTTGACATCAAGAAAGAACTCTACTTTTCGCCGGACGAAAGAGGGAGTCATATTCTTGATACGGGGCAGGAAGAGACCGATATTTACCGGATGCGCCGCAAAGACGGTTCAGAAATTTGGGTGGAGGATCACGGCTCCTATGTCCATGATGACGAGGGGAATATCCTCTTTCATGAGGGTATATTGCGCGACGTCACAGAACGCATACGGTCGGAGCAGGATATTAAACGTAATCTTATGGAGCTCGAGGCACTTTACGAGAACGGATTGATAATAAGCCGATTGCTAAAGCGGGGTGAAATCGGGCAACAAATTATCAAGACATTTGCACATCATCTCTCCTGGCATCATGTGACAATTCGCATAAAAAAAGAGAATAGCGATGAGTTGGATTTGATCGCCCTCAACGAGCCGGGATTAAACGAGGAAGAGATAGCTGAAAAATCCCGTCAGTTCAACACGATGATCACACGGGTAGGTCAGGGATTAAGCGGTTGGGTTGTTCAGACCGGACAGCCTCTGCGGACAGGAAACGTCCATGCCCACCCGCAATATATAGATGTTGTAAGCGAGATGCAGTCGGGATTATACATGCCGCTCAAGATCGGGGAGCGTGTGCTCGGTGTGATCAGTGTTGAAAGCGAACAAGCAGACGCGTTTTCACCACAAGACGAACGCCTTCTGGCTACCCTGGCAAACCAGGCCGCAGTCGCATTTGAGAACGCCCGTCTCTACCAAGCGGCACAACGCGAATTGGCTGAACGCAACCGCGCAGAGAGCGCATTGCGGACCAGCGAAACACATTACCGCGACCTTGCAGACAGTATCACCGACATCATGTTCGAGATGGACCATAACCTGCAATTCACCCATTGGAACAAATCATCCGAGTTGTTAACCGGAATCTCCAAAGCGGAAGCCCTTGGGAAACCCATACGGGAGATATTTGGGGATTCGCTGGAGCAGATGAATGTCGAAAAGATATATATGAATGTCCTGATGAACCGCGCGCCAAAATCGTTCGAGGTTTTTTTGAACTTGAACCAGGAACAACGCGCATATGAGATCAACGCCTACCCGTCAACAAGCGGTGTGTCAGTTGTCGCCAAGGACGTAACCGAGCGAAAGATCTCAGAGATCATCATGCAGAAGCGGTTCGAGTTGATGAATTTTTCAGCGAACAACTCCCTGGATGATGTCTTGCAAAGAATGTTGGATGTGGTGACGGAATTGATCGACAGCCCGGTCGGTTTCTTCCATTTCATGGATGAAGGCCAAAGCACCCCCGTCAAGCAAATGTGGTCGACAAAGACGCTTGACCTGCTCGATGTCCCAATCAGCGACGGATTTCATCGGTCGTTGGATCAGGCTGGGGTATGGGCGGATGCGGTCCGTCAGCGTCAGCCGCTCATCCACAATGATTATGCATCCCTGACGAATAAGAAGGGACTGCCAGAAGGTCACAACAACATTGTCCGCGAAATGGTGATCCCCATTGTTAGAAATGAAAGAATTATGGGTGTATTAGGGATCGGCAACAAGCCTGATGATTACACACAACATGATGTTGAAACCGCTGTGCGCTTTGCGGATCACGCTTGGGATATCATCGAAAGGAAACAGATGGAACTTACGTTGGCGGAGGAAAGGAACCTGCTGGCAAAACGTGTGGAAGAACGAACATCCGATCTCAGCCGCGCCAACTCAAGCCTGGCGCGCGCCCTGCGTGTGAAGGATGAGTTCCTTGCAAATATGAGCCACGAACTACGGACACCCTTGAACGCCATCCTCGGCCTGTCGGAGAGCCTGGCTGAGCAGACTGCGGGACCGTTGAATGAAAAACAGCAAAGATATATCACCACAATCGGAGAGAGTGGGCATCACCTATTGTCCTTGATCAATGATATTCTTGACCTTGCTAAGATCGACGCCGGTCAGATTACTCTCAATATTAACAAGGTCGATATCAAATCGATCTGCGAGGCAAGCCTGCGCATGGTCAAACAACTTTCTTTGAAGAAGAATCAGGAGGTTGTACTGGATATCGATAGCGGCATCGGATTGATGTGGGCGGACGAACGCAGGCTGAAACAGATGCTTGTCAACCTGTTGAGCAACGCGGTCAAGTTCACGCCAGAAAATGGAAGGCTGGGCTTGGAGATCCGTGTAGATCAAAACGCAAACCAGGTCTCATTTGGGGTTTGGGATAACGGCATTGGGATCAAGGAAAACGATATGCCGCTTTTATTCCAACCATTCGTACAATTGGACGGCGGTCTTGCGCGTGAAAATGCCGGCACCGGGCTGGGGCTGGTGCTAGTGGCGCAGATGGCGCGCCTGCATGGAGGCGGCGTGAAAGTTGAAAGCGTGCCCGGGCAGGGAAGCCGGTTCACGCTTACCCTCCCGTGGGAGCCTGCGCTGACTCCCGACACCACAGTAAAATTGAGAAATACCGGCAGACTCCGTCCGGTTGCTCCTGATGAAGTCAACAAGCACACCATTCTGTTGATGGAAGACACACAGGAAGTGACGATGATGCTCAAAGACTACCTGGAAAATGCCGGGTATAAAGTAATAACTGCTCAGGACGGGCTCGAAGGTATCGAGCAGGCAAAGATTACACATCCTGACCTGATCCTTATGGATATTCAAATGCCTCGGATCGATGGGTTTGAAGCCACTAAAAGACTCAGGGAGGATCCCGAATTCAAACAAACGCCGATTGTTGCCCTGACAGCCCTTGCCATGCCGAACGACCGTCAACGCTGTCTTGCTGCCGGCATGGATGAATATATCAGCAAGCCTGTAAATCTCAAAAGACTGCTAAAGATCATCCAAAATTTCCTTTCGATTGAAAAGAAACCAGTTCAACATCGATGAGTACTATTCTGATCGTTGACGATGAACCAAGCGCCCGCGAAACATTAGTCGCCATTCTGGAGGGCGAGAAATACCAACTGGAATTGGCGGAAAGCGGCGCACAAGCGCTCCAAGCCATCGAAAAAATCCAGCCTGACTTGATCCTTTTGGATGTGATGATGCCCGGCATGGACGGCTTCGAGGTCTGCCGCCGCATCCGCTCCAACCCCAGATTTGCTGAGGTCCCGGTCATCCTTCTCACCGCCCTGGATGACCGCACCTCACTCCTAATGGGAATTGAATCCGGCGCCGATGACTTCCTCTCCAAACCTGTAGACCGCCAGGAAATCACCCTGCGCGTACGCACCATTACACGGCTGAACCGTTATCAAACGCTGATGAAACAGCGTGAGAATCTAAGCGAAATGGCGGAACGGCTCATTGCCGCGCAGGAACAGGAGCGACAGCGTATTTCACGCGAACTCCATGACGATCTCGGGCAGGCGCTCACCACCAACTTGATTGCCCTGCGCGACCTGCAGAACGATCCGTCTCTTCCAAAGGGAGATATGTTCGATCGTTTGCAATCTCTATACGAGCAGTCGCTTGAAGTATTTATTAAAGTCCGCACGCTGGCGCATAACCTGCGACCAGCCCTGCTCGATGCATTGGGCCTCAAAACTGCCATGCAAACTCACTGCAATGAATTCACACACCGCACCAAATTACCGATCAACCTTGAAATGGATTCGACCCTGCCTGTGCTCCCCGATATATACGAAGTAACCCTCTATCGTGTCTTACAGGAAGCGCTCACGAACATCATAAAACATGCCGACGCCACCCAGGTATGGGTCGATCTGACCATTGAGGACAAAACAATCAACTTGACCATTCAGGATAACGGGCACGGTTTCGATCCGGCAAAAACACAGTCGAACGGCATAGGGTTGACCGGTTTGCGCGAGCGAGTAACGCTTGCTGGCGGAAAATTCAATATCAGTTCCAGCCCGGTGCGAGGTACAGTCCTGCTGGCACAATTTCCCTTGCCAGAATCTGCCGCTGAAAAGGAAACAATATGATTCGAGTGCTGATCGCTGAAGATCATCTGATGGTGCGGGCAGGTATCCGCGCATTGTTGGAAAAAGCGGGAGACATTCATGTGATGGGCGAAGCCTCCAACGGACAAGAAGCCATCGATATGGTTCAGGAACACAAACCTGACGTCCTCATAATGGATATTATGATGCCGCGCATGAACGGCATTCAAGCTGCCGAAAACATCCGCGACCTCAAACTCCCGACCAACATTCTTATTCTATCGATGTATGCAGATACAGGATTCGTACATCAGGCATTGCAATTCGGCGTGAAGGGTTATGTTTTGAAGTCGTCGGTCAGCGACGAACTACTCAGGGCGGTGCGGGCTGTCGCAAATGGACAGACCTACTTGAGCAGTCCGATATCCGAAATAGTCGTGGAAAGCGTCATAAACCCGCGTGTTGGAGGAAAGGATAAAGACCCGATCTCGGGTCTTTCCCCGCGCGAGAAGGAAATCCTGCAATTGATTGCCGAGGAGCATACAAGCAGTGAGATTGCCGGTCTGTTATTCATTAGTGAGAAAACGGTTGAGAAACACAGAGCCAGATTAATGGAAAAATTGAGCGTCCGCAATCTCGCGGGCTTGGTACGTCTGGCAGTCAAATACCGTCTTGTGGACCGCGACTCTTGAGTCTAATTATTCGATCAATGGGGGTTTCCCCGTATATACAGGGTAAAGAATGCGAATAAGATTAAGAAAAATTATGGGAATTTGTATCAATTTAGGAGAATGATCAATGAGCAGTACAGTCCTGGTCGTGGATGATGAATATTCGGGCCGTCAAACGCTTGAGTCGATTTTGGAAGGCGAGGGGTATAACATTGAAATGGCTGAAAACGGGATGCAAGCCATTGAAAAGGCAAAACAACTTTTGCCGGATGTGATCCTCTTGGACGTCATGATGCCTGGGATGACAGGCTTCGAAGTCTGCCAGCATATTCGGAATGACCCTGTACTTGCCGAGATACCGATCATCATTCTCACAGCGCTAGATGACCGCGAATCCCTGCTAAATGCTTTGAAGGCCGGGGCAGACGATTTTATTTCAAAACCTTTTGACCGTTTTGAGTTACGGGCGCGTCTGCTGGGAATTACACGCCTCAACCGCTACAGCAAGCTCATCCAGGAACGAGCCAAACTACAGGAGGCAAATACGCAACTTCTGGTGGCATATGAAGCCACTATTGAAGGCTGGACGCATGCCCTGGATCTTCGAGACAGGGAGACAGAAGGTCACAGCCGCCGTGTGGCAGAGTTAACTGTAAAATTAGCACAATCCTATGGCATGAGCGAAGACGAAATTCTCCATGTCCGGCGCGGCGCGCTACTGCATGATATGGGCAAGATCGGAATACCCGATTCAATTCTGCACAAGCCAGGTGCGCTCACCGATGAGGAATGGATCACCATGCGCAAGCATCCGCAATTTGCCTACGACATGCTCAACTCAGTGGATTATCTGCAAACCTCCCTGGACATACCCTATTGCCATCACGAAAAATGGGACGGTACTGGCTATCCGCGCGGCTTGAAGAAGAACGAGATCCCCATCGCGGCGCGGCTCTTTGCGATTGTCGATGTTTGGGATGCGCTCACATCCGACCGGCCCTATCGCGCCGCATGGAGTAAAGAAGACGCCCTGACATATATCCGAGACCAATCGGGCAAGCATTTTGATCCGCAGATTGTTGAAATATTCCTCAAAGAGTTGAATTAAATCGATCTTATCATCAGGGTTGCCGGCGATCAAAGCCAACCATCTGTTCAGGTTGACTTTGATCGCCGCATAGAAAGACTACCTGAAGAAATACGCACTGACTTTTCGTCCGTTTAAAATTGGGGTTAAATAATTGCCCGGATGAATGTAAATAATCAACGAGGCAGGCTATACTCATTAGCCTAATTAACCCTTATACATGAACGCGTCTATAACGATCTCTGTCGGATGGCAAAGGATATGGGACATGAAAGATATCTGATAATTGGCTGCCATACAGAAAGTTTCCGAATGGCGGGAATTGTTGGACCAATTCCCATCTCGGCAAGATTCCGCTTTCGACTAAGCCTCTCCTCCCTAGTCTTCTATTCTAATTGAACATTATTATTAGTTCACCCATAGTAAAAACTCGTCAATGTGACAAGTCAGAATTGTGCTATTATCTGACGATACACAAAAAATCCAGGGCGACCTGCAATTGTATTCATATGAAACACCTACGATAAATTATTCATATTACACGTCGAAACATACAAAAAGCGGAGAATAATGTCAACCATTCTTATCGTTGATAGCCATCCAACCGACAGGCAGCTGTACCTGGCACTGTTAGGTTCTTTTGGACATCGAGTGCTCCAGGCTGGTGATGGTTCCGAGGCATTGGAACTTGCGCGTGTTGAACTTCCCGATCTGGTGATAACCGATATTATTATGCCGATCATGGATGGGTTTACCCTTGTACGCCGCCTCCGCAAAGAACCGTTATTATCGGGCGTTCCAGTCATTTTTCAAACTGCAGAGTATCTTGAAGCGGATGTCCGTAAACTGGCGATTACCAGCGGAATTCAACACACCCTTGGCAAGCCTGCCGAACCCCAGGAGATCCTACGCGCAGTGCACGAAGCGCTAAAAAAGCCTGTTGCACCTGCCAGACTTCCGCAAACCGGTGAGCTTCAGCGTGAGCATCTTCAAATTCTGGCAGATAAACTTTATGAAAAAAATTTGGAATTAGAGAAGACCAATGATCGCCTGCGCAGTCTTTCCCTGACCGATGATTTGACCGGCCTGTATAACCGTCGCGGTTTTATGATCCTTGCGAATGGATTATTGAAATTTGCACGGCGGGCAACCCATCCCTTATGTTTGTTATATATTGACCTGGACAGCCTTAAATATATAAATGACACATTCGGGCACGCACATGGGGATACCGCCCTGACCCATTTTTCTCATATTTTGACCCAAACGTTTCGTGATTCAGACGTTATCGCCCGAATGGGTGGAGATGAATTTGCCGTCCTGACAATTGACGCTTCGGAGGATAATCTCAATTCCATTAAGGCACGTTTACACAGCAATTTTGATTCCCACAATCTGGAATCTGGACATGGGTACACTTTGTCGTTCAGCCTCGGTATCATACAGGCTGATCTAAATTCAACCCAAACAATAGAGGCTTTGCTTTCACAGGCTGACGAAGCAATGTACGTACACAAACGCAGTAAAAAACGTAAAGTGTGAAATATATTTGGTCGCAACTATCCCATCATCAACTTCGGGCGATACTGCAACGCCTCCGCCAAATGCGCGGAACCGATCTCTTCGCTTCCAGCCAGATCAGCAATGGTGCGCGCCAATTTTAGGATGCGATGATAGGCACGTGCTGAAAGATTCATCTGAGTCATTGCCGCCCGCATCAAACCCTGACCTTCTTCCTGCAACTTGCAAAACTGCCTGACCTCCCCGACCCGCATATCCGCGTTACAGACGATATCCGATACGTCATTACTTGAGAATCGTTTGTTTTGAATATCTCTCGCTGCTTGAACACGCAACTTGATAACTCCGCTTGTTTCCCCCAACCGATCACCGCTCAGTTTCTCATAATCCACACGCGGAACTTCGATATGAATGTCAATTCTATCGAGCAATGGACCTGAGATCCGTTTTTGATATTTGGTTACCATTGCCGGGGCGCAGGTGCATGGTTTCAAGGCATCACCATAATACCCGCATTGACATGGATTCATCGCGGCAATCAACTGAAAATTGGCCGAAAAAGTCAGTGAGCCTTTGGCGCGGCTGATGGTGACGACTTTATCCTCCATCGGTTGCCGCATTACCTCGAGGACGCGTGAACCGAATTCGGGGAACTCATCTAAAAACAATACACCCCTGTGCGCCAACGATATCTCACCCGGCTTTGGAATATTCCCGCCGCCCACCAAACCTGCATGGCTAATTGTATGGTGCGGCGAACGGAATGGACGATGTTTTATCAAGGGAGTGCCGGGCGGAAGTTGATCTGCAACTGAGTAAATACGCGTCACATCCAGCGATTCTTCGATGGACATTTCAGGCAGAATTCCGGGCAAGGCACGAGCAACCAAGGTTTTGCCAGCCCCCGGGCTTCCTATCATCAGGACGTTATGCCCGCCAGCCGCGGCAACTTCGAGCGCGCGTTTGACATGTTCCTGCCCTTTGATTTCGGAGAAGTCTGTCGGTGTGAAGAGCGGCTCCAGGGACTCGTCACTCGAGGGTTGGTAGCGCTCGATTAATTGGCGGCCCGATAAATGGTTGTAAAGATCCGCGAGCGTTCGGACGGGATATATATCAAGGTCAGGGATCAATGCCGCTTCACCGGCATCCGCTTCGGGCACGAACATCCGTTTGAATCCATTGGCACGAGCGGTGGCAGCCATCGGCAATATTCCACGCGTATGACGGACAACACCATCGAGCGAGAGTTCTCCGACAACAAGTGTGTTTTCCACAACTTCGTGCGGGAGACGACCAGAGAGAATAATTACACCAAGCGCAATGGGAAGATCGTAGGCGGGACCCTCCTTACGGATTGAGGCAGGCGAAAGGTTGACAACGATTCGGTGACGGGGAAAATGAAGGCCGGCATTCTTGACTGCGGTCTGAACACGCTCACGGCTCTCCTGCACAGCGGCATCAGGCAAGCCGACAATGATGACCGCAGGCAAACCGTTTGAGTAGTCCACTTCCACTTCGACGATGACGCCTTCAAGCCCAATTACAGCACAGGAAAATACCCGTGAGAGCATGGCGGGAGTGTAGACGAGGTTAGATGAAATGTCAATTGACATGAGGTTATAATATATTAACCATGGCAGATAACACAATTAATTCAAATATAGTGTTCACCTATGACAGCAAAGCAAGAAGGTCTCCGGCAATCGAAGAGTTGTTAGATACTATTCGATACAGGGATCTTATATATCAATTGGTACGGCGTGATATTGTAGCTAGATATAAAAGGTCAGTGCTTGGCGTCTTTTGGACAATGCTCCAACCTCTTGGAATGATGATCGTCATGAACATTGTATTTTCTAAATTATTCGGCCGTATTGAAGGATATATTGCCTATTTATTGAGCGGGCTGATCGCCTGGACATTTTTCTCGCAAACCACATCATCTGCTGTACACCAGATCATATGGGGAGGTGCACTTTTAAAACGAATCTATGTGCCAAAAACATCATTTTCGTTATCATCTGTCGGCACTGGGTTCGTAAATTTGATTCTTTCCCTAATACCCCTTTTATTAATTGTATTGATCGCACGAAGACCTGTAACCTGGGCTGTTACTTTCCTTCCCATTCCAATTCTATGTCTAACCTTCTTTGCCCTTGGATTAAGTCTAATTCTATCCACATTGGCAATTCAATTCCCAGATATAAAGGAGATGTACCAAATTATTATTCAAGCATGGATGTATTTAACACCCATTGTTTACCCTGCAGATATTCTTCCTGAAACCTATCGCAATTTAATGCTTTATTCAAACCCTATGTATTATTTGATCGAAATGTTTAGGAGCCCTATTTACAATGGTTCTCTCCCATCGATAACCATTATTATTGGAGGCACCACAATATCGATAATAACCTTGCTGATCGGATGGGTTTATTTTTCATATCAATCGGACAAATTCGCCTATCTTGCCTAATCCATAATGAATCCAGTTATCATACTTGACAATATCAGTGTTCGCTATCATGCACCCGAGCAAAGAATTAATACGTTTAAAGAGTATGCTATTCAGTTATTTAAACGGAGGGTCAGAATTAAAGAGTTTACAGCGTTAAGCGATGTAAGTTTGCAGGTTAATAGAGGTGAAATATTAGGGATTGTTGGACATAATGGAGCTGGTAAAAGCACCCTTTTAAAAGTGATCTCCCGTGTATTAATCCCAACCAATGGGCGTGTTCGGTTAATTGGAAGGGTATCCCCTTTGCTTGAATTAGGCGGCGGCTTTCATCCCGAATTGACCGGATGGGAAAATATATTCTTGAATGGCACGCTTTTGGGACATACAAGCCGAGAGATCGAAGCCCGTTTACCGGAAATCATCGAATTTGCAGAACTTGGTAATTTTATTAACTCACCTTTAAGAACCTTTTCCAGCGGCATGGTTGCCCGCCTTGGCTTCTCCATTTCTACAACTTGGAAACCGGATATCCTAATACTGGATGAAATTCTTTCGGTTGGGGATGAAAATTTCCGCAAAAAATGCAATATCCGAATGGAAAAGTTCAGACTTGAGGGCACCACATCTCTTCTGGTTACACACAATCTAGAAACGCTTCAAACCTTGTGTACACATGCCATCTGGTTGGATCATGGTGTCCTGAAAGCTTCAGGCTCACCAAGGGAAATCGTTGAACTTTACCGGCAATCCCAACTACTAACACAATAGTATCGGAGTTCCAAATTGAATCTCGTTCCCACCCATATTCCTGACATCATAATCATTGAACCCAAAGTATTTGAGGACAAGCGTGGCTTTTTTTTTGAAAGTTATCAACAAAACCAATTCAAGAGCGCTGGAATTGATATGGATTTTGTTCAGGATAATCACTCAAAATCGTTCTATGGCACCCTGCGCGGATTGCATTACCAAATCAAACACCCGCAAGGGAAGTTGATACGAGTCATTGCGGGAGAGATATTCGATGTAGCCGTGGATATTAGATTAAATTCCCCCACTTTTGGGAAGTGGGTAGGGGACTATTTATCAGCTGACAATAAAAAGATGTTATGGATTCCTCCTGGATTTGCACATGGCTTTTACGTTACCAGTTCAGATGCTGAAGTTATCTACAAAGCCACTGACTACTATGCACCAGAATGGGAACGTACAATTGCATGGAACGACTCAACAATTAATATTCAATGGCCTTTAAATGGTGAAACTCCAATTTTATCTTTCAAGGATAGCGCCGGAATATCATTACCGGATGCCCCTGTTTTCGAATGACTATTCGTCATGAAAATTGTACTATTTGGGAAAGACGGACAACTCGGCTGGGAAATGCAACATATCCTGCCTTCACTGGGTGAAGTAATTGCACTAGGGCGCAAAGAATTGGATATTTCTGATATCCCCGCCCTGCAAACCACTTTAAAACAAATTAAGCCTACGCTGATAATTAATGCTTCCGCATACACTGAGGTGGATCGCGCGGAGACTGAAAGTGAACTGGCGTATACAGTAAA
The DNA here is from genome assembly GCA_003484265.1 of Anaerolineae bacterium. GTDB lineage: Bacteria > Chloroflexota > Anaerolineae > Anaerolineales > Villigracilaceae > Defluviilinea. Next base: position 22,068 of record DNDO01000212.1, read on the forward strand.
TGCGCTGGCACCAGGATTAATGGCAGAATCAGCGCGCAAATTGCAGGCTGTTTTTATTCACTATTCAACTGATTATATTTTTGATGGCACAAGTAATATACCTTACAAAGAAAACAATATGCCGCGCCCATTGAATGTGTATGGTAAAAGCAAATTAAAAGGAGAAGAAAATATCTATCTGGAAGGAGATGCTTTCCTAATCTTTAGAACGAGTTGGGCATACAATATACGGGGAAACAATTTTGTAACCAAAGTGTTGAGATGGGCGCGCGAATCCAAATCTTTAAAAATTGTCAGCGATCAAATCAGCAACCCTACATGGGTCCGGGATTTGGCAAGGACCACTTTCGAAATGCTTTCCCATCACCCTGAAACACTATTTGAATATATAAAGGAAAGACGCGGCGTATATCATCTTGCAGGTAATGGATACACTTCTCGTTTTGAATGGGCAAGAGAAATCCTTGCCAACGCTTCAACCCGGACTGAACAACCGGCTCCAACCATAGAGCCAGCCACAAGCGATGAATTCAATATGCCCGCTAGAAGACCTCGTTTCACAGCCCTCGACTGCTTAAAATTTGAAGAAACATTTGGTCTTCGACTACCAGACTGGCAAACGTCCTTGCAAACAGCCATGCAAGATTAATTCGTGTATAAAATTTCTCACCCACCCCTATTTAACCTATGATTCGGCATGTATTTAAAATGGGAATGGTACACGGCTGGAGAGAAGTTGGGAAATTATCTGTTTTAGATAGCCTAATTTAGACGGCGAACCACTCAAAATTACGGGAATTCTCAAATTTGTAATCCCCCAAATCGGTTATTTTTGGTGGGTTCTCAAAAAGTAGATTTATAATAAGGATGAATAATTACGCAGTGAATTTTGTGCCCTTTCAAGAAATTGATTGGTCAGCAAAGGATTTCCGGAGGAAGGCATGAAACAAGAAAAATATTCCCTTCAAGTAAAAACCGCCTTGCAGATTATCCTGCTCTTGGCGATTGCGGTGTTCAATTTAGGACCGGGCGGATCTAACGTTGCCTTTGCGGCTCCACCATTGAATGATAATTGGGCGTCCGCAACAGATGTCCCAAGTATTCCTTACACCGACTCCATTAATACATCCGAGGCAACGGTACAAACTGGCGAGCCTCGCGTCAATGTTTCCTGTGACGGAAACCTTTTAGAGGTCGGAAACAATACTGTTTGGTACAAATACACGCCGGCATCAACTGGCTTTATATCCTTTGATACAGTTGGAACTGACTATGACACGTATATAGCGGCATGGACCGGTAACGCTGTGAACAATCTAACTCTCGTTGGCTGTGACGATGATAACGATGTTGGAGTTACCTCGCAATTAGCATTTACGGCTACTGCAGGCGTCACGTATTATATTCAAGTCGCGAAATTCAAATGCCTCCAAAGCGGTTGTTCTCCCGAGCCTGCGTGTGATAATGATCCCGATACAACCTGTAGTTTAACCTTCAACGCAAAACACCAGACTTTTGTTGATGTGCCACCTACCCATCCGTATTTCGAATATATTGAAGCGTTATATGGTGCAGGTCTGACAGCCGGTTGTAGCCTAGTACCATTAAAATTCTGCCCCGCAACCATCCTTGACCGCGCACAGATGGGTGTGTTCACCTTAAGAGGGGAATTCGGTAATACTTACACACCTCCGGATCCGCCTTGGGACCTATTTGCAGATGATTGGTCTCCTGGTCCTTGGGCTGAAAAATGGGCTGAGGGAATGAAAAATGCAAACTTAACTGCTGGTTGTGAATTAAACCCGCTAAAGTATTGCCCATGGACACAAACGACACGCCAGGAAGCCGCCGTCTTTGGTATGAAGTTAAAGGAGGGAAGTACGTACACCCCACCTAATGCTACAGGAACCGTATTCGCAGATATGACCAATCCTAATTTTTGGGCAACTAAATGGGCTGAACAAGCGTATGCAAACGGTTTGATCCCATCTTGCGGAACAGATATTGGATCAGGAAAACCGCTCTTCTGCCCGAATGGATTGGTTGATCGCGGGCTTGGTGCCTATCTGGTCTCCAAAGCCAAAAATCTGGTACCTTAATATTCGTAACTTTAACCTTCTCAAATGCTTGTCCGGGCTGGACAAGCATTTGGTTTTAATGACCTTTAAGCGGTTTTGATTGGTTTTTTACAATGGTATACTTGTTCCAACCTCCTTAAAGAGTTGTTAAACTAAATGGCAAATCAGATATCAAAAAAGATACTTGTTGCGGGTTATTATGGATTCGGTAATACAGGTGACGAAACCATCCTAACCGCTATGCTTGCAGAGTTCCGAAAACAGAGGAAAGATTTAGATTTTACAGTCGTTTCAGGTAACCCCACAGAAACGATCCTTTTACACAAGGTGAAATCCATATCTTGGACGGACACACAAAGCATTTACGATGCTATCCAAAGAAGTGATTTGGTCTTAGTAGGCGGGGGGGGAATATTTCACGACCAATTTGGATTCAAAGAAGATTTCCTCCTGACCCAGAATCACGCGGGCATAGCTTATTTCAGTGGCTTTCCTCTCCTGGCCGCAATGCACAGGAAGTCCACGATGCTTTATGCAGTAGGCGTGGGTCCTCTCGAAACCGAACCGGGTAAAAAATTAACTAAAATCTCGTTTGGAATTGCAAACATTGTTACTGTTCGTGATTTTGAATCGTTTGAAATAATAAAAAAATATGACCTTCCAGATCTTAACATCCGAGTGACAGCAGATCCCGCTTTTTGCCTCAACCCTGATAAAGATAAGGCGCAACAGGTTTTGCTGGCCAACAATCTGCCAAAAACGAAGAATACCCCTATAATCGCTGTTTGTCCACGTTATTGGGATATCAACGTTTCGCCGGATGAGTGGCAGACTCTACTAGCTAATGCCCTTGACGAATTTATAAACGAGGTGAATGGAGAAATTCTTTTTATACCCTTCCAAAATCTTGAGGCCACGCCTGATGTAAATGATTTAGCAGTAGCAATTAATATCAGGGAAAAAATGAAAAACAAAGATCAAAGTACTATTTTGATCAAAGAATATCCACCAGAAATCAGTGCTGGAATTATCGCATCCTGTGACTTTGTGATCGGAATGCGCTATCACTCACTGATCTTTTCTATTATAAGCGCCACACCTCTAGTGGGATTGGTGTATGATCCAAAAGTATTACACCTTCTTAAACAGACTGGCATGGAAGAATATTCTATTAACCTAGAAAGCCTTTCATTAGAAAAGCTTCAACAAACCCTTCGAAATGCTTGGGCAGGAAAAGATAAAAATATTTCAAAATTGAGCAATGCCTCGGTATCATTGAGAGAGTCAGCAAAAGAGAGTACGACCTTGGCCCTTCAGTTATTGGATGAGCAGATACCAGGGAACCGAAGAAATGTGAGTGTTGACTTTCTTTGGGAACTGGCAGCGCGACAAACGTATGCGCTAGCC
>DNDO01000212.1:25696-28852 GCA_003484265.1 Anaerolineae bacterium
GAACTGGCAGCGCGACAAACATATGCGCTAGCCAAAAGCGAATCCATGTTGCATAATCTTAGGAAACAGTTAAGTGTCCTGATAAAACTAAAACATTGGTTCGTGCCGCCGGGCAGTAAACGAGATAGTTTGCTGAGAGTTCTAAAACACGAGGGTCTAGAAGCAGTTTTTCAACGCGGTCTCGAAAAAATCAGACGCATATTAAGAAGACAGAAGACAATACCAATTCACAGGACAGGAAAAACCTATATCCAGTCTTCAAAAGGAAAAACAGATGTTCTTTGCTTTCCAGTAATTGATTGGGATTTTAGATTTCAACGCCCACAACAAATTCTATCCCAGTTTGCAAATGATGGTCATAGGGTGTTTTATCTTAACCTTAAGTTCAAAAATCCCACAAAGGATAGCACGGTAGATGTATTTCCGATTGCAGACAATATTTATAACCTTACGCTCCCGGGGGACCCATCAACAGTTATTTATTATAATGATTTAACTAACGAATCACTAAATCATTCCCTTTCTGCTCTAATCAAATTTATTCGGGAGGAGAATTTGTTGAATACTATATGCGTGGTCCATCATCCATTTTGGACACCTCTTATTCAACAACTCAAAGAAAAATATGGGTGGAGGGTCGTTTATGACTGTATGGACGACCATAGTGAATTTGCAGTAACACATCAGGAGTTCGCTTCCCTGGAAGATGCCTTAATTTCAACCAGCGACCTTGTAATAGCCACTTCCGAATTGCTATACAACCGATTAAGTAAAGCTCACAAAAACTGTTTATTGATACCAAATGGCGGTGACTTTGAACATTTCAATAAACTTCCTGCGCGCGATCGAGGACCATTGGAGAAACTGCCGCGTCCAATTATTGGTTATTATGGCGCGATCGCAGAATGGTTTGACACAAACGCTATAAGGAATGCAGCCACAATACACCCTGATTGGTCATTTGTATTAATTGGGCATACTTCCGGACTCAATTTAAGGGATATTAAAAAACTCCGAAACATACATTTTCTAGGAGAGAAGAGCTATAGCGAACTACCATCTTACCTTACAAGTTTTGATGTCTGCACGATACCATTCCTTCAAAATCCATTAACAGAGGCAACGAATCCTGTAAAAGTCTTTGAATATCTGAGTGCTGCAAAGCCTGTAGTCGCCACATCCTTGCCTGAACTTTTTCCTATGAGAGATACTGTCTACCTGTATTCATCTCCCGAAGAATTTTCATCTAAGCTAGAACAGGCTTTGCAAGAAAATTCTAATGAACTTCAAGAGCATCGGTTAAAGATAGCACGGGCAAACACCTGGGAAATCCGATATCAGGCTCTCCAACCCAAGATCACCGCGCTGTTTGGGAAGGCATCCATTATTATCGTAACGTGGAATAATCTAGACCATACTCTTAGATGTATCCAATCGGTTCTCGCTGATAATACATGGCCAAATTTTGAAGTCATAATCGTTGATAATGGGTCCACAGACGGAACTGTTGAGTATATTAAGAAACTCTCAAACGAACACGCCAATGTCCGTGTGATACTCAACGATGAGAATTTGGGGTTCGCCGCTGCAAACAATATCGGCTTACTGGGGATACATGACCATGAAAGCGAATACATTGTCCTTCTTAATAACGATACGGTCGTGCCGACCGGTTGGCTTGTACGATTATTAAGTCATTTGACGGATCCAACCATAGGCATGGTAGGACCTGTCACCAATTCGATAGGCAATGAGGCAAGAATTGATGTCCCGTATAAAAATCTTGGGGAAATGCATAGTTTTGCCCAGGTGTATATGGCGGAACACCAGGGGAAATCCTTCGATATTGATGTCTTGGCAATGTACTGCGTAGCAATGCGGAAAGAAGTATTTGACAAGGTCGGACCTTTGGATGCAAGTTTTGGCATTGGGATGTTTGAAGACGACGATTATGCTCGGCGTGTGCAGGAAAAAGAATACCGGATTGTTTGCGCAACAGATACATTTGTTCATCATCATGGGCGCGCCTCTTTTGCAAAATTAGAGAGTAATAAATACAGCCAATTATTTGATCAAAACAGGAAAATTTTCGAAAAGAAATGGAACACGAAGTGGGTTCCCCATAAACGCTCCAAGTCCTAAAGAAACAATAGCCATTTCAGGACGGTTTAAATGAAAAAATATATTTATAAGGTTAGAGGTTTTTTAATATCTAGATTCGAATCCGTAAAGAATTTCAAGGCTGCTTCCCTGATCTTTCAATGTAACGTTTGCGGTCAAACCAGCATCACCCCGATGGATAATCTTGGCAGGGAAACGGTGTCCTGCTTGAACTGTGGGTCGACAGTGCGCATGAGATCCGTTATACATGCACTCTCAACCGCTATGTTTAAGGAGAGTCTTGCATTGCCTGATTTTCCAGTCCAGCGTCACGTTCAAGTAATCGGACTAAGTGATTGGGATGGATACGCCATTCCCCTCGCGGGCAAACTAAATTATACAAACATGTTTTATCATAAAATGCCCCAACTTGACATCACATCCATTGATCCGTCTCTAGAAAACACACTAAATATTTTGATCTCTTCCGATGTGTTTGAACATGTTGCGCCACCGATATCCGTGGCATTTGAAAACTCCTTCCGCTTATTAAAATCTGGCGGGGTGTTAATCCTCACAGTTCCCTACACGATTGAATCACAAACAAAAGAGCACTTTCCAGAATTATATAAATATGAAATACGAAGGCAAGGGGATAGATCTATTCTTCATAACATCACACGTGATGGTCGCGAGCAAATCTATACTGATTTGAATTTTCACGGCGGCGCAGGCGCAACCCTCGAAATGAGAAGGTTCTCCTTGGAGGGATTGCTTACAGAAATCAGAAATGCTGGATTTAATAAAATTGAAATCCTTAGCACACCAAATTTCAAGTATGGTGTTTATTCTAATTATCGCTGGTCTTTACCTATTATTGCCAGAAAACCATAAGTAAAAATACCATCTGGTAAAACGCTTGTAAAGTTGCGAGAATTGTATTTAATGATTGTTATAACCATAACGAACAATCCCTGCATACTCTAATTCATATATTTCTTGCTTTAGCTTTTCATTCCAAACAAGTTTTTCTGTCAGTTTTTTACTCACACCAAC
>DNDO01000212.1:29023-29467 GCA_003484265.1 Anaerolineae bacterium
AGTTTTTTACTCACACCAACCATAGGGTATCTTAATATAATGTTTTCATCGAAATCAAGATTTAACTCTTTAAGAACGTGGATTAAATCAGTCCTAATGTTCTCTTGTTTACCAACAAAATCTACTTCGGGTGTTGTATACCATCCAAATAACTCTGTGACATATCCCGGCCGTTTCATTATTACATTTCGAATAAATTGATTGAAATCCGGATCGCCAACCTCGTTCAAAATACTGTTTGGGTGCCATTTGTGCATATCATATTCACTTCCCCAATTTAGCCAATTTTGAGCAGGTTGTGACATATATTTGAACCACGACTCCAACCAAGAAAATGGATGCCTTACAAAACTAAAAATGTATGGTTTGTTCCTGCCCAGCATACCTGATTTCTTCTTAAGGAAGTAATTAAATAGTTGCACAGCATGATATACATATCCGTGA
>DNDO01000012.1:0-7344 GCA_003484265.1 Anaerolineae bacterium
TTGCTCGGACCCAAGATCGGCAACACTTTCAGCACCATCAACACCTCCCTGCCTTAATCAACACCAACACCAAAAAGCCCCGTCGCAAGACGGGGCTTTTTGGTGAATCCTGTATATTGAACTATGAACCCTCAAATTTAAACGAGACTTTGAGTTTTGCACGATAAGCTGTGATCTTGCCTTCGTCTAGGACCATATCCAACTCGACGACTTCAGCAACACGCAAGTCGCGCAAGGACTTGGACGCGCGCTCCACCGCAACCGCTGCGGCTCTCTCCCATGACTCAGTGCTGGTGCCGACCAATTCGATGACTTTATAAACGCTTTCTGCCATTGTTAATCTCCTTTTGAAATTGGTTTGGGTTTCTGTTCCTACTATACAGTATTTTTGGTGGAGATACAACTATATATTTTGTGATGTGGATTCGCCGACAACGATGACGCCTTGTGGTTTGAATAAAGAGAGCAGGGAAGAGTTCATGTTTATATAATTCTAACCACAATATGTCTTGTGACTAAGGGTATTTGCGGTGGAGAGAGCTGTGAATCTGGATCGAAAGCGATCGATGCGCAATTTGATGTTGTTATGCCTTTTGGTATTCCGATCATCGGGCAGTGCTGACCGCTCTTAATGTTTCAGGATCCACACCGAAATTGGCGCGCGTAAATTTATAAACTCGATTTGCCGCTATCGCAAAAGCGAGCCATGAGACCGCATTTATACCTTCTTCGATCCACTGTAACGCGATTGTTTGATCTTCCATTCGCGCCAATCCATTGAGGATGAGAATGCAGAATAAGTTGAAGATGAACAACCAGCCTGCTGAATATAGTTTTTGCCTGAAGCTAAAAATGATCAGAAAGATCCCTGTGATGATGGTTGCAAGCACCATGACACTTAACAAAACCCTTTCCCACGCCGGCGATTCGGGGCGCGAAACAAGGAGATACCCGGAAATTGCGAACATAAGGATGGTCATAGCCAGCGGTATATGCCAGGGGTGAAATGGCTTCTTCCCCCGTACGTTGCGTACGGTCTGCCATACGCTCCATCCGAGCAAAGTATAGCCAGGAGCCATGAACACAAACAATCCGTCATCCATCCAGGTGATATTTAACGAGCCGTTTGACAATGCCATGAATAATTTCCAGGTGGCTTTGAAAAAGCCCCCGGATATTGTGAGGATCGTTCCTATGTGCGCAACCATTCCTTGTGAGGAGTCGATGTGTGCGATCATGCGCGTAATTGCGATCAGCCCGGATGCGGTAAAGAGGACTGGAAGATAATCCAATAAAGCAAGGGAGAGTGTATATTCCATCACAAATCCTTTTCTAAAAGTTGATGGGCATGGATTGACCGGTAATCGTCATAATTCGGTGGCATTTACCATTTATTCCAATGGACAACTTCCTCAAGTAGCCTGCGTCCGCCCTTCTTTGGCGCAGCGGATAGTTTCTCCTCATCCAGCGGATACCCGAACGATAGCGCGATCCGCAGATGCCACTCGGGTGGGAATCCCAGAATGTTGCGCGCCTTTTCGGCTTCATAGATCGAAGCAGGGACGGAACCGACTCCCAGTTCCCATGCGGCAAGCTGCATGAATGCTGATGCTTGTCCGGCATCGAACATCGTCTGAAATTTCCCGGTCGGTTCGGGTGTCAGGATGGCAACACCCAGTGGCGCGCCTGCAAGGTGTCCTGCGTATGTTCCGCAAATGGATAATGCCTTGAGGATCGCTTTATCTTGAATCGCGATGAACTGCCATCCTTGCTCGTTCTTCGATGACTGTGACCTGCGCCCTGCATTCAGTATCGCCTTAACGACATCATCAGGCAATGACTCATCTTTAAATTCCCTAATTGCTCTCTTCGTTTGAATTGCTTCATGTACATTCATTAGCAGCCTCCGTAGCTCGGTGGTCGAGTGGTCTTTATGGTAGCGTGGCGAAGTCGAATGACGTATCGAACCTTATATATAATGATTACTGGTTACTCGATGGTTCGATGCAACCGAACTCAACCTTCGGGTAACTTCTCTCCGAGTATAATTCAATCAATGGATGAACAACTTAAGTTTAAACCGTTTGGAATCGCCGCACTCATCCTATTCATTATCGGCTGGGGCGGATTGTATTACCTTATCATGCAGACACTTCCATACGTCTGGCCGCGCTGGGGATTTTTCGTCCTTACGATGATGGCAATCACAAGCGTCTTTCTCCCAATCGTGTATTTTTCCCATCGCCGCTTTCCTGACGATACTCCTGCCGAAGCCAACGTAATTGTACGTCAGGCGTTGTGGTTCGGCGTGTATGGCGCAACTCTCGCTTGGCTTCAACTCGGACGCCTAGTTACAGTTTACGTCATTCTTGGATTGGCGGGCGGGCTGATAGCCATCGAATACCTTATCCGCCTGCGAGAGAGATCGCGTTGGAGTCCTCCCGATCACGACGATGAATAACCTCCGCGACCTGCCTTCAATGGAACTGTTATTACAAAATGCGACACTTCTTATCGAGAGGTTCGGTCGCCCGCTGACCCTTGACTCCCTGCGGTTGACATTGGACGAAACCCGCGCACGCTTCAAAACAGACCCTGAAACCATTCTACCTTCTATAGACAATATCCTTGACCAAGCAGAATCCCATCTCTCCACGTGGACATCTCCAACTTTACTCCCAGTTATCAATGCAACAGGGGTAATTCTCCACACCAATCTGGGACGTGCTCCCTTATCAAGTGCAACGATTCAGGCGATGAACGACGTTGCATCGAATTACTCCAACCTTGAGTATGACCTGTCCAAGGGCAAACGCGGTTCCCGTCTTATTCATGCTGAATCGATCTTACAAAAACTGACAGGCGCAGAAGCCGCGCTAGTAGTCAATAACAATGCGTCCGCTTTATTGCTTGTGCTTTCCGCATTAGCGAACAAAAAACGTGTGATCATCGCCCGCTCGCAATTGGTTGAGATCGGCGGCGGTTTCCGTGTCCCCGATGTGATGAAGCAATCAGGCGCGAAACTGGTCGAAGTAGGAACGACCAATAAGGTGAGAGTCTCAGACTACAAAGATGCGCTTGGAGCCAAAACTGGACTTGTCATGCGGGCTCACCGCAGTAACTTCAAAATTGTCGGCTTCACAGAGGAACCCAAACTAAAAGACATCGTTGATGTTGCTCATGATGCTGATGTCATTGTCGTTGATGATCTTGGTTCGGGTGCCTTATTAGATACAGCTAATTACGGTTTCGCCCATGAGCCGACTGTACAAGAGTCTTTGGCCGCGGGTGCGGATTTGGTTTGTTTTTCAGGAGACAAACTTCTTGGCGGTCCACAGGCAGGTATCATTATTGGCAAAAAGGTGTTGATAGATAGAATAAAGAAACATCCGCTGGCGCGAGCAGTACGGGCTGATAAGACTTGTCTGGCAGGCGTCACGGCAACACTGGTGCATTATCTAAAAGATGAGGCGGAACGGGAAATACCGATCGTGAGGATGATGTCTATAACGCTGGATCAGATCAAAGTCCGTGCAGAGGCGTGGCGTGAAGAGGTAGGTTATGGGGAGGTTGTTTTCTCTGAATCCACGGTAGGCGGAGGAAGTTTGCCGGAAGAGTCCATACCTACATTTGTTCTGGCGTTAGAGGTTAAATCCCCCGATAAATTTTTAGAGAGGCTGCGAAAGGCGAATCCGCCTGTCATTGCAAGGACGGAAAACGATAAAGTGTTGTTCGATCCGCGAACCGTTTTAGATGAGATTATGTTAATTAATGTTTTGAAAAAGGTATTGGCTGAATATCTATAAAATGCCGATTGAAAGTCCAAAGAAGCCGCATGTGCTTAAATTCACCGACAGGTGTGTTGATTACTGCGTGGAAGTGGAGAGGATCGTAGGTATAGCTGTAGGGACGATCCTAGAATTTGCCTTGAAATATTTATTCGCCCCCGCGTATAGGCGATCGCTTTTGATAGGACCGCTGATGATGTTTAGCTTCTTCACAGAATCTAAAGATATCATCGACGGGTCAACTTGATTTTCAGGTGCCTAGAAATCCTTGAAGCTAACCTTTGCGAATCGCGAGATTGCGAACAAACTTAATACAGTAAAAATTGAGGTGATATGAAATCTGACATAGATGCGGTAATGAAATCCAACAACCTGGATGCGCTGGTTGTCTTTGGCAATGCCGAGCATAACCCGCCGATGTATTACCTGACAGGCGGCGGACATGTGAGCCATGCCATATTGATCAAAAAGAGGGACGAAGCGGCAATCTTATTTCATAATGATATGGAGCGAGATGAGGCCGCTAAAAGCGGATTGAAATTGATCCCGTTCAGCAATTATGATTTTCAGACTTTACTGAAAAATGCGAACATGGACGGCTTTTTGGCGGGCGTCTTGCGGACTGAGCTTATGTTCAGGGATGCAGGCGTGACCTCGGGACGCGTAGGCATCTACGGAACGTATGATGTTGGGGCTGTGTTTGGGTTGTTGTCGCGGTTGAAAGAATATTTTCCTGAAATTGAGTTTGTTGGCGAGTCGCGTGAAAGTTCGGTCTTTCTGCGTGCTATGGAAACTAAGGACGAAAATGAAGTCGCGCGCATCCGCAAGATGGGTGCGCTTACAACAGAAGTTGTCGGCTTGGTGAGGGAATATCTAACTTCACGCGATGTTGACGAAAACGAAACTTTGTTGAAAGAGAATGGAAGTCCGCTCACTGTGGGGGATGTTCATAAAAAGATCCGTTTGTGGGTCTCAGAGCGAGGCGCAGAACTGCCATCAGGATTTATCTTTGCTCAAGGGAGCGATGCCGGCGTACCTCATTCGGCGGGAACAGCCAGTGACCCGATGCAACTTGGCAAGACCATCGTCTTCGATCTCTATCCTGCTGAAGCGGGCGGCGGATATTATTATGATTTCACACGTACCTGGAGTTTGGGATATGCCACGCCCGAAGCACAGGAATTGTACGATCAGGTCAAAGAGATTTTTGATAAGTTGAATGATAATTTTGACTTAAACGCGCCGTTCAAAGAGTACCAACGTATGACTTGTGAATACTTTGAGTCGAAGGGGCATAAATCCCAGCTAAATAGCAAGGCTCCGAATAATGGTTACGTTCACAGCCTGGGACATGGCGTTGGGTTGAATATCCATGAAAGACCGTTCAGTGGATTTCAAGCAACCGACGAAGAAAGGCTTGTGCCTGGGGTTGTGATCACATCCGAGCCTGGCTTGTATTACCCTGAAAAAGGCATGGGCTTCCGGATTGAAGACACGATCTGGGTGCGCCCTGATGGGAAAATGGAAACCCTGGCGGAATTTCCGTATGATTTCGTCCTGCCAATGAAGAAATGGAAAAAATGAAACCAGCCCGCATCCTTGCCATCGAAACTTCATGTGATGAAACAGCATGCGCCGTCATCGAAAATGGACGCTCGCTTTTGACGTCCACGGTTGCTTCGCAAATGGAAATGCACGCACGTTATGGCGGGGTCTATCCTGAGGTCGCTTCGCGCCAGCACGTTTTGAGCATCATACCCGTAGTTGAACAGACGCTTGTCCAATCAAACGTTACCTTGAAAGATATTGATGCAATTGCTGTCACACGCGGTCCCGGGCTTGCAGGGTCGCTTGTCGTAGGCATGAACATGGCAAAAGGACTCGCACTCGGCACGGGTCTGCCTCTCCTTGGTGTCAACCATCTTGAAGGACATATTTATTCGTCGTGGATATATAACGCTGGCGAATCAGTCCCCACTGAGCCGCAATTCCCATTAATGGCATTGCTCGTTTCAGGAGGACACACCGAACTGAATCTCATGACCGATCATTTGACGTATAGACGCCTCGGCTCCACTCTGGACGATGCGGCTGGCGAAGCTTTCGATAAAGTCGGTCGCCTGTTGGGACTTCCCTTTCCTGGTGGTCCTTCCATTCAGAAGGCAGCTGAAGGGGGCGACCCAAATCGATTCAAATTCCCCCGCGCCCGTTTGGATAACCCGTTTGATTTTTCGTTCAGTGGTTTGAAAACGGCGGTGCTGTACGAAGTTAATGACTTGAAAAAGAAAAGCAAGACGCTTCCAGTTGAAGATCTAGCCGCTTCATTTCAGTCCACGGTCGTAAGCACACTGTTCGATAAGACCATGCATGCCGCACGCGAACACGGCGCCAAAGAGATTATCGTCGCTGGTGGTGTTTCAGCAAATAAACCTTTGCGAACTGTGTTCCAAACTCAAACGGAATTCAAAGTCAATATCCCAGCATTTTCTTTATGCACCGATAACGCCGCAATGATCGCTGCGGCGGGATATTATCGTCATGCTTTGGGACATGAATCTGGATTGGAGATGGACGTCAAGCCGACGTGGCCGTTGTCATAGTTGCCGTCATTGCGAGGAGCGCATTGATTAAAATCCAAACCGCCTTTGACTTGCCCAAGTCATTGGCGGTTTGAAAGGAGAATGCACCTATAATTATATTCATATAGATGAACGGAACCTGAATGAATGCTGATAGAAATATAAGAATTGAAAAACCGAAATCTAAAGGGCGGATTTGATCTTGTCAATAGAAATTGGACCTTCGCGTAGGATCTTAATCTCAGCTAACGAACAATCCACAACGGTAGATGGTACGCCGCCAGGTGTTGTGCCTCCGTCAATAATCAGTGGAATGCGTCCGTTGAGCTGACGAAGAACTTCTTCAGCGGTGGACGGGCTTGATTGACCGGATATGTTCGCGGAAGTGACTGCCATCGGTCCCGCCGCGCGGAGTAAGGAGCGGGCAACTTCGTGGTCTGGAATCCGCACACCGATGGTGGATGTGGCAGAAACAGCTTCGGGGAGAGTCGGTTGTTTGGGGATGACGCAGGTCAAAGGTCCGGGCAGGAAACGGTAGGCGAGTTTGTATGTGACTTCAGGAATATCCATTCCAACCTTTTCCATATCTTCAATATCCGCAATAAGGATCGGGATCGCCTTTTCAATCGGGCGGTCTTTTGCAATATATATCGATTGGACAGCTTTGTCGTTGAAAGCCAATGCGCCGAGTCCGTATACAGTATCGGTGGGGAAGGCGACCAGCCCGCCAGCTTGTAATATGTCCAGCGCTTTCGAGATTACATCAGGCGCACTGGCAGGGGTTATCTCTGTGTTCATGGGATCGCGATCTCCAGTAAACGGTCACGGTCTGTGAGGTCTTTGTGTAATTGGATGCGGGAGTCGGGGAATTTTTCATGCGCGAGTTTAAGGGCTTCTCTGCCAAGCGATGCTTCTATCTCCAATAACATCAGCGCATTGGAAGAAAGATATACGGGCGCGATCTCCATCAGTTTCCG
>DNDO01000012.1:7666-8079 GCA_003484265.1 Anaerolineae bacterium
AGGAGATCAATTTTATTTTGGCGACCGATGATTGACGAGTGGGCTGGGAGCAAGTCGCATTCGGTTAAGACTACTCGAGAATTGACGTTATATTTTTCTACATTTCGTTTCGCGATTTCCAATGCTTTAGGCGATATATCTGTTGCAAGGATGACGGCATCAGGTACATTGACCGCAATAGACGTCGCAATGATCCCCGAGCCTGTACCTACATCTACAATAGACCTTCTATTGGGATTCTCACTCAACCAGTTAATTGCCCTTTCAACGAGCAATTCCGTTTCTGGACGGGGGATTAAAACGTCGGGTGTGATGTCATAATTCAGTCCGTAGAACTCCCAATGACCCAATATATAAGGGAATGACTCGCCGCGTTCAAGTCGCGCAAGCGAGTCCGTTAGTTTTTCCTGTTG
>DNDO01000012.1:8386-17539 GCA_003484265.1 Anaerolineae bacterium
ACGATGTGCGCAAGCAGGACGGAAGAGTCCAGGGATGGGGTGTCGCTAATGGGGGCGAGGCGGGCTGTTATATCCGAAAGAAGCGGGTTAGTCATTGTCCACGCCGCTGGCGGCAAGGCGTTCGGTCTCATCCGTTGTGGAAAGCTCATCAATGAAGTCATCTATATCGCCGTCCATGACTGCCGGCAAATTGTAATTGGAATATCCGACACGGTGATCGGTGACGCGGTTTTGCGGGTAATTATAAGTGCGTATCTTTTCCGAGCGTTCACCCGTGCCGACCTGTGAACGTCGGTCAGATTCAATGGATGCGCGGCGCTTCTCTTCCTCCAGATCGTAAAGACGGGCGCGCAAAATGCTCAATGCGCGCAATTTATTTTGTAACTGAGAGCGTTCGTCCTGGCAGGTGACCACCATGCCGGATGGCTTGTGAGTTAACCGCACAGCCGTGGAGTTCTTCTGCACGTTCTGACCGCCCGCGCCGGAGGACCGGTACACTTCGACCTCGATATCAGATTCAGGGATTTCGATTTCGATCTCATCCACCTCAGCCATGACGGCAACGGTTGCGGTTGATGTGTGAATGCGTCCCTGTGATTCAGTGGCCGGCACCCGTTGAACGCGATGTACACCCGATTCATATTTCAGTTTCGAGTACACGCCTTTGCCCCGGATCTCGAATATCACTTCCTTGTAACCGCCCACGCCGATCTCGTTTTCGGATAGGATCTCATTCTTCCATCGCCGATTTTCCGCGTAACGCGTATACATGCGGAAGAGGTCTCCGGCAAAGATGGCGGCTTCATCGCCACCCGTCCCTGCGCGGATCTCAACGATCACGTTCTTATCGTCGCGGGGATCTTTGGGGACGAGCATTGTTTTGATCTCTTTTTCGAGGGCTTCGATTTTTGGAGACAGGTCTTCGATATCGGCTTCTGCCAACGAGATAAGGTCCGCGTCTTTTTCTGTATCGATAATGGTCCGGGCTTCCTCGAGGCTTTTCATCGCCTGACGGTATTCCCGCGACTTCTCGACCAGTTCCTCCAGGTCAACGCGCTCTTTGTTGATCTCAGCGGCGCGTTGATAATTGTTCCCAACCTCAAGCAGTTGATTTCCGAGTTGTTCGTATCTGTCTTCTATGCCTTTAAGTTTTTCGAGCATTTTTCCTCATTGTAGGATCGAGTCATCCTGAACGGTGTTAAATCCCTGATTCATACCAAAATAATACGCGGCATCTTTCGCCGCCGCGCGGCGCGATTATATCACCGAGTGTCATCCCTATGACGATGGGTGTCCAGTTAATAAAGGGATGCCGTCGCCGAAAGGATCATGGATAACACGATCATGATCGAAAAGATAATGAAAATGATCTGCGCCACACGGGTGGACGATGACGTTGCGTTGGTTTCTTCAGATTTTGATTGATTTTTGTTCTTTGATTTTTTCTTTGCCATTTCCTGCTCACGAATTCAAATGTCTATAAAAAGCGGTAGACATTGCCTTTTCAAGTTCTTCTATGGATACCGGCTTCATCACGTACGAGTCGGCGCCAAGTTCCATCGCTTTATCCACCATTATATCTGTTGCCTCTGAGGAGAGCATTACGATGGGGAGATGTTTCGTTTCCGGTCGCCGCCGCAGGAATTCCACCATATCCAAACCTGTTACTTCCGGCATGTTGATATCCAGGATCAACAGGTCGGGTTTCCTGCCGGAGGCAAACAACTGCGCGGCAGACCGCACATTGTGGAACGATGTCACGTCACAGTCGAGCATTTTCAGCATCAGCCCGATCGCATGGCTCATTTCTTCGTCGTCGTCTACCGTCCAAATATCTTTCATCCTTTTACTTCAGTTCACCTGATTTCCACAATCCGTATGTTGTGGAATAGAAATAGATGGGCAGAATGAGGGAGTATAGAAACAATTTGTTATCATAAATGTAAATGTATACGAGCACCAGGAGTAAAGCTGAGCTACCTAAATAAACACCCCTTATACTCCCGTTATTTAGGTATTGGGCTGAATAAAACCATATAGGAGCTGTTACCAGTAATGTAATTGTTGTAACTAATCCTACCTCCCTGCCAGAATAATAATTAAAGATTACAGCGATGATGCCTGTTGCTGCTATCGCGTAAATATGATTTACTAGTTGTCTCCGTGATTTTGAAAGGACGACTGTATTCTTTTTCGGTTTGGCTTTCATTCTAAGTAATCCTTTATTGCCTGCGCAGTGTTTTCAGGCACAACCATAGTCAAGTCTTCAAGCGAAGCTTCCCTAATCTTATCCACAGACCCGAAATGTTTCAAGAGCGCTTTGCGGCGCGCGGGTCCGATACCGGGGATCGAGTCTAATTGAGATGCCATGCCGATTTTCTGTCTCTTCTTGCGGTGAGCCGTGATCCCATAACGATGCGCCTCATCGCGTATACGCTGGACGAGATAGAGTCCCTGCGAATTACGCGGCAGCATCAATGAGTCCGACTTATGCGGGAAGAAGATCTCCTCCTGTTGCTTTGCAAGACCAACTACCGGAACTTTGTCCATTAGCTCGAATTTTTCCATGACCTTCACAACGCGGCTCAATTGTCCCTTACCGCCGTCAATGATGATAAGGTCTGGAAGAAAGGAGAACGACGCGTCTTTCTTCGCCCCGGGTTGGTTCGCTGTTTCCTGCGCGGACTTCCATCTCCTGAACCTTCTTGTCAAAACTTCGTCCATCGAGGCAAAATCATCAGGTATCCCGACAACGCTTTCGATATTGAACTTGCGATACAACTTTTTGTCCGGCACCCCTTGTGTGAACACGACCATCGCGCCGACGATGGCTGTCCCTTGAGTGTTGGAGATATCATAACATTCGATGCGGTTGGGAGGCGCTTGCAGTTTCAACGCTTCCTGCAGTTCTGACAATGCCAGTTCCTGTTTGTGAGCATCCCCCTGCCATTGTGCGCGCAGGGCTTGCAGAGTCTCTGTTGCGTTTTCGGTCGCCATTTGGACAAGTTCCTTCGGCTGTCCATCGTTCGGGACAAAGAACTCGACCTTCTCGCCGCCGCGTTTGGAGCGGAGCCACTGACTGATTATACGCGCCTCCTCCAACTCCTGCGGGAGCATTACCTGCTCCGGTATGTTGGCGGCTTCGGTGTAGAACTGAGTGATGAATTGTTCCAGTACTTCATTGTCCCCGGCATCCTCCGTCCCTTCAAGGATAAAGTATTCGCGCCCGATCAATTTTCCGCCGCGGATAAAGAATACCTGCACACAGGCTTCCCCATCACTGCGCGCCATAGCAAGGACGTCCGAGTCGATGTAGTCGGTTGCAAAGACGATCCTCTGCCGCTCAATGATGTTATGTATCGCCTTCAGTTGGTCGCGGACTGAGGCGGCTTTTTCGAAGCGCATCTCCTCCGATGCCTTTTGCATATCATCCTCAAGTCGTTTTACAATATTGTCGCTGTGTCCGCTGAGGAAATCCATCAGATCGGAGATCATTTGGCGGTATTGGGCTTGGGTGGAGGCTCCGATACAGGGGGCGGTACACAGTTTGATGTCGTAGTAAAGACACGCGCGTTTGTCCAATCCTGTGATCTCGCGGTCGCATGTCAAATAAGGAAATATTTTGCGAAGGGCATCCAATGTCTGATAGACCGCCCAGGCTGATGTGTACGGGCCGAAATAACGCGACCCGTCATCCGCCATTTGGCGCGTGACTGTCACCTTGGGGAACGGTTCAGCCCAATGGACTTTGATATATGGGTAACGTTTATCGTCCTTGAGGCGGATGTTGTATTTTGGGCGGTGTTTCTTGATGAGGTTCATTTCAAGAATCAGCGCCTCGAGTTCCGAACCGACGATGATCCATTCAAGGTCGGCGATCTCGCTGACAAGGCGGCGTGTCTTGTTATCGTGGCTTGAATCCGAATGGAAATAAGATCGGACGCGGTTCTTTAAATTGATGGCTTTGCCGATATAAATGATCTTTCCATCGGAGTTCTTCATCAAATAGCAACCCGGCTTTTGCGGGAGCGTCCCAAGTATGGCTTGAATGTTTTCTGAGATTTCCATCTGATGTGATTTTAACACGGTGCGATAATACTTTTTACAAGTTGACTCATGTAAGATTAAGACTAACTCTCAGATATGCATCGGTCAAGGAGAATGGGTAATGAACGATCAGTCAACCAAGTCGAAAATGGAAGACCCGGACCGACCGCCTCCGCAAGGAGCGCTACCCGTCTGGAGCCGGGTTTATTCCAAGCCGAGCGAGGATACTTTTCAAGCGATCATCGACCATCCTGATGCGCTGGCTAAAAATGCCTATATCTGGGTTTTCCTGGCTGGTATGCTGTCGGGATTGATCAGCAGCCTGACGCAATTTGTGGTCGGTGTGGCTGGTCTGCATCAGGTTGCGCCGGAATTGGGTGAAATTATGCCTACGGGCTTTCTGGGAGGCATGGGTTTGGTGAGTGCCATATGCGGCGCGCCATTGGCAGGTCTGGCATCGGTGGTTGGATTTGCGATCAGTACGGCGATCATCCATTGGGCAGCAAGATTCTTTGGCGGGCAGGGCTCCTTCGATCAACTTGCATATTCCATGGGAGCTGTCGTTGCACCGTTCTCGATTGTCTCTGCTTTATTGGTACCGTTCAATGCGATACCCTTCCTTGTATACTGCACGATTCCTATCCTTTTGATCGGAGTCGTTTATGTAATTTATTTGGAGATGGCAGCGATCAAAGCCGTATACCGTTTTGGATGGTTCGAATCTGCCGGCGCGTTATTCCTGCCGACCATCTTGATAACCTGTATTTGCGCACTGGTAGTTCTTGGATTAATGCGAGTGATGGGTCCATCCATCAATGAGGTGTTTCAGCAGATCCAATAGGGAATATAGGCTCTGAATCCCTATTGAGCGAACGTGGCATTCGTGCTATAAAGATTGAAATCTAATAATGGAGGAACTCATGAATGATCAATCGAACGCCCCAATGGAACAACCCGCTGTAAGCGGCGGGAATGAGCGGATCATGGCGATCTCGTCGCTGGTAATCGGCGTCATCAATCTATGCGCCTGGTTCCTGCCGATTTGCGGGATTCCGCTTGGAATTGTCGGCATCGTCCTGGGGTATCTTGGAATGAAGGACCCGACACAAAAAACCATTGCCATTATCGGCATGGTGCTTTCAGGTATCGGCATCCTTCTCGCCTGCGTAAATGCTGTTGCAGGCGTGATGCTCGGCAGCGGAGATATTTTGAACGATATTCTGCGAGAGATACGGTAATCCCGGATAGAATATAACTTCTTCGTAATTGATTATAAATATTGATAAACGCTGAGTTATGCTGCAAGACAGCTAACCAGCGTTTATCAATTTGGGTTAAGATATAGAAATTAGTATTGTAAAGCCATGTATTCATTATTATGCATAGGCAAAATGTTGTGAGGATCATTGGCAATTACTTTGGAAGCAAAAATTGGAAAGATATTGCATGAACAGGGGTTGAAATTGGCTTTGGCCGAATCCTGTACTGGCGGGCTGGTCGGTGACCGCATTACGAACATATCGGGGTCGTCAGAATACTTCGCAGGCGGAATTGTCGCGTATTCGTATGAGGCAAAGGCGAAGACATTGGGCGTGTCGTGGGATACATTGAACCAATTCGGAGCAGTGAGCGGGAACACTGTCCTCGAAATGGCGCGGGGGGCGAAACAATTGCTTGGTGCGGATATTGCCGTTTCGATCTCAGGGATAGCTGGTCCAGGCGGTGGAACAAGGCAAAAACCTGTCGGCACTACCTGGGTTGGACTTGCCGCAGGCGACGATGAATGGTCTCTAGAATTCCACTTCAGCGGAAATCGTGAACAGAATAAGGCATCTTCCGCAGACGCGGCTTTACAAGTCTTGTTGGATTATTTATTGGGGAATTTGGAAAACAACAAGTGACAGTCACTCCGAAAGTGACTGTCACCCGGTAGACAGTTTAGGCTTGAGCAAACGTATCGATCAGCAACTTGAAATTCCCGCCGACTGGATACAAGATGGGACAAGTACATCCACGGTTCTTGTATTCCTCCACTTTGGCTTTCGCCTCATCTGGTGTCCCTGAGGCAGTGATGCGATGGACGAGATTGTCGGGTACAAGGTGTTTCGCCTTGTTGATCTGATCCTTCGTGGCAGGCCATCCCAAAATCGATTGAATTTCATGGATGACATCCTTCGACACATTCGATGCTTTAGCAATGTGGGGTTGTTGAGCCAGATACTGGCAAAGCAGTTCTTTTGTGTACTCGATGG
The DNA here is from genome assembly GCA_003484265.1 of Anaerolineae bacterium. GTDB lineage: Bacteria > Chloroflexota > Anaerolineae > Anaerolineales > Villigracilaceae > Defluviilinea. The sequence continues at coordinate 14,686 of DNDO01000012.1, forward strand.
CTTTGTCGTGATCTTCATCCACGGAACAGACGATTAATTGCGGGCGGTCGAAGTCGTCCATTTTGCGCCCAGATTTGTTCAATCCTTTTTCAAGCAGTTCCATCGCGTTATCGTTGTAATCGGGGGCGACACAGTAGTTCAACACCACACCGTCTGCGATCTCGCCCGTCAATTCCATCATCATATCGCCGGTTGCGCCGATCATGATCGGCACATTGCGCGGCTCGCGGCGTCCATGCACGACATCCAGTTCGATGCCTTCCACGTGATGGAATTCACCATGAAAGGTGACCCTTTCCATGTTCAGCAATTTCCGCAAGACCTCAATAGTCTCGCGCATTGCCAGCAATGGTTTCTTTCTTTCGATGCCGACGTTCTTTGCCAGAGGGTCCCACCATGCGCCGATGCCGCAGATAATGCGGTTGGGTGCGAGGTCGTCCATGGTGAGCAATGTCGCTGCAAGCAGACCGATGTTGCGCGTCCAATTGTTGATGACACCTGAGCCGACCTTGATCTTTTCAGTCACTGCTGCGTAAGCTGCCATCGGAACAATGGCATCACGCACCAGTCGTGACTCAGCTTGCCAGACAGCCTCGAACCCTTTTTCTTCGGCATATTTTGCATAATCCAATCCGTCTCGCAGGTCGTGCGAATCTTGCAGGTAAAGGGCAACTCGATTGTGCCCATCAGGGTGTTTGGTCATGGCTGTCTCCTTGGTGTTAGAAAGTTATGGTTTTTTCAAGTTCCTTGATGATCTCCAGATCTTCAGGCACATCGAGGTCCAACCCCAGTGTGGGAAGGTCAACAATTTCCAATCTTGCTCCCGCCTCCTTCGCCAGTTCGCAGTGTTTTTCGAATGAATTATCGCCAAAATCATATTCGATCAATCCGGCAGGTGAGATCAATAATGCATTCGTGCCTTTCCCGTGTCTGTCGGGCGCAATAACAATGACCGGAGGGTCAACAGCTCGTTCGATTAATGTTAGCACATCTTCTTCCGAGATCAAAGGCAGGTCGGCAGGCAGGATCAGTACGCCGCGTGTTGCGTATACTTTCGCAACAACCGTTGCGCGCGTAAGCGCTGTGTTCAATTGGGGTTGACCGTCCTCCAAAACCGTTCGCGCTCCATGCTGGCGTGCTATTGTCAAAGCCTGGGGATCGCGGCTTACGACAAGGACCTGTTCCACATCTTTCAGTCTTGTAAGCGTTTTTAATGTATGTTGCAATAAAGATTGATTCAACTCGGCTCTTTCCTCTTCGGACAAGGAGCCAGCCAGGCGTGATTTACCGCGCCGTAATGGTTTTACCGGAACGATCGCCCAAAGTGTCATACCACCTCTCCAATAAAGTCTAATATATCTGATGCCAATAATTTCCTGTCATCATGACTTTTCATAAGTGTATTTGTTACGCATATTTGCATATTCAAACCCCTTACACTTTTAGTAAGTTGCGAATCAATTTGGTCGAGAATAAATCCGTTCCCCAGGCCAGCGTAATGTTTTGCAACCGCAAAAGCCGAAGGCTCGATGCCGAGTTCGCTATACATCTTTGCCGCAGGACCCTTGACAGCCTGTCCACCAACGATTGGAGAGACGGCAACGATTGGTATTCCCTTATCTCTTCGCACATCTCCCGGTGGAAGAGGGTTCGGGGTGAGGGAAATTACTTTTAGAATCGGGTCAATGCTCACCCAGGGATTCGACGGGCAGATCACAATTGCATCTGCAGTTTGGATCGCTTCCTTCGCTCCTGGAGCTGGTTTTGCCTTATCAACATTATCAAATCTGAATCCTTTCACCTTCGGCTCGCACCTGCGATTGACAAAATATTCTTGAAATGCCAATTCTCCTTCGTCGGTTTCAACCATCGTCCTCACCGGCTGATCGGACATGGGCAGAACGGTCAGCTTAATTCCCCACGCAATGCAAAAATCACGAGTGATATTACTTAGCGAATCGCCTTCCTTCAACCGCCGGGTGCGCTCAAGATGAGTCCCCAGGTCTTTGTCGCCGAGGCGGAACCAATCGGGTCCGCCAAGTAGGGATGCATTCTCGATCACGGTCCATGTTTCGTCCACGCGCCCCCAGCCTGTATCTGGGTTTGCCAGCCCTGCTAACGTGTAGCAAACCGTATCAAGATCAGGACAAATATAAAGTCCATAATGCTCAAAGTCATCCCCGGTATTGACGATAACCGTCAAATCTTCAGGTGGAAGGACTTGAGCAAGTCCATGTGCGAGTTTGGCTCCGCCAACACCCCCTGCCAATGCGACGATCTTCAATGTGGACTCCAGCCGCCTTCCTCGGCAGCGGCATTAGGATGATTACGTTCAGTAAAGCGTATGGAAAATTTATAAATATAATGTGATTTCATCGAGTGACTTTCTTTCCCGAACATTTGGAATGACATCAGGATACCCAAGGTAAAACATTCCTTGCGGTTCCCATGATGCTTGTAAAGCCAAAATATTTTGAATTGTTTTCGGTACAAATAATGGACTGCATACCCAGACTCCACCAAGCCCTTCAGCGTGAGCGGCAAGCAGTATCTGCATTCCCGCGTTTGCCACTGATTGGACAGCCATCGTATATTCGGCTATTTTTCTCTTCGCATCAGTGTAAACATCCATTTCGGTCATGTCGAGACCGATGACAATAATCACAGGCGCGGACGATATCCGGCCTTTAGAGCGATCGACTTGTTTTTGAATTTTTTCTGGAGGCAGACCGTCTTTTTCAAGGTCGTGCATGAATTCCACCGACATCGAATCTGCAAGTTTAGTTTTGATGTCTGCGTCTCTGACAATACAAAATCTCCAGGGCTGGCGGTTGTGTGCTGAGGGAGCGAAGGT
>DNDO01000012.1:17725-22678 GCA_003484265.1 Anaerolineae bacterium
GCTCTTCCGATCTGAGGGAGCGAAGGTCGCAGTGGTGAGAATATTATTTATTACGGAATCAGGTACAGCATCCGGTTTGAAGCGGCGGACGGAACGACGAGTCCTTAGGAAGTTATGAAGGTCAGTGCTTGTCAAAGTGGGTTGGCTTGATCTTGAAGATGATACGCTTTTGTCCCTGGCGATATCGCCAGGGTTTGTTGTCGTATCGAAGTGATAGTTTGTTGATGTGCTCATCCGCGCCTTCCCTTGTAAAGTCCACAACTTCGCCCCGTATGCTGATGTAACGATAGCGGTCGTCTGGATCTTGAATGCTCATTGCGACCATTGGACGGACTTTCATGTTTATATCTTTTACCCGTCCCTCGTTCGTATTGATGAAAATGTGTTCGCCATCGGTATCGAACCAAACGGGCGTTACTTGCGGGGAACCGTCTTTATTGATTGTACAAAGGTAGAGGAAGGCTTGACTGTTGACAAGAATATCGTCATACTCTATTGGTAATGTCATTGCGTCTCCGTAATCAAGATATATTGATTCTAACAGGCGCGCATAAGAGTATCGTTAGCGGAAGAGGTCTTGCTCTTTCGGACGGATCAATTCTTTGAGCGACCCTTCGCGTGCTGGATAGGGAAATCCGCGTACGTGAACAACCGGCGTACCTTCCGCGGCTTGACCCATCATCAGAGATGCCGCAGCGGCGAGTTCGTCGGCAACTCCCACCTGTGTAATGCGTAATGCGGTTCCAAACAAGTCGGGTATACCGCGCAAGTCTTCCAGCGCAGGAAGCCCCGAGACGCCGATGGCGATGCCGACCGTGCCGTTGCGCCAAGCGCGCCCGTGTGAGTCGATAATGAGGACACCTATCCGCTTCCCTGTTTTAGATTCTATCTCTCGCCGCAACATTCTGGACGATTGGTCTGGGTCCTTGGGAAGAAGGAGTACCCACTCATCGGACCTCACCTCCAGCCCCTCTCCACTCTGCAGATGGGAGTCGACATTGGAATGATCGATCCCTGCGTTGGCGCAGACAAATCCAAGTTTGTGTTCGACAACGATCGTTCCGACACGGGTGCGTAATACTTCGTTGCTTTCTTGAAGGATGAGCTCGATCAAACGTGCGTCCTTCTCCGTTTGTTTTGCAAGATCATATGCGTATTGTGAGGGTGTTACGGTTGCAAGATTGATTTTTCGCCCTTCGGCTTTGGAAACGATCTTTTGGGCGAGGACAAGGATATCGGTATCTTGTAATTCGATTTTGTTTACTTGTAGGGAGGTAACAATAATATCCGCCAGATCATCGTTCTGGCGGATAAGCGGAATATCTTGTAGGGGAGTAAGGGAAAGAGTCATAATTCGTAAAACGTAATATTTACGTTTTACTCGTCACGTTTTACGCCTGTGATTCTTATCCCCGCATGAGTGGAGCCGTATCGTTTATTGATATTGATCAAAACGCTTGTAAGCCCTTCAAGGACGACCGAGTTCTCGATCGGGCCGGCGTCCCAACCTGTCATGCCGGCGGCTTCGACGAGGGTGAGCGCTTCGGTGCGTGCGTCCTTGCTTGTTCCTGTGACAAGCACGTCACATTCAACGTCTTCTTCGCTCATCAGGTGTTCGTGAGAAATGTTTTGGAATGCGGCAACCACTTGTACGTCATCACCAAGGATCTCTTTTGCCTCCTGTGCGGCGGAACCGGCAGGCGGCATCTGGACTTTGGTCACCTTGGGCGGCGCCAAAGGAACGGTCACGTCAATGAGCAGTTTTCCTTTGAGAGCGTCTTTAACCGATTCGAGTGTTTCGCGGTGTGCGGTGTAAGGGACAGTAAGCACAACAATATCCGCCAGTTGCGCAGCTTCGAGATTTTCCGTGCCGACAATTGATGATGAACCTTCAAGTTTTTGCATGATTTCCGATGTAGTTGTCACTGCCCTTTCCGATGAGCGCGAACCGATCAAAACCTTATACCCAGCACGTGCCCAGCGATAGGCAAGCCCCTTGCCTTCCTTGCCAGTCCCGCCGAGGATCGCGATTGTCAATAATAATGCTGGTTTTTCTTCCATGTATTCTCCTTGTTTTAAGTCTAAAGGCTACCTAACCTTTAGAACCTAAATCACATAATTTTTGCGACTTCCTTTTGATATCTTTCCCAAACTTTTGGTGCGATCTCACGGGCTTTTTCGCCAATCTCTTTTTCGTCCAGTGTGAGTAGTTCGCGGTCTTTCATCAAAACCTTACCTGCGACAATACTTGATGTGACCATGCTTTGCTGCATGCCAAAAATAACGTGCCAGGGCAGGTTACCTGCGGTCATGGGGGTATTGGGATGATAGTCTACAAAAATAATATCCGCTAATGCACCTGGAACGAGTTGCCCTATCGTTGCAGTCGGGAAAAACAAGTTGGCCAGTGCGGCATTGTTATAGATCGCCATCTGCTGGACGTCGTATCCCCCCATGCGACGCGGGTCTCGGTGATGGATCTTTTGCAGGAGATATGCGGCTTTCCATTCCTCCCACATGGCGTTTGAGAACCCGTCGTTCCCCAAACAAACCTTGATACCCGCCCGTAACATCGATTCGATTTGAGCCACACCGACGCCGTTATTCATGTTCGAGCGCGGCTGATGCGAAAGCCATGTCTCCGTTTCTGCCAGAATCTGCGTCTCGCGCGCATCGATGTGGACTCCGTGTGCGGTGATGGTTTTTGGACCGAGGATGCTGTGTCTTTGCAAGCGGTCGATCACACGCAGACCGCTTTTGTTCAGGCTATCGTATTCATCCGATTCGTGTTCGGCAGTGTGGACATGGAAGCCCACGTCGTCAGGCGCGGATTGGCGGCACAATGCCAGGGAAGAGTCTGATAGCGTCAAGCTGGCGTGCAGACCGAATGTTCCAGCGAGAAGCGGGCTTTTTGTCTTCTTGATAAAGCGCAGGTTTTCGTTAATTCCAGCCTTCATTTTTTCTTCGCCGTCGCGGTCGGTTACCTCGTAGCAAAGCACAGCACGCAATCCTGCTTTTTCAACTTCGTTGCCAATAATGTCAAGTGAGCCGTCAATAGCATTGGGCGAGGCGTGATGATCGATGAGAGTCGTTGTGCCGTGTTTGATGGCGTCCACTAGGCAGGGTAAAACTGAAAATTTGATGCTCCCCGCGTCAAGCGACCGATCGAGCGGCCACCACAATTTTTGCAATATCTCAGGGAAATCCTTTGGTGCGTTGCCGGGTATCGCCATACCGCGCGCATAGGCGCCGTAGAAATGTGTATGGGCGCAAATGTTGCCGGGCATCACGTATTGCCCGCGCGCGTCGAGTTTTTCTTCTTTTGGATTTTTGGCGGTCAGGTCTGAATTTGTGCCTATTTCCTTGATGCGGTCATTCTCGATAAGGACAGCATGATTTTCGAGGATGCGGTTTTCTTCTTCCCATGTGACAAGTGTGGCGTTTGTTATAAGCATGTTAACCTAACCCAAACTGATTCGGGTGGGGGAGTTTCATTCCGTTTGAAGCGATCTCCGTAATTGCGAGGAAGGAGGCTTCACGCACTTCTTCATCGTCACCGTACATACCGCCGTAAAGGGTGCCGACGATACCTTCATTCGCATTCTTTTTCAGGTACGGAATTGCGGCGAGCTTTTCATCGGTTTCGCCGTGTTTGAAAGCGGAGATCAAGACTTCGGTGGCTGGTCCGCCGTGAGGGATTCCGGTCCCTTGTTTACCGGCGAATTCGATCAACCAGGGAGCTTCAGATGGCTCTGGAAATTTCTTAGGAACACGCGGATCGCGTATTGAGATCTCTTCCACGTATTGGTTGGCAAGATTGCGAACAGCCCATTGATCGTCCTCTACTTGCATGGTCTGCAAGAGTTCCAGTGCCCAGGGTTCCTCCACGCGTGCCAGCCCATGGACGACGGCACGGCGTACCATTATGTCTGCCAATGTTGCGCCTTCCCTAAGGACTGGGTGCCCTTCATTCTTATCGTTAGCCAGCGCTTGTGCAGCGGCGCGGCGGAGTTCATCGTCGCCTTGCAGGAGAGCGCGTGCCACTGCTTCAAAGGATTGATCCATGCCGATTGCTACCAATGCAAGGCAAGCCGCCCGTCTGACTGCACCCATCGGCGCTTGTAAGACGTCCTCGAGCAGGGGGATAGCTTTTCGATCACGCAACGCACCGCTTCCAAGTGCTGCAAGCGGAATGACATCGAATGAGCGTGAAGATAATAATTGGCGGAAGAGCGTTGCCGCGCCCGGGTCTCTGCTGTTGATGAAGGCTGCCATCGCCTGTGCGCGGAGAGTGATTGGTTGTCCATCGGCTTGAAGAATTGACATCAGACTTGCGAATACTTTCCCCCGCCATTTTACATCCCTGGGAGCATCACGAAGCCAGCGTGCCACAATAAATGTCGAGCTGTGAAGGGGAAGGTCGGATTCTTTGAGGAGAATATCCGCCACAGCGGATGCGTCGCCGCGTGCTGCCAAATATTTCAATGCCAGCATCTTGCCGTCCCAATCCTGTTGGGCGAGCAGTGTAGTGTCGGAATCATTGTCACCGACAGCCTGCCCCGCGAGGTAGCCATTAAATACAGGATGGATAAATCGCATCTTGTTGTTGGAATGTGAAACGAGCAATCCGCTTTCGACCATTTTGCCAAGCAATCCATAACTTGGAACGGCGGAACCCACTTTCGATCTCTTGATCTTAAACTTTTCCGATTCAGTTTGCGTTGGCGCGTCGCGGTCATCATAAATGTCAGAGGATAATTCGTCCTCTTCGGCAGTTGCCTGTTTGTCTTCGACAATATCGTATTTCTTTACCCACGAACGCGCTTTGCGCGGGTCGAAAATCGGTTGTGAGGTCAGCACCACTTGCATGGCGAGCAGTTCCAACGCGGCGACCGGCGTTCCGCTTGGGGCAACGCGGCGCAGATGGGTTGCGATAAAGTCCAATACGCGCGA
>DNDO01000012.1:22997-24805 GCA_003484265.1 Anaerolineae bacterium
GGAGTCAGACCGGTATTGTCCAACCGCAGCCATTCATTGAGGATTGCAGAGTCAATTGTGCTTGGTTGGCTCTCATCAGTTTCACTTAGCACTTGTGACCAAGCTGTACCCCATTGTTGGATAAATTTGGAGATGCGGTTTTCGCCCCACGCCATCAGGGCAAGCGGGTGAAAACCCAGACCAATCAATCCGTTTAATTGGTTTACTGTGCCGGTTGTAACGATCCTCACACGCGGATGTGCATCTGTGAGCGCTTTGAACCAATCGATTACATCGACCTGCGTTTGCGGGTCTACCTCATCGAATCCGTCGATCAACAAGAGAGCTGTTCCGAATTCAAAAGATTGTCTGATGAAGTCAGGTAATTTCCTCAGGTCAAATACAGGCGCGAATTCGCTTACTGCGTTGAAGAGTATAGTCAATGGGTCTTTTGTTGAATCAAATGGGAATTGCAGATCTGCGATGTGATAGTGAAACGGAACTGCGTCCCTACCCGCCTCCAACTGGACATGGAGATTTGCCGCCTGCGAGGCGAGATGTGCCAACGCGACAGTTTTTCCTGCCCCCGCTGCACCGACAATGACAACATTACCTCCGCCTGTGATGGCTTCGACCAATCCCAGTGTGGGTGCGCGATAGATGGCGGCAAGTTCAGGCCACTCGGGCATGTAGGGAAGTGTTTGCGAAATAATATCTTCTTGAATTCCTGTAACCCCCGGTTCAACCTGAACAGGCGGAGCGATCAAGCGTGGCTCCTGTAGTATGTCATTGAGCATGAATAAAGGAGCGGCAAGATGCATCCCTTGCGCGCGGCGAAGGGTGAGTCGGCGGTGGTTATCCTCAAGCCCGCTGGTGCGGCGGATCCTTGCCTCTTCACGGCTCGCCCTTGCATTCTCTCGGATCTGTTTCAGCAACGGACGTGCACGCCCGTACAAAAAGACTGACAGGATTCCAAGAACATAACCGATTACGAGTGCAATTGCCGGAGTCATGGATATATTATAAGCTGTTGATTAATATTAACTGGCATAAATAATTCGCCCGCAGGTGGGGCAGTTGAAGAATTGATCCGTTGAACGGGCGTTCTGGTGCTGTGACTGTGTAAGTGTTGTGCCGCACGACGAACATGAATTCTCGGTCATTGATGTAACCGCAACGCCGTGCTTTTGTCGTCGCAGTTTTTCATACGTGTCGAGCGCTGTTTTTTCAAGATCAGTAATCACGGCCTTGCGCTCTGCCTCAAGATTTTCAAGGTCTTTGTTCAGTGAATTACTCTCGGTTGTCAGATCGCGATTTTGCTCTTTTAGTCTAGCCTGGACAGACTGTAAGTGTTCATTCGCATCGTTGAGCGCGATTTCGGTCTCTTCGGCGCGCACCATTGTTTCAAGTTCGCGTTCTTCCAGCGTCGCCAGATATTTTTTGAGGGAGGCGACTTCCATTTGCAAGTCTTGCAGTTCTTTCGGGTTCTTTACGTTACCTCCATACAGGCTTGACTCCGCTTGATCGATCTTGTTTTGTTGACTCTCCACCTCTGATTCGCTTGCTTTTAAAGCGTGAGTTGCTTTTGCGTGAGCGGCTTTCGATGCAGCTACGTGTTCCGAAGCAGCGCGCAGTTCAACGTCGTTTTCGAGCGTTTCGCGGATCGTTTGCAACCGCGCCCGAATTTGATCCATTTGGCTGTCTACTTGTTGAAGTCGGTAAAGTCCCAGTGCGGCGCTCATGGATTGATTATACCTGTCATGGGTGAACTGTCATCATTTATTGAAGAGTTAAATTATAGAAGTTATAGACTGCCTGTGAGAGTTGTG
>DNDO01000012.1:24995-33079 GCA_003484265.1 Anaerolineae bacterium
AGAGTTGTGCGAACAGCGTGGAGACAGGCTCCCAAACTGTTTGCACGGGGTGAAATGCATAGATCACCAATACGTAATTTCCTCCCGGGGTATATACGATTGCGGCATCGCTGATATTTTTGATGACGCCCGAGGACGGTTCGCTGATCCAACCGTGTTTGTGCGCGACTGGTGTCCCTTCAGGGACACCAGCTTCGATCAGGACTCCGATCTTGTCCGCCGCCAAGAAGGAGATCATCTGTTTGCAGATTTCACTGTTGATCGTATCGGGGAATGCTGCGATCAACGCGCCGCCGCTTGTCTCAGCGCATTGATAAATATCCGCGAGCAACATGCCGGTATCGGACGGTGTTGTCTGGTTGAAGACATCTGGGTCAGTGAACACGTCTGTGCGGGAGTTTGCAGGGGTGGTGATCCTTTGGAGGAGAGGGCAGGGCGACTCGGCGCTGCAAAAGAACCCTGCGAGAAACGTGTTTTCGAGCCCGATTTTTTTCATGTCTTCGGTCACCACCAGCGGGCCTTGAAACGGATCCAGTGCTTCCATAAGCCTATCAGCCGGAGGGTTCTCTGATTTGCGGATCATATCGAGTATCTGATTCGAAATGTTTTCATCGAGGGCGGCGGAACCGAACTTGATGAAGTACGACACCATGATGGGAATCTTGACAGTGCTAGATGAAGTGAATGACACATCCGGATTTACGGGAATAAGTTCTTCCTTGTCCATTGCAAAGTGTATCTCCTGCCCGTTTTGGAGGTCGAACAGATAGAGTCCAATAACACCGTCAAAATCTGATACAAGGATATTTTGTTGGAGAAGGATTTCAAGATTATTGATCGTTGGGCGAGCAGCAGCACTTTGCTGGAAAGTTAATAAAACAGAACGGTTCGTCGGCGATCTCAAGGCATCCTCGATCAAACGGACTGCTCGAGGGATGTCAAGGACGCGCCCGGGTTCTCCGACGGAAAACGAGGTGCTGCCGGGAATGGGCTGCGCCGGTGTTGGAGGTTCATCGTAGCGCGCCGATATTTCATTCTGGAGATAAGCAACCAAACGATTTTCATCAATCGTTGCGCTCAAGGGGATCTCGGTCGGTTGGGGGTCTCGGTTCCAGAGATAACTCCAATAGCCGCTCCAAAATGAGTCGCCGGTGCGGGCCAGGTCTGCCGCGGCGATCATGCTGTCGATCTCCAATTGAAAGCCGACGACCGAAGGTTCGATCTGGATGACTGCATCTCCGTATTTCGCTTCAATCGGAGACGAATAAACTTGCAGAACGCGTTCGGAAGCGATCTGTGGATTGACACCGCCGACAGGCACGCCGCCTATCTTCATGCCACCGGGAAAATTACTGCGTTCGCGGCTGTAACCGATCAGCCCGCTGATGGCGATCACGATGGCGATGGACAGAAACGTGATGGAGATACCCCGCAATACGGGAATTGAACTTCGATTTCGCACAGGGAAAGCCTTTCTTGCAAAGAGTTGAAAAAGTATAACACTCAATTTTTACGTTTGTGCTAGAATAATTTCAATGTTTGGATGACGGGATTCATCCCGTCTTTTTTCTGTGAAAATGGCAGATCCAAATAAAATTTTTACGGGACGGGACGATGCTGCGTAGTTTTTTCATCCAACTTTCAAAGGCCGGCTGGGCACAAAGGCTGGTGATGAATTCAAGTATTTCGTGGTGGGCGGCATCGAGGTTTGTGGCAGGCGTCAGCGCGGAAGAGGCGATTCAAGTAGTCCGTGAGTTGAATGCAAAGGGGTTCAATACGTCGCTCGATCATCTCGGTGAGCATACATCCACTGTGGAAGAAGCGAATAAGGCGTCTGACGACATCCTGTATGTTTTGAACGGGATCAATAGAGCGGGTGTGCGGGCGAACGTTTCGATAAAACTTACACAGATCGGCATGGGGCTGGACGAAGAAATCTGCGCTCAAAACCTGGTGCGGATCCTCGAGTATGTGAAGAAGAATAATAACTTCCTGCGCATCGACATGGAGGACACGCCGTATACCGATGTGACCCTTTCCCTTTTCCATGCAATGCTCGAACGAGGGTTTGATAAGAGTCATTTGGGCTTGGTAATTCAGGCGTATTTATTTCGTTCCGAAGAAGATCTGCGCAAGTTGCTTGAAGAGGGCGCGCACATACGGCTTGTCAAGGGCGCGTACAATGAGCCGCCCGAAAAGGCGTTTCCTAAAAAAGCGGATACCGATGCGAATTACGACCTTCTCGCCAAGATCATGATCGATGCCGCGCTCAAAATCGAATCCAATAAGATCAGTGATGACGGGCGCATCCCGCCAATCGTTGCCATTGCATCGCACGACGACAAACGTATCGCATTTGCAAAACAATATGCTGAAAAAGTCGGGCTTCCGAAGGAAGCTTTTGAATTTCAAATGCTCTATGGAATTCGCCGGGACCTCCAGGAAAAGCTTCTGAACGAAGGCTATCTCGTCCGCGTGTACGTCCCGTACGGCGCCCAGTGGTATCCCTACTTTATGCGCCGTCTCGCTGAACGCCCTGCGAATGTATGGTTCTTCATCTCGAATTACTTTAGAGGATAATTGTTTGTCCCCCCTTGCACTTGTTACCGGCGCGGCACATAGACTTGGGAAAGCCTTCGCCTTGACTCTCGCCCATGCTGGATATGACATCGTCCTCCATTATCATTCGTCCTCTGACGAAGCGCATCAAACGAAGGCGGAAATTGAATCTCTTTCAAGAAAAGTCACACTAGCCCAGGCAGACTTGACTGATCCTGCACAAATAAGATCTCTAATCTCTGATCTCGAATCACTTTCTGTTCTCGTAAATTCCGCCGCATTCATGCCTAGCGGAAACGTGGACTCCCTCTCCCTCGACAACTGGGATACCTCCCTAGACCTCAACTTGCGTGCTCCCTTTCTGCTCGCAAAAGAATGTGCCAAAAATATGCCGGCTGGCGGTCTCGTCGTCAATATCACGGATGTAGGCGCGCTGAAAGCATGGAGCAAGTACCCTTCGTATACGGTCAGTAAAGCTGGGTTAGAATCTCTGACAAAGATTCTCGCGCGGGCGCTCGCGCCGAAGATACGGGTCAACGCCATTGCGCCTGGCTTCGTCCTGCAATCGGACATTGTCCCTGCCGGAGAATGGGACCGGCTGATAGGACGGATTCCGCTCAAACGTCCGGCGAGAACCGATGAAATTACATCCGCGTTGGAATTCCTGCTCAGGAATGAATACATCACTGGGCAAACGATCGTTGTGGATGGGGGTTATTCCTTAATATAATTTTGTAGGGGCGTGGTCTTCCCGCCCAATGTCATGAGGAGAAAACAATGTCCGAATTAAACGACCTCGCAGACAAACTTAAATCCGAAGGCGAAAAATTCCATGCCATCTTCGCGGGTCTTACCGACGAACAATGGGGATTGGAAATCTACACAGAAGACCAAACATGGACGATACGTAACGTACTCTCGCACTTCGTCACATCCGAGCGCGGGCTCGTAAAACTTTTTGAACGTATCCGCGCTGGCGGCGAAGGTTCATCTGAGGAATTTTCGATTGACCGTTACAACGCAGCACAACAGGAAAAGACAAAGGACCTGCCGCCGCAGGAATTGCTCGAGCAATATAAAGAGGTGCGCTCCGACTCCGTCGCGTGGACATTGTCACTGGAAGAATCTGATCTGGATAAAGAGGGACGCCATCCGTTCCTTGAAATGACTACCCTGCGCGAAATGATAAAAATGCTGTATCTGCATAACATCATCCATTACCGTGATATGAAGAAGGTACTTAAGTAGCCATAGATACCGCAGGGCTCTTCGAATTTATTCTTAATAGTCTCTGTGCGCATTGAGTCTAAGAAGGTTGTCAATGAAGCTCTCGCCATTCAAGCTCGAACGTTACTTCGCCAAATACGAATTCACTACTGAATACCTGCTCTGCTCCTCAGATTGTGAAGCCATGTCCATCGCGGACTTGCTTGCATTCGAGGAAGGTTCTGCGGAAAAATTCCAAAACATCTGGCTAGGCTACACTGAATCGACGGGAAGTCCCGCTCTGCGGAAAGAGATTTCCAAAGTCTACGAAACCATTCAGCCCGAAGAGATTTTGGTCCACACAGGCGCGGAAGAGGCCATCTTCCTCTTCATGCATGCCGTGTTGTCCGAAGGCGACCATGCAATTGTCCACGCACCGTGTTACCAATCGCTGACCGAAGTCGCGAAATCCACGGGCGCGGACGTCAGTCTCTGGCAGGCGCGGGAAGAAAACAATTGGGCATTGGACTTGGACGAACTCAAAAGCCTCGTCCGTTCGAACACCAAAGTAATCGTCATCAACACCCCGCACAATCCGACAGGCTATCTCATGTCCCGCGCGGACTTTGATGCCGTGAACCAATTCGCGCAAGAGAATAATATTCTTCTGTTCGTTGACGAAGTCTACCGAGAGTCCGAATACGACCCATCCACGCGACTCCCTGCCGCCTGTGACATGGGTGAGCACGCGGTCTCGTTAGGAGTCACATCCAAGACTTATGGGTTGGCAGGTCTGCGAATCGGATGGATCGCCACCAAGAACAAAAAGATTTACGATAGCATGGCGTCACTCAAAGACTACACTACCATTTGCAATTCCGCCCCAAGTGAATTTCTCGCCGAAGTTGCGATGCGAAATAGAAAAAAGCTCATCACCCGCAATCTCGGTATTATCAAAACCAATCTCGCCATTATGGATGATTTTTTCACACAATATTCATCACTCTTCGCATGGGTTCGCCCAGATGCAGGCTCAATGGGGTTTCCCAAACTCCTACAGGGAGACGTCGAAGACTTCTGTGATAAGGTTGTCCATGAAGTTGGAGTCTTGCTCCTGCCTGGGACAATGTACGACGACATAGGAAATCACTTTCGCATTGGGCTGGGACGAAAAAATCTTCCGCAGGCTATAAAGAGTTTAGAAGAATATTTTGATGCGTGAGATCTAGAAAATTGATAAAACTCCTTTCCCCTCTCCGTCTCATCCTCGCCGCGCTGACATACTCTTTCGGCGCGGGTATCGCTGACTATCTCGGGCGTCCCTTTCTCTCCGCTCCTTTTTGGTTGGGCATGGTCGCCGTTCTGCTCGCGCAGTTGACCATGTCTCTGCTCCCCGAAATTTTCCGTCTCGACGTCGAGCCGCTCTCTGAAAACGAAACGCCCGCCGAACGATACAAACTCCGCTACAACATTCTTTACGTATCACTTGCATCTCTTGCGTCCATTGTCCTCATTGTCTACGGGTTATTCACAACCAAACAACTCCCGCCTTCTTCCATCTTTTTTCTTGCACTCACGCTCCTCATTATCATTGCCTACGCCATCCCGCCACTCCGTTTCGTCAACCGCGGATTCGGTGAAATCCTCCTCGCTGCGCAACTGGCATACGTCGTTCCATCCCTCGCGTTTGTGCTTCAGGCAGGCGATCTTCACCGTTTCCTCGCCCTGACCATCCCGCTGACCCTCCTCGCTTTTTCATATTTTGTCGCATTGAATTTTCAATCTTATCAACAAGACCAAAAATACGGACGCGTCACATTCCTCGTACGTCTAGGTTGGGAACGTGTCGTCCCATTGCACCATCTATTTTTGCTGACTGCCTACATCCTGCTGATTACCGCGCCTGCGATCGGTCTCTCGCTCTCCCTCATCTGGTCTGCCTTCCTTACGCTTCCCTTCGCCCTCTATCAAATTCTTCAACTCCGCAACATATCACTTGGCTTGCCTCCCAACTGGACGATCCTCCACGCCACCGCTCTCGCCGTCTTCGGACTCACCACCTACTTCCTCGCCATTTCTTTTTGGATAAGGTAAGCACATGCCCGAATTTCTGACTCTTATTCCACCCGATGAAGCGCGGGATTTAATGTTCTCGCATCTTACCCACCCGTTACCGGGTTCGGAATCGATAGACGTTATCTCATCCCTAAATCGGACTCTCGCGGAAGACATCATTGCGCCGCATCCCCTGCCCGATTTCAAGCGCACCACAGTTGACGGCTATGCAGTACGCGCGGGTGACACTCACGGAGCATCAGACTCTCTGCCGGCATACCTGACTCTCATCGGCGAAGTCCCAATGGGGGATTCTCCCTCCTTCGAAATTGGACAGGGTCAATGTGCATTGATCCACACAGGCGGAATGTTACCCAATGGGGCAGATGCGGTTGTGATGATCGAATATACACAATCCGCGAACGAGAACGAAATCGAAATCTCCCGCGCTGTCTCAGACGGCGAAAACGTCATCCGCATCGGCGAGGATGTCGCTCAGGGACAACTCGTCCTCCTTAATGGGACGTTCATCCGCCCTGCAGAAATCGGCGGCTTGCTTGCGCTGGGAATTACATCTGTGCGCGTAGGCAAAAAAGTGCGAGTGGGCATATTATCAACTGGCGATGAAGTGATCGACCCATCCCGATCTCCACAACCCGGGCAAGTGCGTGACATCAATTCATATACGTTAACTTCACTCGTCGAAAAAAATGGGGGCGTTGCAGTCCGCTATGGGATAATCAGCGACCAGGTTCAAGTGTTAAAAGATGCGGCTGCGATGGCGCTTTCTGAATGTGACGTGGTACTCATCACAGCTGGCTCCTCCGCCTCGACAAGAGACATGACCGCCGACGTCATCCGTGAGTTGGGCGAACCAGGCGTGCTCGTACACGGCATCAACACCCGCCCAGGCAAACCGACCATATTGGGTGTGTGCAATGGCAAAGCGATCATCGGCCTGCCAGGCAACCCTGTCAGCGCATTGGTGAATGGATATTTGTTCGTGGTACCGGTTATCGAAAAGTTATTGGGCACGATCCCCAGACCCAGGCCAACCGTTCAAGCAAAATTAACAGTAAACCTTCCATCACAAGCGGGGAGAGAAGATTGGATACCAGTGAAGTTGGTAATGAGCAATGAGCAATCAGTGACTGGTTACTTTGCCGAGCCAATTTTTAGTAAGAGTAATTTGATTTTCTCCCTGGCTAACTCAGATGGCTTATTGCGTATCTCCCCAGATGCGACGGGATTGTCTGCAGGCGAGGTAGTGGAAGTGATTTTGTTATAACTCGATCTGTTTCCCAATATTCTGTTTAACCGCTTTTTGATAAACCAAATTCGCTGTGACAAGATCCTCCATCGCGTGCCCCATGGATTTGTAGATTGTTGTCTCAATTTCGTTCCTTCGTCCCTCTTTTTGATTCAATAAAAATTCACCTAGCTCTGTCCCGGAATCGGGAGTCAAGCCTTGCAGTTCCGAACATCCCACGGGAGGTTCCTTGTATGCAACTTTTGATTCCACAAAGATATGACCTGCCTCAACCAGATCGCGCGGCAACTCGCCTCCGGGCGGACGATAGCCGACTGACGAGATATGTACACCTTGTTTGAGCCAATCCTTTTGGATGACGGGTTCGGCTGATGATGTGCACATGCAGACAATGTCAGCGTGGGAAATGGCTTGTTGAATAGAGTCGACCGCACGGGCGCGTGAGTCGTGTGCGGCTAATGCTTGGGCGTGAGAAAAGTTTCTCGAAGCGACAAAAATCTCCTCGATGCCGATCAAAGTCCCGATCATTTTTAAATGTGCATGACCTAAAACTCCCGCGCCGACGATAGCGAGCGACTTGCTGTTCGTTCGTGCGAGATGTTTGGCGGAGATGATCGCGCACGCAGCGGTGCGCATGGCGGTGATGTGTTCGCCATCCATAAAAGCGATGGGCGTGCCTGTGTTTGAGTCGAAGAGGGTGATGGTGGCTTGGTGCGACGGCGTGTTCTCGTGAAAGACGGTGACGAGTTTGACCGACATCAGATTTTCCGGCATGTAGGCTGGCATTCCGACGAGGATGCCTTTCGGCGCAATGACCTGATTTCGCGGCGGAACGTTGAGTTGGCCTGAGCTGAGGGATTTAAACCCGTCTTCTAGGGCGGAGTTAATCTCCTGAGGATCAAGGAGTTGTTCTACTTCATTGCGGGAGAGAATGAGCATGGAAAATCCTTATGACGATAGAAGAGACCATCTATTCGATTATGGTCTATGGGCT
>DNDO01000037.1:0-830 GCA_003484265.1 Anaerolineae bacterium
AATCTGCTCCTGGTTAAGTCGGTCCCGATAGCAAACTCTACCCCGAAGATTTGCTTGCCACCCTCCCCGAAGGCGAATCCGCTGTCAGTTATGGGTGCGGCGACCCGGTCACACTTGCAGCGTTACAACCCGGTCAAACCGTCCTCGACCTCGGCTCCGGCGCGGGACTCGACTGTTTCTTGGCCGCAAAGAAAGTGGGCGAGACAGGAAAAGTAATCGGCGTGGATATGACTCCTGAAATGCTGGAACGTGCCAGGTCCAGTGCAAAGCGGTTGAATCTCACGAATGTTGATTTCCGCCAGGGATACCTTGAAGAACTGCCCGTTGAATCCAACACGGTGGATGTCATCATTTCAAACTGCGTGATCAATCTTTCACCAGATAAAGAAAAGGTTTTTGCAGAAGCCTTCCGCGTGCTCAACGCGGGCGGCAAACTTGCCGTCTCTGATATTGTGACCGAGGGCGAATTGCCCGACCCGATCCGCAATAGTTTGAGCGCATGGGCAGGATGCGTCGCTGGCGCTGTTGAAGTTAACGACTACATCGCCATGATGAAAAGGGTTGGCTTTAATGATGTTTCCGTCACGCCCGTCTTCTTCGATAAAGACACCGTGGATTCAGTCATCGACGATCTCGGCGATATGGCGGAATTGAAATCGATCTCCCGCGACGAAATTTATAGATCAGTGTACAGCGCGAAGATCACAGCTTATAAACCATAATGAAAGGAGGTGATAGCCATGTCTGAATTAGAGGTATTCAATAACGATTGCTGTGAAAGCTGCGACGAAAACTGTTGCGGCGGCGGAGGTTGCTGCTAAGTAACTGCG
>DNDO01000037.1:966-7757 GCA_003484265.1 Anaerolineae bacterium
ATGAGGGTTGCATCTATTTCTCACGCGAGTCATGTGTTTGCTTGGCAGTTACTCCACATATATCTCGACGTGCTCCCCATCTTCATCATCCGTGACATCGATGATCTTGCCTGTCATACCGGAGCGCAGGGCGTCCATCACGTTCGCCATATCCACACCTTCGACCTCTGGCGCAAAATGAGCGCCGATTTTCATACCTGCATCCACCAGCGCCAATGGGATCTGCACCGACGCTTTCGAGCGTCCCGTGCGCACATCCGTCACGCGGATGCGCAACCAACGCGGCGCGCCCGGCATCCCCGGCGCGCGAGGCGGAGTTGGTCCGCGCTTTTCAGATAATGTCGCAAGAAGCTTCGTCCCCTCCTCAGCGCTAAGTTTCCCCTCTTCGATCATCTTCAATATTTTCATGCGCTCTTCAGAGCTGGCCATAACTCGCCTCCTTACCCGATATAAACTTGCACGCGGTCACCGTCATCATCATCGTCCACATTAACAATGAACGGGTCGTCAGATTTGCCAGTGGCATCCAATACTTCCACAATTCCATCCACCTGGGCTTTATTCATTCCGCTAATTCTATATCCAAATGTGCGCATAAACCATGAAGTCAGGCTCAAAGGAATTGGGAAACCAAGGGTAATATTCTTGGGCCAATCGCTGGCATAACGACGGTCCACATTTACATACAGCCATTTCGATCCCTGTCCCGCTGAGCCAACCGTGATCAACAAAACACCAAGCAGCAACGGAAACATCAGGCAAAAGAACCAGAAATTGACTCCTGTGTTTTGCTGGATTGAAAATATACCCCACGCGCTCAACACAGCCAGAGAAACGCCAACCCACAACGGGATGCTCGCAAAGCGACGCGCACGCGCCCTCACTTCCTCAAACTCAGGACCAGACGATTTGCTTCCTCCGGAGCCGTAACCAGTCTCGGCATTATAAATATCCACCTGCTCATCGGCAGAATCTTCATCAAACGCGCGCATCAAACTGGCGGCTTCCTCAGCCGATATCTTTCCATCCTCAACCATTTGTAATATTTTTCTACGCTCCTCAGAAGACATTATCCACCTCCGTCCAAAGCTTTAAGCAGATCGTCTGCCTGCGCTGCGGTGATCTTTTTTTCCTGCAACATTTTCAAGATTGCCATCCGCTCTTCTTCAGCAACAGGTTCTGAGGGAGGCGTAGGCGGCGTGATCACGCCAGTTGGTCCAATATCCCAATTCCAACGGCCAACATTTACTTTTCCCTTCCATTTGCGAGCATGGCGCTCTGCGTGCCGCTCTGCACGGCGGCCTGCCTCCTCCGCACGGCGCGCAGCACGCTCAGTCACCCGCTCTACCTGACGAGAGATGTGTTCGCCAAAACCCGACCAGTCGAAATTCAAACCGGCAAAGTTTCCAAATTCATCCGCATTATCGCCAGCATCCGTCTTATCGCTGACACGAACCTCCCCTCCGGCACTGAGCGATATTTTTGCAGAACCATTACCGAGCACGATCGAGCGACTGGTCGAATCCTCGTCATTTTCCACCCCAGGCAGATCGATAGCAATTTCATCACCTTGAATGCTCAAGGTGGCATTAATATTTTTAGGCAGCACTAATAAAATATCATCGCCAGCCACAACGGAGTAATTACCGTTTGCATTCGGGTCGAGATAAACGATCACATCTTCCCCCACATTGACCTTTACATTACCACGCACACCTTTCAGCGCAAGATCATCGGCAACTGTCTCGAGACTAATATTGCCATCGACATCACGGATCGAAACGTCGCTGAGAGCGTTCTTCACATACACATTGCCCTTTAAGCCTTTTATGCTCAGGTCGGCGGAAATAGTATCAATAGTCACCGAGCCTGCATCGCGTACAAAAAGGTCCCCACTAATTTCCTTTACAGTTATCCCACCTACAATTCCTCGAATTGACGCATCACCGCCAATCGATTTGAACTCGAAAGACGAGTTTTTAGGAACCCGCAACGCAATGTCTCCACCGCAGGTTAGAGACACCTTATCTCCGTTGTGTTCGAGGCTCATGTCGTCCTCGTCGCCTTTGATAAGAATATCCCCATCCCAGCCTACAACGCTTATATCGCCGCCAACTGCAATCACTTTAATTATAGGAGATTTACCCGCTGAAATCGTTCTGGACATGACTACTCCTCACCGCGTAAGATACGCATGGCTTCATCGGCAGAGATCCTACCTGCCTCCAACTCTTCTAAAACTGCGCTTCGTTTCTCGACGCTTACGTCAACTGTCTCTTCCTTACCGGGTTCAAAGCCCAAGGCACGGATGACTTCATGTAACCGATTCCGAATCGTCGGGTAGGAAAGACCGAGGTCCTGTTCCATGCGATTGATCTTGCCTTCATTGCGGACAAAAGTGACTATGAAATCCACGTGATCCGCGTTCAAGTGACCAAATGGACCACCGGCGAACCGCCCCTCAATGGAAGTGTCGCACGAGGAACAATGTAAACGGGCAACTGTCAATTCCGAACTGCAAACTGGGCAACGGTTTGGTGCTGGATGCATAACAATCCTCCAGAAGAATTTGATATTTTTACTATCTATTCTTTCTAATATTTATTAGGCTTTCAACTTTCTGAAACCATTATATTTATTATATTACAATTGTCAAGATTAATATTCAATATTCTAATCTTTTACACAAGTATTCTCAACTTATTTATAAAAGCAATAATATTCTGTAAAAATTGAGCCATTCATCTAAATAATCATGCAGACATATTACGGAGAGGATCATAACCCTCCCCGCCCAACAGAGCAACTTGACTGGAATTCAACCCGACTAATTCGTAACAATAAATATGGGTGAAAGAATCTTAGAAAACCTATGCATTATGACTCTTGACACAGAACAAGCGTTCGGGTATTATTTGTAGCACAAATGAGCGAATAATGCTCACACATGCCCATATATTCTGGGCAGGAGGCATAAACTATGATGGTACGAAAAAGTAAAGGGATCACTGATAAGCACATTAGGGTGCTGGAGTTCGTGAACGATTATCAATCTGAGTTTGGTCGCCCCCCTTCCATTCGTGAGATTGGCGAGAAAGTCAAGATTTCATCCACGTCCGTAGTGAACTACTATCTTGAACAGCTCGAAAAGAAGGGATACATTGAACGGGACAACCGCGTCTCACGCGGTATGCGCTTAACCGATAAGGTCAATGAAATCATGCAGGTTACGACAGAAATGCTGCGTGTTCCGATCCTCGGTCCTATTGCGGCTGGTCCTTTGATGTTAGTGCCTGAGCCTGGCATCAATTACATGAATGACAAAGAATACGACGCTGTTGATATTGCACGTAGCCTCCTTCCATCAAAGGAAAAGGGCAACGACCTTTACGCACTCGAAGTAAAGGGAGACTCCATGATCGATGCAATGATTAACGACGGCGATATAGTCGTAATGAAGCCCGCCATAGAAGCCAAAAATGGAGAAATGGTTGCCATTCGCCTGGATGACGAATACACACTTAAGTATTTCTATAAAGAAAAAGATCGTTACCGCCTCCAACCTGCAAACCCTGCCATGAAACCCATCATGGTCAAAAAGAATGCTCCGATGGAAATCAAGGGAAAAGTGGTCATGGTCATCCGCAAAATGGAGAAAATGACATAAATAATTTCTTTCGAATCAAAAAAGACGGCTCATGAGAGCCGTCTTTTTTGATGTTTGACTGTGCTTGTTGATATTATTCAAGAACTACAGAGGCGCCGGCTTCTTCAAGCTTCTTCTTGGCATCTTCTGCGGCATCCTTGCCAACACCCGAAAGCACCTTGGAGCCGGCAGTTTCAGCCATTGTCTTGGCTTCGCCAAGTCCGAGGCTGGTCAGCTGGCGGACAACCTTGATGACATCGATCTTCTTGGCGCCAGGGTCCTTCAGGACAACATCAAACTCTGTCTTTTCTTCGACAGGTTCAGCGGCGGCCACTCCGCCGGCGGCTGCAACAGCGACCGGGGCGGCGGCAGAAACGCCCCACTTTTCTTCCAGCATTTTTACCAATTCCGACGCATCCAAAACGGAAAGCGTGGAAAGTTCTTCCATGATCTTTTCAAGTTTTTCAGACATTTCTTAACACTCCATATATAGTGTGTGATAATTTTTTATCGCGTAATAATCCAAGCCGATTACGCTGCGGCGGGCGCTTTCTCTGTGAAAGCCTTGATAACAGCCGCCAATCCACGAGCGGGTTCGGCGATCGTGCGGACAAGTTTTCCGGCGGGCGCCTGCAAAACACCCAATAATTGGGCACGGACAACAGGCAGCGGGGGCATACTTGCCAGCGCCTTCACCTGGGCTGAATTCAATACCTGCCCATCCATGAAGCCGCCCTTGACCTTGATAAACTCGTTGCCTTTTGTGGCGTCACTCAGCGCTTTTGCTGTGGAGGCCGGGTCTGTAAAAGCAAACGACATGGCTGTACTGTTTACAAGAAATTCCTGGGGAAAACTCATCCCATTATCTGCAAACGCGCGGCGCGCCAGCGTGTTTTTCAAGATATGAAATTCACCGCCAGCCTCACGGACCTTGGCACGAATGCCATCCAGGTCCTTCATCTTTGCACCGGTATACTCAACCATGATGACTGCCTGGCTCTTCTTTAACCAATCAGCATATACAGCCAGTAATTCCTCTTTACGTGCTTTTGAAACTGCCAAAGGGTACTCACCTCCTTTCAATAAAAAAGTCTTTGCCACTCTACAGGCAAAGACTTTCAGCAAACCTCTAAGGAGGGTATATTGCTTATCGTCTTCACCTAGGCAGGATATTAAGTCCCTTTTGCAAGAGACACCCGCTTTCATTGGCGAAGTGGCTTACTACAATCCTGATTTTCTTTCAGGGTAGGATTATCGAGTAGATTTTACTCGGAAACCTCAAGTTTGTGGGTATCAGCAGGGTTGACCTTGATACCAGGTCCCATTGTCGTGGCGAGGGTAATATGCTTGATATATTCACCTTTTGCCCCGGAAGGGCGTGCCTTGTGAATGGCATCCATTAAAGCCGCAAAGTTTTCGAGGAGCTGATCTTCACTGAAAGAGACTTTGCCAACTGTCACGTGGATGTTCGCCGTCTTATCAAGTCTGAACTCAACACGTCCAGCCTTGGCTTCCTTAATCGCGCGGGGAAGGTCGTCAGCGCTTACAACAGTTCCAGCTTTCGGGTTTGGCATCAGACCGCGCGGACCAAGCACACGACCCAAACGACCAACCTTGCCCATCGCATCCGGCGTTGCAATTGCCACGTCGAAATCCAATGCTCCACCCTCGAGCTTCTTCAATGTCTCATCGTCATCTGCAACCAGGTCAGCGCCGGCAGATCGGGCTGCCGCAGCACCTTCGCCTTGTGCGAAGACCAACACTTTCACAGTCTTGCCAAGCCCGTGCGGCAGAACTACGACGTCACGAACTTGCTGATCAGCTTGACGCGGATCAAGCGCGGTGCGCATATGAACTTCTACCGTCGAATCGAACTTTGTGATGCTGGTTTCTTTTGCCAGTGCAACTGCATCACGCGAAGAATATTCCTTTTCCAAATCAACCTTCGCCAACGCAGCTTTATATTTTTTTCCGTGTTTAGCCATTTTATCCTCCGTGGTGCAAGCGTGTCGCTCAAAGGCGCCACTCCCACAAAATTAATCTATTACCGTGATGCCCATCGAGCGGGCTGTGCCTTCGATCTGCTTGATCGCGCCATCCAGATTGATCGCATTCAAATCTTTCATCTTCAATTCAGCGATTTCCTTCACTTGAGCCCGCGTTACTTTACCAACTTTATCCTTGTTCGGAACGCCCGACCCTTTCGCCACTTTTGCCGCTTTACGCAACAATACTGCCGCAGGAGATGTCTTCAGGACAAAAGTAAATGAGCCGTCGGTAAAAACCGTGATCTCAGCCGGAAGTATTTCACCCGGCTTACTCGACGTTCGTGCATTGTATTCCTTACAGAACGCCATGATGTTGACACCATGACTCGCCAACGCCGGACCGACCGGGGGCGCTGGGTTGGCTTTTCCAGCTTCGAGCTGGAGACGTACAATTGCCTTAAACTTCTTTGCCATTTTTACTCCTTTGCCTGCCCCTGCGACGCAGGAACAGGTGTGGTTTTAGCGGGCGATTTTATGGGACGCCCTCCCACTGTTTCGAGTTGTGGACTTTTGAAGCGCTTCGCTCCAAGCCTCAACCTGTTACTAATTAATTATGCTTTCTCCACCTGAAGAAAATCCAGCTCGACAGGCGTTTCACGTCCGAAGAACGATACGTTTACGCGGACCTTTGTGCGTTCCATATCGATCTCGGAAACCATCCCGCGGAAATCGTTGAATGGACCATCGATAATCCGGACGCGTTCTCCAACTTTATACGTAACCTTGACAGTCGGCGCATCGGCTTCCATGCGCTTGATGATCTGTGAAACTTCCTCGGGACGCAGAGCCGTGGGGGTATTTCCCATACCAACAAAACCGGTCACACCGGGAGTATTGCGGACAACATACCAGGACTCTTCAGACAATTCCAAATTGACGAGTACGTATCCCGGGAAAATGTGTCGTTCAACGGTACGCCGCTTCCCGTCTTTAACTTCGATCTCTTCCTGGGTGGGAATAACAACATCGAAGATCTTGTCTTTCATGCCCATCGTCTCGATACGTTGTTCAAGGTTATGCCGTACCTTATTTTCATAACCCGAATAACAATGGATAACATACCAGGCAGCTTCTCCCGGCGCAGGTTCGATAGAATC
>DNDO01000037.1:8091-10124 GCA_003484265.1 Anaerolineae bacterium
CCAGAGTCGGACGGCTGATCTTCATCCACAGGAACGTCTGAAGACACGGAATCAACCGATACCGTGTTCTCATCAGAATCTGTCGAAGGAGATACTACCGGGCTTTCTTGTGCTTCGGCAGTCTCCTCCGTCTCATCCTCAAATTGTTCTGGCAAATCCTGTAAAGCCATTCTGCCTCAAATTCTTTGTTCTACTGCTACCCGAGTAAGATCACCAACAATTCACGGGCTGCGCCATCGATCAGACCAAGGATAATACCGACAAATATCATAACTACGATGACCAGTCCGGTCAATTGCTTTGCTTCCGTCCAGGTCGGCCATGATACTTTGCGGAGCTCACCAGTAGTCTCGCGAAAGAACATCTGGATCGCATTCTGTTTCTTATTTTTTGCTTTCTCTGCCAAGATTGCGTCTCCTAAATTACGTCAAGTTTTCCGCTAATATGCCGCCTCTCGAAAAGCAGCATTTTATTTTTAGACAGGCCAGGCAGGACTTGAACCCACAACCTTTCGTTTTGGAGACGAAAGCTCTACCAATTGAGCTACTGGCCTATAAATCACCTAAAAGTTATCGTCAGCCGTTTGATATGACCGGCTGCCAGATCATTTCAGGTGACCACCTAACTACTTTGTTTCGCGATGCAGGGTATGCTTCCTGCAGCGTGAGCAATATTTGTTGAACTCAAGACGGTTCGGGTCGTTACGGCGGTTCTTTTCCGTGGTGTAGTTACGTTCCTTGCAATCGTTGCACTGGAGCGTAATTACCGGTCGAACGCCCTTCTTTTTAGATGCCATACAAACCTACCAGCTTTCTTCTATTCGATGATTTTGGTAACGACACCCGCGCCGACGGTGAGACCGCCTTCACGGATGGCGAACTTCGAGCCCTGCTCCAACGCCACCGGCACGATCAACTCCACCGTCAGGTTCACATTGTCGCCCGGCATGACCATCTCCACGCCTTCCGGCAGGGTGATGTTACCCGTCACGTCCATCGTGCGCAGGTAGAACTGCGGTCGGTATCCGCTGAAGAACGCCTTGTGTCGCCCACCCTCTTCCTTCTTCAATACGTACACTTCCGCCAGGAACTTCTTGTGCGGCGTGATGCTCCCGGGCTTGGCGATCACCTGCCCGCGCTCCACGTCCGTGCGCTCGATACCGCGCAACAACAGCCCCAGGTTGTCTCCTGCCATGCCTTCGTCCAACTGCTTGTGGAACATCTCCACGCCTGTCACGGTCGTGGCGGTTGGTTTTTCCTTCATGCCGATGATCTCAGCCGCATCGCCGACTTTCACGATCCCGCGGTCCATGCGTCCGGTCACCACCGTGCCGCGTCCCTTGATCGAGAATACGTCTTCCACGCTCATCATGAACGGTTTGTCCGTCTCGCGCTTCGGTTCGGGGATGTATTCATCCACCACCCGCAGCAACTCGACAATGCTCTCGTATTCGGGTGCGTTCGGGTCGGTGCTGGCGCTGTCGAGCGCCGCCTTGGCGCTGCCGCGCACGATCGGGGTCGTGTCGCCGGGGAAACCCTGGCTGGACAGCAATTCACGCAGTTCCAGTTCCACCAGTTCGAGCAGTTCGGGGTCGTTCATTTGATCGACCTTGTTCAGGTAGATCACGATGCTCGGCACTTCCACCTGGCGTGCCAGGAGGACATGTTCGCGGGTCTGCGGCATCGGACCGTCCGGCGCTGCCACCACCAGGATGGCGCCGTCCACCTGTGCCGCTCCTGTGATCATGTTCTTGATGTAGTCGCGGTGTCCGGGCATGTCCACGTGGGCGTAGTGACGTTTGTCCGTCTGGTATTCCACGTGTGCGATGTTGATCGTGATACCGCGCGCTTTTTCTTCCGGCGCGTTGTCGATCTGGTCGTATGCCTTGAATTCGCCTTTGCCGCCCAGCCCAGCCACTTTCGTGATCGCGGCTGTCAGCGTCGTCTTCCCGTGGTCGATGTGTCCCATCGTCCCTACGTTCAAGTGCGGCTTGCTCCTGTCAAATTTTGCCTTCGCCATGTCTCGCTCTCCTT
>DNDO01000249.1:0-708 GCA_003484265.1 Anaerolineae bacterium
TTGATGCCACGCAACAGGGCAAGATATTGAATGTTCTTCATCCGTTTATTCCTGACTCTTCAATTTCAAATAATGCTCACGCTGTTTTTTATCAAATTTCTCGGTCGCATACCGCAAAGTGACACGAGGCATGTCGGCGGCATATTGATCGAGAAATTTCAGCAATCGCTTTCGGTCTTTGTCGCCCGCAAAACGGAGCGCCCAGCCGTTTGCCTTGTGGATCAAATCCTCTTTGTCGTAGAGCATGATCTCCGCCAGCTTGAACGCATCGTCCACGTCACCTTTGCCGATGAGGAAAAGCGTGCTGACGATAGCTGTTCTTCGCTCGGGCATCTTTTTGGATTTTGCCAGCTTATACAAAACCTTGCGTGACTTGTACATCAAGTAACTGCCAACCACCCACGGAGCGGAGCGATCCACCAGATCCCAGGTGTTGATGCGGTCATGACGGCGGATGTAAAGGTCGAACAACTCTTTTCTTCGTTCGTCAGTTGTCTTTTTATTGCGTGCCTGAAAGTCCATGATACTGACTGCACCGACTCTCATTTCATGGATCGGGCTTTCGAGCATCGTCTCGACCTCACCCAACTCCATGTTCACGTGTTCCTTTGCCAGCGCAAAGACCTGTCCCATGCGGACGCCGAGAACTTCGTCAGATGAATCAAATGCCAAATGGCTGTGAGAATCAGCCACCTGTTGAGAACGAAG
>DNDO01000249.1:909-1681 GCA_003484265.1 Anaerolineae bacterium
CTGTGAGAATCAGCCACCCGTTGAGAACGAAGCGTTTTCAACTTCCTGAGAAATTCAACGGCGGTCAACTTGGGGGGCATGTTAAAGTCCGTTTGCCAGAATGTCGTCGAGACGTTCATAGCCCTCACGGACGCCTGTTTCCATTCCAGATTGGATCATGCCATCTCGGTCAGAGACAGATTGAAAGACGGAATGAATCGTGATCTTCGTCCGCTGATCGGGTAATGCTTCAAGCCGCATCGTGTCGAGAGTCACATGTCCAGGATCAGGCAAGCCGTCAAATTCAAAAGTTTGGATCATCAATTCTTCGGTCATGGTGTGGAAGGTGCCGTGAAAGGCATACGCATTGCCTTCCTTGTCCTTGTGAATGTAACGATACTTTCCGCCGCTGACTGGCTCGAACTCTTCAAGGATCATTTCGTATCCGTGCGGACCCAGCCATTGCACGTACAGCTTCGGGTCAATGTGCGCCTTGTAAACGAGTTCACGCGGCGCATCGAACTCACGGGTGATGAACACCTCCTGTACCCCAGGTTCGGCAGTGACGGTCACCTTATTTTTCGAGGGCATGTCATTTCTCCTTTTTCATTTGTTCCAATAAATCATCAAGTCGGTTAAATCTTGCTTCCCATATCTGACGATACTCTTCGATCCAATCGCTCACCTCGCTTAGTTTGTCAAAACGTGCCTCCACGTAGCGTTCACGTCCCTGCGGAATGACGATCACCAATCCGCACTCCTTCAATATCTTAATATGTCTGGAAACGGCGGG
>DNDO01000249.1:1904-30379 GCA_003484265.1 Anaerolineae bacterium
AATTATTTACTAAATCTTGGGTACGAACCCAGCACGCGCAGGGTCAAAGCGTATTCCCCCAAGTGCTCTAGTGCGTGTATTGAAACGTCATCATGCATCGAGCCGATGAAATCAATGTAAAACAGATACTCCCACGGCTTGCCCTGCAACGGACGAGACTCGATCTTTGTCAGATCGATATCGCGCAATGCAAACACAGATATTGCCTTGAACAACGATCCCGGCTGATTTTTCAACGTGAACACAATGGATGTTTTCGCCTCATTCGTCGGGATGACTGATTCTCGCCCTATGGCGAGAAAACGCGTATAGTTTTCCGCGTTATCTTCAATGCCTTCTTCGATGATTTGCATCTCATAAATTTCAGCCGCCCGTCTCGACGCAATAGCCGCCGTGTCACGTGCGCCAGACTCTTTGAGCATCTTGACGCTGCCTGCTGTATCATAAACGGGTTCAGGCTTTATCTCCAAATTCCGTAGATAAGCCGCGCACTGCCCCAGTGCCTGCGGATGGCTGATCGCTTTTTTGATCTCGGACTTATTAACACCAGGCATTGTTATTAGGCAATGTTGTACACGTAAAAGATATTCGCCGATAATATGTAAATCATGTTGAAGAAGCAGGTCGTAGTTTTGATGAATGCTCCCTGCGAGCGAATTTTCAATGGGAGCAAGTGCAAAGTCGCTTTTGCCAGATGCGACTGAATCGAACATCGCATCGAAAGACTCGCACGGGACAGTTTCGACCTCGCCATAATAAGTAAAAACTGCCTGTTCACTGTACGCGCCGGGTTCCCCTTGGAATGAGACTTTCATGATTACTCCATCGGGCGGGGAATCCCCGCCCTTACGAATTACTGTCCTTCCGCCCACTCGACGATCTTTCTGAATCCGGCTTCGACATCTTCATCAGATGAAGCGATGGTCATACGGACAAAGCCTTCACCTTCCGCTCCAAATGCCGAGCCGGGGATGAGTCCTACACCTGCCTCTTCGAGTATCCGTTCGCAGATTTCGATTGATGCCATCTTCAACGGACGAAAATCAAGGAAGAAATAAAACGCACCCTGCGGCGGGATGACAAGAACCTTCTCACTTTCCAATTCATGCGAGAGATGGATGACCAAATCACGACGGCGGGCATACGCGGCACGCATATTTGCAGTGACGTCCTGTATCACCGGGTCTGTGAGGGCGAATGCGGCAGCTTTTTGAATGAAGGGAGCCACGCAGGTAATGGAGTTTTGGCCCGCTTTCAAAGCGTTCTCTATTACAGCCTTGGGTGCGGCAAGAAACCCAACACGCCACCCGGTCATCGCATAGGATTTGGAGAGACTGTTGACGATCAACGTCCGCTCTTTAGCGCCGTCAAACGCTGCGGCGGAGGTGGGACGTTCGCCGTAATACATGCTTCCATACACTTCGTCGCTGATGATCCATAATTTATGTTCTTTGGCAAAGTCTTGTAACTTCTGCAAATATTCGCGTGAGGGATTTGCGCCTGTCGGGTTCGAGGGATAATTCAAGACAATGGCTTTTGATTTGGGCGTCAACGCATTCAGCCAAGAATCGAAATGAGGGATGAATCCATTTTCCGCGGGCGCAGGGACGCGGATCACATTCCCGCGCAACATGGTCCCCATGTTTTCGTGAGTTCCCCAGGAAGGGTCGGGGAGCAGGATGTCGTCGCCTGGATTTAAGATCGCCTGCATCGCAAGATAGTAGGCGTGGATGCCCCCATGCGTCACCATGATTTCGGATGCAGGGTCATAAGTGACGCCTTCGTCACGCAAAAGTTTCGCGGCGATCGCCTGGCGTAATTCCATTGTGCCGATTGCTGGACCATAATGCGTCAGCCCATCCTGCATGGCTTTGAGGGCAACATTTATGATGGAAGGGTGTGTGTTGAAATCGGGGTCGCCCACCTGCAAGCCAATGAGTTGACGCCCGCTGGCTTTGAGGGCGTTGATGCGGTCTGAGAGGGAAACGGTCGGCGATTGGCGGACAAGTTCGAATTGTTGATTAAGGTTCATGAATTTTTCCTATGATTAAGTTTTGGAATTATAACTCTCCTAATGTCATTGTGAGGAGCGTTCGTCGCGAAAATATTTCCGCCAAAGCTGGGGATTGCTTACCAAATCGGCGTTTTAGCGTCAGGGTTCGCAAAGACGGAACCCAATATAAAAAGCCCCCGCATTTACGGGGGCTTGATTATTTATCCGAGCGCTTTCTTTGCTTCACCGATCACTTCGTCGTAATCAGGTTGCTGACCAAGGACGGGCAAATAATTGACATAAGTCAACCTGCCATCGCGGTCAACGATGAAGACCGAGCGGCGAAGATAGCGTCGTTCTTTTATTAGCACGCCATATTTGATTCCAAAATCCGCGTCGATAACGTCGGACACCATCCTGACCTTATCCACGCCTGCAGCGGCACACCAACGTTTTTGCGCAAAGGGGAAGTCTGTGCTGACGGTATAGATCACAATATCATCGCTTAGGTTGGATGCTTCCTTATTGAAGCGGCGGGTCTCTGTATCGCATGTGTCCGTATCAATGGAAGGCACGGCACACAGGATGATAACCTTGCCCTTTGATTCCTGGATTGGGTTCACGGTTCCCCAACCCGTAACAACGGAGGTAAATTCGGGAGCCTTATCCCCCACCTTTACTTCATCGCCGATAAGTGTGGCGAAATTATCACCGATCTTGAAAACATCGTTTCTTTCAGTTGGCATTCTTCATTTCTCCTATAAGTTGGTGAGGTTATTAAACCACAGGTTGATTAATTTTCCACATGAGAATGCAATAAAAGACTCAAAGAGAGTTCCCATAAAAGAAGAACAATTTCGGACGGAAGCAGGTATGATGTAAGGGCGAAGCGAAAATCACAATCCCGAAGCACAGAGGTGAATTCATGTTTATCCGGCCCAATAAGACAAAAATCAAACTCCAGCAGGGTCTGCCTGCCTACGGGGTGATCTCCACATCCGACGACCCTCAACTTGCCGAACTCTTCGGCTTAGCTGGCTTCGATTACTACATGCTAGATGCTGAGCATGGCCTGATCGACCCAGCCCAAGCCGTCAACGTAATTCGTGCCTGCGAACGGGTTGAGATGACGCCCCTTATCCGCATCGGACCTAGGGACCCGAAACTGGTCCTGCAATATCTTGATGCAGGGATGATGGGAATCATGATGCCCGGGCTTGAGTCTGTTGAGGATGTAAAGATGCTTGTGGATGCCGTAAAATACCAACCAGTCGGCAAACGCGGTATGGGCGTCTCCCGCGCTTCAGCTTACACAGCTTACAGCGGCGCCTCTGCGCCAGACTACATCAAGCTTTCCAATGAGAATACCATGGTCATCATCCAATTCGAGGATGAAAAACTCATCCAAGACTTCCCTGCCATGTGCGCTGTCAAAGGCTTGGACGCGTGCATCATCGGTCCGCGCGACCTTTCGCTCAACATGGGTTTCCCCGACGGACACAACCATCCTGAAATCCAAGCCGTGATCGATCAAGCCATAATGATAATGAAGGATGCAAAGATCTCAGCAGGCATCACTGCCGGGTCTAGAGCCGACGCCGCCAAACAGCTTGCACGCGGCGCAAACATGATCCTCGCCGCATCGCAGTCATTGATATTTTCCGGCTCGAAAGAGTTTTTGCCGGAATAGGGCTCTGGTAGTATCTTCCATAAGCAGGCGAACACCATTACAATCCTCAACATGACACAACTCAGCACATTCCTCAAGTTGACCCCTGTTTACCGCGATTACGTCTGGGGCGGGGAGAAACTGCGCCCTGGACACTACCCTACTGCCGAAGCATGGGTGGTCTGGGAGAACGACATTATCGAATCGGGTTCATTGGCAGGGGAAACACTCGGCGATGTTTCAATGCAATTTGGTGAGGCCCTTCTGGGCTCAAAGGCAATGTCGCGCACGGGGATGCGTTTCCCATTGCTGATTAAGATTCTCGATTGCGCGCAATGGCTGTCCTTGCAGGTGCACCCCAACGATGAACAGGCAATCGAGCTGGAGGGCGCGGGTCAATTCGGGAAAACAGAAGCCTGGCACATCTTAGAATCAAACCCTGATGCAAAACTCATAGCGGGCATAAAACCGAACACGTCGCCCGAGGCGCTGGCTAATTCGATCCGCAACGGGAGCATCGTAGACCATGTCCAATATGCGGACATCAAACAAGGCGATACGATCCTCATGCCAGCGGGAACGTTGCATGCGCTTGGACCAGGCTTGCTCGTCTACGAGGTACAACAGACCTCCGATTGGACCTATCGCGTCTTTGATTGGGGGAGGATTGCTTCTAACAAACGACCTTTGCATATCGAGAAGTCTATCCACGTGACACGCGCCGACTTCACGGCTCCAATCACGCGGATGCCTGATGCGGGTGACGGGACTCGACATACACTAGCGCAGTGCGATTACTTCACGCTCGAAATGTTGTCTGCCGAGGCAAATGTCATTGCGCTGGACACTCAGAAAGAATCATTCCATGCGGTGACCGTCATCAAAGGGAAGGCGTTGTTGAAAACAGCGAACGATCAGATTGAGTTGGATAAATTCCAAACGGCAGTCGTCCCTGCGCAAGTGGGGGTCTATGAGTTTTGTCCGCTTGGGGATTGTCGTGCGTTGAAGGCAAGTGTATGATTTATATCCAGATTCACACCGGGGAGTGTATTCCGAATTTTATAATGCAGTCACTGAAGCAGGTTTATAAATTAAATTTATATACGCATATACCACCACAAACACCATAACAACCGAACCCATATACCCAGGCGCGGAAGGGTTGAACGCACCAAGGAGATAACTTGCCACAGCAGGCATCACGATGCGTGTGGCGCTTTCTAGTCCTGCACCAAAGCCAAGCATGCCGCCGACCTCATCTGGGGTAACGGCTTTGCTGATTGCAGAGTTGATTAACGCGTTGAAGGAACCCGCACCAACTGCCATCGGAAACATCGCAACGAGCAGGAGCGGCACAGATGGGACAACTGCCCAACCGATCATGCCGACCAGGGTAAATGCGAGGAACGTAACCAGCAAATTAGATTCCTTGAAACGCGCCGAAAGCGGTCCGATAAAACCACCCTGCATGATGACAAGCACAACACCAATATAGGCAAGGATGTATCCTGTTTGTTGTGCGCCTAATCCAAATTTATACAAAACGTAAAGCGGGAAAACTGTTTGGAACGAATTGAAGGCAATCGCAAAACCGAAACGAACCCAAAGTAACGAGCCAACAACCGGGCGTGCCAAAGCTGCCAATAAAGCGGTGATCGAAACTTCTGCTTTTCTCTGCGACATTATTTCCGCACGACGTTCCTCGGTCAGCGATTCGGGAAGGAAGAAGAAAACCGTAAGTAGATTCACGAACGCCAATCCAGCAGCAACAAAGGAAGGCACAGCAAATCCATATACGCTCAGGGCGCCACCAATTGCAGGGCCAAGAATAAAACCTATGCCGAATGCCGCGCCGAAGATCCCCATGCCGCGCGCGCGATTCTTTTCATCGGTGATATCAGAGATATAGGCTTGTGCGACAGAGATATTCCCTGCCGTGAGACCTGAAAGTAAACGACTGGCAAACAACATCCAAAGCGAGTTTGCGAAGCCGAGGATGAGCAGACCGATGAATGTCCCAAAGATGCTGATGAGAAAAACGGGACGGCGTCCGTAGCGGTCTGATAGTCGACCGAGGATCGGCGCTCCGATCATTTGCATCATGGCATAGGAGGAGACAAGCAATCCTGTTTGGAACTCCGTTGCACCAAATGAATCCGCGTAAAAAGTTAAAAGCGGAATGATCAGCGCGAAACCCAGCATGTCGATGAGCACGACGAATCCGACATTCAATAATCGTTTGTTCATTATATTTACCTTATATACAAAGGTGCGAGGCATCTGCCTCGCACCTTAACGAATCAGCGATAAATTTATTCTACAACAACCAACATGCCTCCACTGGGAAGTTGAACTCGAAGACATCGCCTTCTTTTGGGATTTTCATATTACGCTGGTTGAAGACATCTATCGAAACCCTCACGCCGTCCACGTCCACGCCGAGGCGGATAATGGCGCCAAGATAGTTGACGTTGTACACTTTGCCGTGCAGGTTGTTGTTACCTTCCTTGTGGCCAGCTGTTATCTCTTCGGGGCGAATGGCGAGGTGTTTCATTGAGCGCAATTGCTTTTCCTTGTCGCCTACCGTGATCGTCTGGCTGCCCACCTTGACCAATCCTTTTGTCATATCGACCACGTCAATGCGAATCAAATTGATCTGCCCGACAAACTTGGCAACAAAATCTGTGGTCGGGTAATTGTAAATATCGAAGGGTGTTCCGGTCTGCTCCATAAGACCATGACTCATAACGACAATACGGTCGGAGATGGAGAGCGCCTCCTCCTGGTCGTGCGTGACATAGATCGTGGTGATGCCCAGCCGCTGTTGAATGCGTCGTATCTCCTGTCGCAAGTCCACGCGGATCTTGGCGTCGAGTGCAGAGAGAGGCTCATCGAGAAGCAAAACCTGGGGACGAATGGCAAGCGCTCGGGCGAGAGCGACGCGCTGTTGTTGTCCGCCGGAAAGTTGGTAGGGGTAACGGTCGCCATATTGTTTCAGTTGGATCAATTCAAGCATTTCCTCAACCCGTTGTTTGATCGCGTCCCGTTTTTCCTTGCGCACCTGCAGACCAAACCCGATGTTTCCCGCAACAGTCATGTTTGGGAATAACGCATAAGACTGGAAGACCATGCCCACATTGCGCTGGTTGGGAGCCTTGTTCGTTATGTCGTTACTGTCCAGGGTGATCGAACCGGTAGTGGGAATTTCAAATCCGCCGACCATGCGCAGGGTTGTTGTCTTGCCGCACCCGGACGGACCCAGAAAGGAAATGAATTCACCCTGTTGTACATCCAGGTTGAAATCCTGAACCGCCAGGGTCTGATCTTTACCTGACCCATAGACTTTGGAAATGTTGGAAAGTTTCAAGTATGCCATGTCTATTCTCGCTTCATTGAGTTAGTGTGCGCCTGCGGCCTGCCCCTGTTCGCCGGTCACAAGTTGGATAATTCCCATCGCGCCCCACGTAAGCAGGAAGGCTATGAACGATAGTGCGGCTGGTTCATAGGCGCGGTGCTGTCCCAACAGGAAGAGGTAGGGACCGAACGCGTCCACACCAAGGAACGACGCCAGCACCACTTCGCCGACAACAATGGCGAAGGTCAATAACGCGCCGCTCAGCAACGCCGACCGTAAATTTGGAAGGATCACGCGCCACATGATCGTAACCCAGCTGGCGCCGAGGCTTTGCGCAGCTTCGGTCAGCGTGCGAACGTCCACTGTTCTCATCCCGGTATCCACCGAGCGGTACATATACGGCAGAGCCAGCACCATATAACCCGCCACCATCAAAACATCAGTGCCGATCTCGAACGTAGTCAGGGCTTCAAGAAACACAATATCGGTGAAGGGAATTTTGAACGGTGTGCTGTAAACCCGGATCAACCCAAAGACAAGGATGATCGCCGGAATGACGAAGGGCATGAGCGTGATGAACTCCACGATGCGGCGCGCTTCCGGCACGCGCAGTCGAATCCAATAGGCGGTTGGCACGATCAAAATCACACTAGCAATAATCGTTGCAACCGCCAAAATATTGGATGTCAAAAAAGTATCAAGGAATCTGCCGTCGGAAAACGCCACCTGATAAGCCTTGAGACTGATCTTGTCACGTTCCATGCGCAGGGAGAAATCCAATGTGGCATACAGCGGCATGAAAAAATACAAAATGCCGATCACAAACCAGACCGAGCTCCAAAGGGGGAATTTCCGTAATCGTAAAGAAAGATTCATCTCAACCACCTTTCAGAGAATTTCTGAAGCCATGAATAACCCGCCAGTGAAATAGCCATGATAAACACCATGCCCATCGCCATGGCATAACCCAAATTCGGATTATGAAGGACATCGCCTCTTATCTGCGCCCCGATCTGGATCGTGATAATGGGCAGGGCACCACCCGTCAGCGCATACGCCGTGGCATACGCACCAAAGGCGTTCCCAAACAACAGGATCATCGAACCCAATATCGACGGGAGCAGGATCGGCAGGGCGATCCGCCACCAATATTGAAAAGTGCTTGCGCCGAGATTTTCCGCCGCCTCACGCCATTCGCGCTTGAGACCATCCAGCGCGGGCGTCATAATTAACACCATCAGCGGGAATTGGAAATACATATAAGTAATTGCCAATCCCAAAAAGCTGTAAAGCGTGAAACCGGTTTGATAGATCTCAACCCCAAATACATTTTTCAAAATGGCGGTGACAAAACCCGTCCTCCCCAATGTCGCTACAAAGGCAAAAGCCAGAGGCACGCCGGCGAAGTTCGACGCCACCCCTGAGAACGTGATCATGGCTGTGCGGAATGGTCTCGGCAAGCCTCCGACAGTCACAGAATACGCGAGAAGAAAACCGAAGATGCCGCCTCCCAGCGCTGTGACAGAACTGATCTGAATACTTAACTTATATGCGTTAACAATGAACGGCGTGGTGAACAGTTCGGCTATATTTTTGAGGGTGAAATTACCGTCGGCATCCAAAAAACTCCCCGCAAGCAACCCAAGCGACGGCAGGAGGATGAATAATAACGCGAACAGGAAAAAAGGGACCAGTCCGATCCATTTCCCCAGGAACGATCGTATATGGTGTTTTTGGGCAGGGAGTGTTAATTGAGCCATTCTTAATTCTCCTCAGAGCCGTGTTGTTGAAGCGAGACCCCGCCAGTTGGCAGGGTCTCGCAATTGTAAAACGATATTAGTTGGTTATGGGGCAGCCTGAACGTCTGCGCCAACGACCGCGTCCCAGTTCTCGGTGATCAATACCTTCGCGGCATCGAGTTGTTCAACAGTCGGGAAGACCGCGCCGGAGACATCCGGAAGTTTGGCAAGCAATTCGGCAGGAATTACTCCGCGATCACGCAGGTCCTGCTCGCGGATCGGGTGGCAGTAGCCTTCCATCCACAACAGCTGACCTTCGTCGGAATAGAGGTGCTCCATCCACAACTTGGCGGCGTTCGGGTGCGGAGCGTAGGCGCTGATCGCCTGGACGTACACACCAGCGAAACGACCGGTTTCCGGGATGACGACTGTCGCGGCGGGGTTGCCGGCGAACGAGTCGATGGCGGCGAGGGCATTATAGTCCCACGTGATGCGGACAGGAATCTCACCTTTGGCAACGAGACCGTTATTCGCGATCAACGGAATCAAGTTTCCAGCGGCATTCAACTGCGCGAAGAAATCGAGACCAGCCTGGGCGTCGTCCAATGAGCCGCCGTTTGCCAATGTCGCGGCAAATACGGACTGGATCGCCTGGTTGGAGGTGCGAGGATCACCAGAGAGGGCAACCTGACCGGCGTACTTGGGATCAAGCAGGTCAGCCCAATCAGTGGGGACTTCCGGCTGAACGTCTGTGTTCACGAGGAAGGACAACACGCCGTAGTAATCACCGTACCAATAGCCATCGGGATCCTTGGCATCCGCAGGGATGGAATCCCAGGTGGAGACCTTGTAGGGCATAAGCAGGTCTTCAGCCTTGGAGGACGGACCAAATGCAAAACCAACGTCGATCACATCGGGTGCCTGAGGACCTTTGTTGTCCTTGTTGGCTTTGATGGCTTCGATCTCATCACCAGAACCTGCATCGGGGTTCAACTCGTTGACCTCGATGTTCGGGTATTTGGCTTTGAAGGCGTCGATTACGCCGCCGTAGTTACACCAGTCATGCGGCAGAGCAATGGTTGTAAGCATGCCTTCGGCCTCAGCGGCAGCGACTAGGTCAGCCATGGGGTCGGCAGCCGGCTCTTCAGGAGCGGGAGCAGCCGGTTCTTCAGGAGCAGGTGCAGCCGGTTCAGCAGGCGAAGCCGGTGCGGCCGCTCCACCACAGGCGGCAAGAACCGTTGCGGCGATCACGAACAGGGCGAACAATTGGTATACATACTTTTTAGTACTCATTTTTCTCCTTCTTTTAGTAACTTGGGTGAACTTGATTTGTTGCATAGCGTTTTTTTATTTGTTGCCCGTACACCTCCGATCCTGCAACCCAAAGTCGGATTGCAATGATTGTAGCATCATCAATATTCGCAGTCAAACTAATAATTCGAACATTGAATCCGATAAGGCAAGGTTTAATTATAGACCTCCTACATTGCCTCTATCAACAAGAAAATGAGCGAGGAACACAACGCGGAGACCGGGATCGTAACCACCCAGGCAAGCGCAATATCGCGTGTGACACCCCAACGAACTTTGCCGAAGCGTTCCGATGAGCCGACGCCCACAATGGCGGAGCTAACCACTTGCGTCGTGCTGACCGGCGCGCCCGTCAGCGACGCAAAAACGATCACAATGGCGGAAGTCAACTGTGCGGCAAAACTGTGCACCGGGCGCACCTTATAAAATTTACCGCCCAACGTACGGATCAGTCTCCAGCCTCCGATGGCTGTACCAATCGCCAGCGCCGCCGCAGTGGAAACGATGACCCAGAAGGGGACTGCAAAGCCTTCTGTCGCGCCTCCAATGGCGAGGCTCAACGCAATGATGCCCATCGTCTTCTGCGCGTGATTTGTGCCGTGACCTAATCCAAGCCCGACAGCGGTAACGATCTGTCCGCGCTTAAAGAACTCATTGATGTTAGGCGTGGCTTTCTGCGTTAGGAAATAGATGATTTTTAAAAGTACAAACCCGACGACAAAGCCTAGTAAAGGTGAAAGGATCAACCCCAGCACCACTTTGTTCAAGCCGCTCCATTTTAAAGAGGCTACTCCCGCACTGATAATGATCGCTCCGATCAAACCTCCGATCAAGGCGTGGGAGGAACTACTGGGCAGACCAAAGAACCAAGTAGTCAGGTTCCATGTGATCGCTCCGAGCAGACACGCCGCAATGGCATTCAAGGTCAACAAATGCGAATCGACAATGCCGCCGCCGATTGTCTGTGCCACAACAACGCCGAAAAGGAACGGACCGATAAATTCGGCGATGGCTGTTATCACCAATGCCGCACGGGGCTGGAACGCGCGGGAATAGATCATGGTCGCGACAATATTGCTTGCATCACGCA
Source organism: Anaerolineae bacterium (assembly GCA_003484265.1). Lineage (GTDB taxonomy): Bacteria > Chloroflexota > Anaerolineae > Anaerolineales > Villigracilaceae > Defluviilinea. The sequence goes on from DNDO01000249.1 coordinate 13,062, forward strand.
TCCCGTTGAGAAACTCAAACAACAATGCCAGAGAAACAACAATGAGAAGCTCAGTGGACATCGCTGGCATCAAGTCTTCTTCACTACAATATCGGCAATGACGTTCGCCGCCTGGTCGCCGCGGTCAGCCGCATTCGAAAGATGGCGGTACACCTCTCGCATCTTTAACATTTCAACGATGTGATGGACATCCTCCGGTCCCCGGAACAGGTCTGCAATCGCTTCACGGTACACGCTTTCCACACGATTCTCCAATGCCTTGGCGCGCTGGGCATGGTCAATGGCAACGTTTGGATGTTTGGGCAGACGGACAACAGCATGGTTGATCTCATATGCCGCATCTTTGAGCAGTGACGCGATCCTTTGCATATATGGCGTGGGCTTCACGTCCAAGACAGACATTTCGCTGACTGTTGTGTCTGCATAATCCACCACATCGTCAATGGTGCGTGAGAGCGCAAAGATATCCTCGCGGTCGAACGGCGTGACGAAGGTACGGTTCAATTCGTCGATGAGGATGCGGCGCACTTCATCTGCCTCCTTTTCCTTCAGAGATAGTTCGTCCGCGATCTCCTTGCTGGGCGACTCAAGATATTTAACCAGTAACTGCATACCTTCGTAGGCATGTGCCGCCTGTTGCTCGATCAATTTCTGAAATTTATCTTCCTTGCGCTTGAAAATACGAAACATACAATTCTTTTCCTCTATTTCTATTCTATTGGTTCCAACGTACCCGCGATCATCCCGCTGAATTCCGCATGAAGTTTTTCATCCAATTCGGCGGAGATGAGCGGGTCGGTGTTTGTCGTCATTACTTCTTTTGCCTTTGCCATCGCGCGTGCCTGGATGTCCATTGCGCCCTTCTTTTCCCAAATGGTGCGCACGTTGCGGTCTGCCATCTTGGTCAGGATGGCTTCGGTCTTCATACGTTTGATCGTATGCGGATCGACGATAAACGATCCACCGGGACCTGTGGCTTTGATCAGCGGGACAGCCAGTTCCTCTTCATCGAACGCCACACCGTGTTTGAGGCGTTTCATATTCTGGGCGATCTCATCGTCGATCACGGCTTTTGCAAAATCGAATGTCTTGAGTGCATCGATCAGCCCGCCGATATTGAACATATCCATACCAGACAGCAAGCCTGCTGTCCCGGACATGCCCGTTTCGTATCCTGCCTGGGCATCGTTCACTTTGGAATTCGTCAGACCGATATATCCACCGCATGGGACGTTATAAAAATGCGCCATCTGCGCAAAAGCCATGTGCAGCATACCGCACTCGATTCCCCCGGAAGCGTATGCGCCAGTACGCATGTCCGCTACCGTGCCAAGTGTAGCATAGATCAACGGCGTGCCTTCCTTGCACATCTGCATCAACGTCGCCGCTGACAAAAATTCCGCATTTCCCTGCGCGATCGTCCCCGCCATGGACATGGGCGAGGTCAGCCCGGCATTCGGAACAATCGTAGGGTATACGGGCAATCCTTCCCTTGCAAAATACATCACGTTCTCCGTTGAAAGGACATCCATCGTTAACGGAGAAACGACCGGGCAATAATGATGCGTCAGGAACGGGTGTTCCCTGTAGGCATCCTCGCCGCCCGCCACCATATAGGCCATCTTCATAACACTGTCGGTATCCTTGCGGTCGGTGGTGGTGACTCGGATCGGTTTAAGACAATGCTTGAGAGCAGGATACAGCCTCGAGATTGTGAATTGATCCGCCGGCGCGTCATCCGCCAGAGTGGAAATCGAGAAGACGTCGTACCCTGGCAATTCATTGATGAGGTGTGCGATCTTCGCAATATCGGACGAGGTGGCGCGTCTTTCCACGCCGGTTACTGGATCGATAATATCGGGGGCTGAGCTCGCGGTGACAATGACTGGGCTATCCTGCGGTATGATCTTATCGAACTTTGGATCGCGCGCGCCAAACTTAAACGACGGAGGATACATTTTTCGAAACGTCTCAATCACAGCGCGCGGAAACTTAACCCGCTCATCCTCCACGTGACAGCCATGTTGTTCGAATAATTCACGCGCCGGTCCATAACGCACTTTCAAACCGACTTCTTCCAGAATCTCCAGCGAGGCTTCATGTACACGTTCAACCTGTTCGTTTGTAAGCAATTCAGCAAATGACATGTGTGTAAACCTTTCTAAAATTTAACCATTTTCCGTTTGAAGAGATCATCTTTCTTTTTCTTCGGCAGAAACCGCTGTGCAAATTTTCGGGCTTCTTTCACAAGCGGATTGTTCGGAGGAAGCTTCAATAATTTTTCGATCTCGAAGAACTGGTTATTGCGATAGATCATATGCTCCACACGCAGGGTACGCGCCAGTCCCTGGATCTCCTGGACAGGGAACATGGTAAGTCCCGCGCGTGTCACTTTCAAGGAAGCAGCCGCGATCGCAAAGCGGACGGTCTCCTCCAAACTCCACTCGTTCAACCTGCCATAGATGAACCCGGATGAGAAAGTGGCGCCTGCACCGGAACCATCCACGGCTTTAACTTTCGGCGCATGAACGCGTATGATCTGTTCCCCCTCCACGACCATGCACCCCTGACTCGCCATGGTGATGATAGCTGTCTGGATGCCCGTATTGATCAACTTCCGCGCCAGTGAGAGCATGGATTGCTTCTTGCCGATCTGGGCCGCATCGGTCACTGCCTGGCAAATGGTGACCATGCCTGCGTATCTCTGGAACAGTTCCCGATTTTTATGACCATGCTCAAAGTTCAAAAAGACAGGGACGTTGTGCTTCTTCGCCTCTTTCATCGCACGGACGATGTGATCGCCGTCGTACCAATCCACATAAAGCAGCTTGGCTTTCTTGATGAGCGAGAGGCTGGCTGTTTCAAGCGTCTGCAATATTTCTTCGGATCGCTGCCAGAAAAAAGTACGCGCTCCTTTTTTATCCGAGACGTTTACCTCGAGCGGCGTTTTGTATTTCTTTGTAAAACGCACCCTTCCCTGCACACCAAATTGCTTGAGCATATTTTCAACGTGATGCCCAAGAATGTCCTTGCCAACTGACGTGCCGATCATCCCTGAAGGAACACCCCATTGACTGAGGTTGCAAGCGATGATCGCAGCATCATCGTAAACATACTCGCTAACTTCATGAACGATTTCACCCGTATTGCGTCTGGGAAGTTTATCCAGCGCCATGATGTAGACGGGTGTCAACATGCCGAAGCCAACGTATGCAGGAGGTGTTTGTTTTTTGGTAGCCATAAATCAAATTACAATAAGAGTTCAAGAAGGATCAAGAAGGAAAGGTCTTAAAATCTTTGTATACCTTCGTGAAACTTCCTTGTTTATAGATCATGCACGCAGATTCTCGCCTTTCGGGTCATACAATACAGATGCTGTCACTTCTGCCTCGCGCCTGCCTTCGATCAAGTCAACGATAAAGCGGTTGCCTTGTTTCGCCAACTCGATCGGCAGATAAGCATACAGGATGTTCTTCTTTACGGCAAATCCGTAGCCGCCGCTGCGGACTCGGGTCAGCACTTCCCCTTCATGATAGATTGCTTCGCCGCCATAGATTTGCGTGAACTCACCCACATCGGTCAGGACCAATGTGCAGAGTTTACGCTTGATCCCCTCCGCTTTTTGCTTGACTAACGCCTCGCGCCCGATGAAATCGCCTTTATCCAATTGGACGCAGAATCCAAGCCCGGCCTCAAACGGCGTTTCAGATGGAGTGATATCCGTCGTGAAATAGCGGAATCCTTTTTCAAGCCTTAGCGGATCGAGCACTTTGTATCCGCCTAGCTCCATGTCAAATTCTTTGCCTGCTTCGATAAGCATATCCCAGACCATCGTAGCACGTTGGTTGGGAATATATAGTTCCCAACCAAGTTCGCCTGCGTAACTCACTCGCTGCGCCAGCACTTTCGCTCCATTAACATTGATAGGCTTCGTCATCAAATAGGAATGCGCTTCATTCGATACATCATCATTCGTGATCTTCTGCAACACCTTACGGGACTTCGGTCCCCATAAGGCGAGACAGGCATGTTCCAGAGTAATATCACGGATGAATACCTCTCCATCTTTTTCATCCACAAACATTTGGAGTCGTGCCAAATCATTGGAAATAAATCCCGAACCGGTGATGACCCAGAAATATTCCTCACCTAAACGCGTGATGGTCAGGTCGGATTCTATTCCACCATGTGTGTTCAAGAACTGTGTATAAATCGCGCTTCCAACAGGCCTGTCGATATTACTAGATGTCAATCTTTGTAACAATGGTAACGCACCTTTTCCTTTGACTTCGATCTTACCGAATGAGGTCAGGTCATATAAGGTCACACGTTCACGAGTTGCCATTGCCTCTTGTCGCATTCGCTCAAAGTAGGGCGGTTTCGTCCATCCCCACAGACGCTGATCCTCTCCCATACGGCGCCACCCAGACTCACGGTCAAAGTAATTGACGCGCTCCCATCCGTATTTTTCGCCGAACACCGCGCCGTTTTCCATCAAACGATAATGAACAGGACTTGTTCGATACGGCCTTGCCGCTTCGTGCTCATCGTGCGGGAATTTCAAGCGGTAGTAATACTTGACGCATTCCACTGTGCGTTCCGCCGCGTAATTGAAATCGGAATAATAATTGCCGAAGCGTGTTGCGCGATAACCATACACGTCCATCGGCGCTTCGCCCTCGATGATCCACTCCGCCATCAACTTGCCCATGCCGCCCGCGCCGCCGTAACCATTCAGCGACATTCCCGCCATCATCCAAAAACCGCGCACATTGGGCATCGGTCCAAGTAAGGGCTGGCAGTCGGGCGTATATGCGCCGGGATGCCGCACGAGTGTAATGATGCCCGCCTGATCCAAAAACGGAAGTCTTCGTATTGCGCCTTCCAACAGCATCTCGAACTGATCGTAATCGCCGGGAAAACTCTTGCTCCCATGTTCCCACGGAGTTCCGTCGATCCAGCGCGGCAACGGTGTCGGCTCATATCCGCCGATTACCAGCCCGCCCTGCTCCTGCCGCATATAAACAAGATTATCCGGGTCACGCAAACATGGCGTTTGTGAATCAAACTCATGACCTGGCACCGCGCGCAATGCGATATGCTGATGATCGACAGGCGTAGTCGGGACGTGAAGTCCCGCCATTGCGGCGACTCGCGGCGCCCACATGCCTGCCGCGTTGACGATGATCTCGCATCGGATTTCGCCCTTGTCTGTTACAACCGCTTCGACCTCTCCCTTCGCTGAAAGTTTGATTCCTGTTACGCGCGTATTGGTGTTGACCTCCACGCCTAGTTCTTTAGCTAACCTCACCATGGAGGTTGTAACCGTGTAAGGGTCAAGTTGTCCATCGCCGGGCAGGTAAATGCCGCCAAACAAGTCCTTCTCCGAAATTTGAGGCATGGTTCGTTTTGTCTCTTCCGGTGAAATCACCTCACAATCCAAGCCTAGTGCCTTTGCGCGGCTGACACTTCTTTGCATTTCAAGCAGCTGTTCCCTGCTCGAAGCAACTCGCAGGCTACCGACCGTGCTGAACAATCCCAATTCTTTGTACAACTCCACGCTATACATGCGGAACTTGAGCATCGCCTGTGACGTGGCAAACTGCGTCACAAGCCCCGCCGCGTGCGACGACTCACCGCTGGCAATCTCGCCTTTTTCGATAATGACCACATCCTTGCGACCATACTTTGCAAGATGATACGCAACCTGCGCCCCATAGATCCCACCGCCAATAACAACGATCTCTGCGTGACTCTTCATTCAACACACCTTTTCAAAGTCATTCTAAGCGGTTCGAAGAGTCTCAATTACGTGTAGAGATCCTTCACTTCGCTCAAGATGACATAGCAATTTATCGCGCGACTTCCACCAACCAACCCTCGAAATTATCCGAATCCATCTTTTCCAATGCCCTACCCCAGCGTTCGATTGCCCAGCCCCAGAAATCAAAGTCGATTGTCGAAATACTTGCCTGTATCGCTGCCCACAATCCCCATCCCACGTCAGACATGATCATGTTAAGTTTCATCCGAGCGATCATGTCCGTTTGAGCCTCGCCAAAATACGCCGTGCAGACTTCGGCGATCTGCTCATCGTTGAATTGCATTTCCTGGCACGTGTTGCCCAACTCAAAGGTCGGGTCGTTGTTGCCACTGTACTCATAATCGATCAACCATAATTGCACCCCGTCATCAATATAATTTTCTGCCAATAAGTCATTATTGCACGGTACCGTCGCCAGCGGCTTGACAGTCATCGCCTGCTCGATACGCTTGACCAAGTCCATGCGTTCTCTGTATCCGTCAGGAATTTTGATACTGCGCTCACTGCACAGGCTGAGATAATATTCCGTGAGGCGGAACATGTTGAAGTCCAGCAGGAAGCGGGGACCTTGATTGAGTTTCTTGATCGCGTGAGCCATGCGCGTCGGCATGCCCGGAGCATTCAACGAATCCTTAGACATGGTCAACCCATCCAAAAATTCGATCACCATAACATTGTATTCGGGCAGGTGATGGACGATCTTAGGTGCAACACCCGCCACGCCCGCGGCTTTGGTGTTGTGATATTCGTTGTTTCTATCTATCGCAAGAAGCTCCGTACTTTCGCCCGGCACCCGGACGAAGTAAGGTGTGCCATCCACATCCACTTTGAAGTTGGTGTTAGTCAGACCGCCAGATAACGGAGTGATGGAAACGTTTTTATTTTTCCAATCTTGAATCTTTGAAACAGCATCTTCGATTACAGGCATATTTCTCCTCAAAATATTGTAGGGACACAGCAAAACGAATAAGCATATATCGTCATGGTTGACCTGCTGTGTCCCTACATTTTAGAGACTTACAAGGAACTCTTATTCGGGCGGGATTTCCTTGAACGCGTAATCCACATTGATACCTTTGGATTTCTGCGCATTCTTTGAGATTAAATACCCGATCGCAGAAACTGCCAGAATTCCGAACACGACGCTATACGCCAGCGTGCTCGTCAGACCGAGGCGGGCATCGAACATGAACAAATAGAGCATACCGCCGCCAAGGATAAAGCCCAATACGCCCAGAATGGTCACGAGAGGAGTATTTCCAACTTTATATGCCGCACCAGGTGAAGACTCGTACACGTCCTTTGCGCGGTATGGCAATAATGCACCTGCAAGGCATGTGATAACGAACACATACCCGCACGCAAACGTAACACCAAGAGTCAACCCGACCCAATTGGAGTTTAGGTTATACAGCAGGATGACCGGTACACTGGCGAGGAAATAGATCCAATGCGCATTGGCAGGGGTATGGCGTTTCTCATCCACTTTGCTGACCGATTCAGGGAGCAGGCGATCGAGCGACATGGCGACCATCACGCGTGTCATACCTATGTAGCAGTTATGCACGATCTGGTGCGAGTTGAGAATGTATCCCAAACCGATGATGATGACGACGAGCGGGCTGGCGCTCAATGCAACGGCGATTATGTTGGGCCACAACCAGAATCCGGCGATGGTCGATTCACCGACGCCTGCCCAATAACCTGCGCCGGCAATGTAAAGAAATTCCGTGCCAACAGCTTTTTCCAATGCAAATGCCAGCATAGCAAGCAAAATGCCTGTGAAGATAAGTGAGCCGACGATAATGAACATTTGACTTTGGAAAGAACGCGCATTCTTGATCTCGCCGTTCTGTTGGGCGCTGTAAGTGGCCCATTGAAGAGAAGTCCATGCGATGGGAGCGACCAGGACAGTTGCCAGTAAACTAAAGGGCGGGTTGAGGTCTACACCTGCCGCAACAGATGCATCTCGGGCAGTAGCGACGAAACTTGTCACACCGCTGATCGCCTGCGCGAATGTATCGATCTTCGCCATTGATGTGGCGGGATTGCCGGTGAACAATACGACCAGCATTGTTGCAAAAGCGAGGAGTGTGCCACCGATCATCACGTTTTGAAAGCGGACATAGTTCTTAAATCCACTGATGAGGATCATCATGGCAACGAAGGCATTCAGAATGCTGGTGATGATGATGCCTGTCGAGCCGGTGAACCAAATGCCGAGGTTCGAGAGCGCGGCGCTGCCGGTCGTCGCACCCAAGCCGAGGAACAAGGGAGCAAATCCGAGATAGGATAACAACCACCCCGAAAGCGCCACCCATTGCAGGATCCAGATCACATAACCGGACATCACAACGGTGAACGCAACACCGCCTCCAAACACACGGCTCTGGAATACATAGTCACCGCCCGAGCGAGGCAATGCGGTGGATAACCAAACATACACAAGCGCAATGGGAATCTCGATCACCATCGCGAGCAGAATTCCCCAGACAAGTTTGCCTCCCGGCAACGCACCGGGCGCCCAAAGATACGTCCACGGGAAGATCAAGCCCATCGTCAAAATGTTATAGACGAAGGCAGAAAACGGAGACATTACGCGCACGAGCCCCGAGGCTTTGCGGGTGAAGACTTCTGGTTTTGCAGTTGCGGTAGCCATATTCTCTCCTTTTGGTTTAATAACAGTTTCAATTACAAAGCGGGCTTATTCAGCCGATTCCTCTTGCGAAAATAAACTCTATGCAAAAGCACCTCCTTTGAAACATCGCCAGCGACTAACCGCTTGTCATTTGGTAACCCACAACTTCGCCATCGGTAATATTGACAAGGCATCCGCGCAGGATTCCTTCAGCGTATTCACTACCGGGGTTGATGCAGGTCGTGCGTCCGATCTTCGCAACGGACTGCGACTCGTGGATATGACCGTGCAAGCCAAGCATCGGCTTATGTTTTTCTATCGCGTTTCTGACCGCGCTCGAACCTGCTCCGTGCATAATCGGCTGACCTCCGCTGAGAATTTGTTCGGGAGGGTCCTTGTCCCAATCCAGCATCGGACAAGTGTCAAGCGTCGAATCTTTTGGAGGGTCGTGGAAGTTGAAGATGGCTTTGTTCATTTCTGGTACTTTCACCGCCATCTCTTCGATCAGCCTGCCAAGTTCTTCCTCCGACACTTCGCGCGGAGTCTTCCACGGAGTCGGAGTGCTGATGCCAACCGAGATCATTGTGTGGTTGTCATCAACTTGCACCATTTCGTTTTCGCAGGCAAAAAAAGATTGTGTGGGTTCATGCTTCATCACATTCAACACTTCCCACTCATCATCGTTACCGCCCGTGACAAAACACTTGATACCCGTGCCGTTCAATCTTTCTTCCGCAAAACTCACCCAATCAATGAGTTTCTTTTTGGCAAGGTCATTGAATAATGCATGGACAGCATCAGGATCAGCCTGCAGGGATTGGAATTCATCCAGTTCCATTACTTTGTAATAGAAACCAAGAATGTCCAACTTGCCCATAAGGGCTTTCAACTCTTCCTCTGATTCCAAATGCTCCACACGTCCCTGCACGGTGGCGCGGTGATGACCGTTCCCCTCCTTGATGATGGGAATCATCAACTTGCCTTGAATATCACCACCCATTACGATCACGTTAACATCATAGAATTTGCCAGCGTTGATGAACTTGCGGAATGTCCGTTCCGATCCGTGCAAGTCGGTGGCGAAGAACAAGCGGGTAGGATCTTTCTTTGGCTTTTTTGAAAAGAGGAACGACATTCAATTCTCCAAAAATAAAACCTGACACATTGTAAATATATGTCAGGCAGGATTCGGTTTCGTATCAGCGAGCAGACATTCTACGTCATGGGCTCCAAGCGATTCAATCGCGGACGAGTCGATTCCCTCATCCACGATCAGTTTGTTGACTTCATCAATGGTCGCAATTTGAAAATTTGATACCACACCCCATTTGCTGTGATCCGCCACGACGATCACTTGACCTTTCGTTCGTTCGATCATCTGACGCACCACCTCGGCTTCCGGTTTGGTCGGGACAGTACATCCATGTTTCACGCTAATTCCATCCACACCAAGGATGGTTTTGTTGGCGTAGATCTGTTTCAAATTTTCGATGGCAAATCCGCCTGCCAAAGAATTTGATCGCGACTGGAATTCACCGCCGATCAAATAATAATGAAAACCTGGTTCACCGAGTTCAACGACTGCACTGACGTTATTGGTAAAAACAGAGATGCGCTGATCCTTGCGGATATGTTGAAGGACTTGTGTTGCGGTCGTCCCGCTGTTGATGAAAACAATATCGCCCTCTTCAATAAAAGAGGCGGCTAATTCCCCGATTCGTTTTTTTTCTTCTGGATGATGCTGTACTCTTTGCTGGTATTCCTGTTCGAAAGTCATACGTTGACTCAGTATCGCGCCCCCATGTGTACGTTCCAATATTCCCCGTAGTTCCAACCATTCCAAGTCACGGCGTACCGTTGCCTCAGAAGTTTCCAACAGGTTACACAAATCCACTGTTCTGGCAATTTGATGAACTGCCAGATAATCCTGAATTCTTTCCCGTCGTTGGGCTGGAATGAGAGGTTTACTCATCGTTTCGGATTCAAATCACCTTGAAGGAAATTGACCATAATGTCGATAAATTATATAAGAATATGAAGAAATTTGCAAGTTTTTGACTTTTTCATTATAATCGCAATGTAACTAGAAATCGCAATCAAGCCTGAATATCGGAGTATGTATGTCTGACAGTTCCATAGGAATGCACGAACAGGACAAATCTGAGCGCGAGAAGTTCGAGAATGAGTTAAAGACAATACTCAAAGCCAGTGACGACGCAGGCATCCTCCTGAGGGTGATCGGCTCACTGGCTTTTCAAATGCACTGTCCACAGTATGGATATTTGCAAGCCGCTATGGGACGCGCCTATACCGACATCGACTTTGGCGCATACAGTCATCAGGCAAAACAAATCTCGGTGTTGATGACAGGAATGGGTTACATTGAAAACCGCGAAGTATATATCGGTTCCGAGGGTGAACGAGCGATCTTCGATAAGCCTGGTACTGGTTTGCACGTGGACATCTTCTACGAAAAATTGGATTTCTGTCACGCCATCTATTGGAAAGATCGCCTCGAGGTCGACTCCCCCACCATCCCTTTGACCGAACTACTTCTCGAAAAAATGCAGATCGTGGAGATCAACGAAAAGGACATCATCGATACCATCATGATGTTGCTCGAACACCCTTTGGGCGATGTTGATAAAGAAACCATCAATATCAAACTTGCCGCGCAATTATGCGCGAACGACTGGGGGTTGTGGCGCACCACCACCATGAATCTTGATAAGGTCAAACAATTGGCGCAGCATTACACACAACTCACACCTGAGCAAAAGGAAAAAGTGACATCGCAAGTGGATGACATCCTCACGCGTTTGAACGATGAACCCAAACCGCTTGCGTGGCGCTTGCGTGACCGCGTGGGCGACCGCGTCAAATGGTACAAGGAAGTAGATGAGGTATAGGAGGATATCATGACAAAATTTGTCAAAGACCTGATGCACAACGGATTGATCACTTGCAAACCCAATGCCACGCTCGGCGAAGTTGCCGTTCTGCTCAACAAGCACCGCGTCCATGCACTTGTCGTTGCGGACGATGACGGTCAGGCATTGGGAATCATTTCGGATTTCGATTTACTGGCTGGCGAATGGCTCTCTTCAGACTCGGAAAGCCTCAGCACCATGCGGACGTTGACCGCCGCGGATCTGATGTCCCAACCAGTTGATTCGGTTGAAACGGGCATTTCCCTCGCTGACGCAGTAAAGACTTTGATTGACAAGGACATCAGCCGCTTGCTCGTGACAGAAAAAGGCAAACCTGTCGGTGTGATCTCACTATCCGATTTTGTTGCCAGCGTTGCAGGGAGTCAAAAAGCAAAACGCGAAACCGTTGGGGACGTGATGTCTGATGCGATCCTTGTCTGCCGCGGAAAGACGCCACTGACTGTCGCCGCTCGCGCGATGACATCCACAGGCTGGCGATCAGTTTTGGTTGTGGATGCAAAGGGTATAACCCTCGGGGTGATCAGCGGCAAAGATTTGTTGCAATTCGTGGGCAGGAACATCGATCCGCAAAAGACCGTCCGCGACGTAATGCACCCCGCGTTGACGATTGACATCACTGCCAGCCTGCGCGAAGCCGCGGATAAAATGATCCAAAACCATCACCATCGTCTGGTTGTGATCGACGCGAACGATCCAGACACCTTCCCTCTCGGCATCATCTCCTCAACAGACATCGTGGCAGAGATGGCACGACCAGATTCCGTTTGGCAGAAATAAAAATCGACCGCAAACGGCGGACAATAGACCGCGGCAGAGTGGTCGATGGTCTATCATCCCTAATCAGAAACTATCCAAATTCAGGAGTACTCTTACATGTCCGAATTTCCAACACAGGCGCAGGTTGTCATCATCGGCGGAGGCGTCGGCGGATGCAGTATCGCATATCATCTCACCAAGCTAGGATGGAGGGATGTCATCGTACTTGAAAAACATGAATTGACATCGGGATCCACGTGGCATTCGGCTGGCTTGGTCGGGCAAATGCGCTCTGACGCGAACCTGACGCGCATGATGCACTACAGCACGGACCTGTATCGCAGTCTCAAAGCCGAAACAGGCCAGGACACATCATGGCGCGAAGTCGGTGGGATTCGACTCGCCGCCTCCGCTGAACGAATGGAAGAGACCAAGCGCCTCGTCGGCATGGCACGTTCATTTGGCGTGCCGATGGAATTGATCTCGCCCAAGGAAGCGCAGGATATGTTCCCGCTCATGACGATTGATGGTGTGGTCGGTGCGGCATATACGCCCAACGATGGCAGTATCGACCCCACAGGTTTGACGAACGCACTGGCAATCGGCGCAAGGAATCGCGGCGCAAGATTTTTCACGAACACAAATGTAGAAATGATCAACCTCAAACAGGGACGTGTTCATGAAGTGGCGACAGATAAAGGGACGATAAAGACTGAAATCGTTGTCAACGCATCGGGTATGTGGGGACGCGAGATCGGAAAGATGGTCGGGCTTAGTCTCCCCGTCATTCCAATGGCGCATCTTTATATAATGACAAAACCCATCGAAGGTGTGACAAACAAATTCCCGAACCTTCGCGACCCGGATTTACTTGTCTATTGGCGCGAAGAAGTCGGCGGTTTCATTACTGGTGGATACGAGCGCCAACCTGCTACATTTGGCATGAACGGCATACCCAAGGATTTCAAATTCCAATTATTGCCGCCTGATTGGGAACGCTTCACGCCATTGATGGAAAACTCGATCCGCCGCGTGCCCGCTGTCGAAACTGCCGAAGTAAAAATGTTACTCAATGGACCCGAAGGCTTCACGCCTGATGGCGAGTTTTTGTTGGGTCCCACATCCGTCAAGGGGTTTTGGGTGGCGTGCGCATTCTGCGCACATGGATTGGCAGGCGCGGGCGGCATCGGAAAGGTGATGGCAGAATGGATCGTGGACGGCTCTCCCGAATGGGACATGTGGCGGCTGGATGTACGCCGATTCGGTCCTAATTACAATAGTATCGATTACACCGTTGCACGCACATTTGAAACTTACACTCAATATTATGATATCCACTACCCTGGCGAGGAGCGCATGTCACGCCGCAACGTGCGCACTTCGCCCACCTACATCCGGTTGCGCGACCTGGGATGTCACTTCGGCGAAAAAATGGGATGGGAACGCCCCAACTGGTTCACGAAATACGAAGAACTCGCCACGCACGGCCATGAACCCAAAGGCTGGGCGCGCCATAACTGGAGCCGTGCCATCGGTTATGAACACTTGATGACACGCGAGAACGCTGGTCTCTTCGATGAAACATCCTTCAATAAATTCGAGGTGCGCGGACCTGGCGCGTTGAAGTTCCTCAACCACGTTTGCGCCAACGAAATGGACCAGCCCATTGGCACGATTACGTATACACAATGCCTGAACAAGCGCGGAGGCATCGAATGTGACTTCACGGTTAACCGTCTTGGTGATGACCGCTTCTTCATTGTGACGGGTACGGCGTTCGGTCAGCATGATATGTCTTGGCTGTCGCTGCAAATGCCTGAAGATGGATCGGTGACTCTGGAAGATGTCGGTTCGAATTATGCCTGTTTCGGGATGATGGGTCCCAAGGCGCGTACGATCCTTGAAAAAGTAACAAGCGATGATGTATCGAATGAGAGCTTTCCTTATATGACATCCAAACGCATCACTGTTGGAGATGTGCCTGTCATCGCTTCGCGCGTGACGTATGTCGGGGAACTCGGATGGGAACTGTACTGTCCCATGGAGTATGGTCTCCGCCTCTGGGATACGCTTTGGGAGGCGGGTAAACCCGAAGGCATGATAGCAGGCGGGTACAAAGCCATAGACACGATGCGGATAGAAAAAGGATATCGTTACTGGAGCGGTGAGATCACACCCGATTACACGCCGTATGAAGCGGGCTTGGGATTCGCGGTCAAACTAAATAAGGATGATTTCATCGGCAAAGACGCGTTGGTAAAACAGAAAGCCGAGGGAATAAAACAAAAACTTTGCACCATCACATTATCCGATGACCGCACGATCGTGCTCGGCAAGGAACCGATCCGCGCCGTTGGCAATATCATCGGCTGGGTGGCTTCTGGCGGATTTGGTTATTCCGTCAACAAGTCAATCGCCTATGCCTACCTGCCGATGGAATTTACAAAAGTGGGAACGAAACTCGAAGTCGAGTGTTTTGGTGAACAGGTCAGTGCGGAAGTCGCACCGCCTGTTTTGTGGGACGCCAAAGGCGAGAGAATTCGTCAGTAAACAGAGGCAGGTAACGGCTAGGCACGAAGCGTAAGAAATCGATCTACATATTTCATCTTGGAGGATATTCATGTCCAAACTTGCAATTGATCGAGCCATCGCAAAGGTCCCGTTTTTGGCGGGGTCGAAGAATATCAAAAAGACTCCGCTCAGCGGGGGCATCACAAACCTGAACTTCAAGATCGACGCGGACGGCAAATCGTACGTCATCCGACTCGCGGGTGAGAACACGGCGCAGTTGGGCATAAAGCGCGATGTGGAACACGAGGCGAACAAGGCGGCGGGGTTGTTGGGGATCGCGCCTGAGATCATGTATTTCATTGAACCAGAGGGTTATATCGTGACGCGTTTCGTCAACGGCAAACCGATCGCGCCGGATGCGATCAAACAGCCCGATTATCTTGGACGCGTCGTAAAAAAGCTCCGTCTCTTCCATACGCGCGCGCCGAAATTGAACAATGAATTCAACGTGTTCCGCCGTGTGGAGATGCTTACGAAAATATCGAAGAACAATAAGAGCAAATTCCCGTTTGATTGGGATTGGATCATGCAGAAGATGATAGAGGTCGAAAAGGCTTTATTGAAAGACCCCTACACCCCAACCCCCTGCCACGATGATTTATTGAATTTGAACTGGCTGGAGGAGGAAGTGGCAGGCGAGATCGGCGAGATCCGTTTGTTGGATTGGGAGTATGCCGGCATGGGCGACATCTTTTTTGACCTTGCAAATTTCTCTCACCACCATCGCTTGAACGACGAACAGGTACGCTTCTTTCTTAACGAGTATTTTGGTGAGGTGACCCCCTGGCATTATGCCCGTCTGAGACTGATGTGGCCCATGTCCGAATTGCATGAGGCGATGTGGGGCACAACGCAAACCGGCATCTCGACCCTCGAAGAGGATTTTCAAGGATACGCCGACCTATGGTTTGGGCGCGTGCGCCAGCATCTCATCGATGCGCGTTGGGATCAGTGGTTGAAGGATGTGGCAAAAAAGAAATAACAATCAGTAAAGACACCGTGCAATCAAATCAACTTACAGCAAGTTCATAAGGAAAGTAAAGGAGTAAAAATGTCCATCGTAAATGCAAAAGAAATCATGTTCCCCGCACTGAAAGACGGATATGCCATCGGCGCATTCAATATTACAGACCTCGTTCAATTCGAGGCGGTGATCGATGCCGCGGTCGAAAAGAAGGCGCCTGTGATCGTCCAAACATCGGTTAAACCATCCCAATTTCACGGCGCTGATCTATTGGTGGCGATCTATCGTAACATTGCTTCCTCAGCGCCCATTCCGGTATGCCTGCATCTCGATCACTGTACCACCGTTGACTACTGTAACAAGTGCGCTGATGCGGGATACACCAATATAATGATCGATGCCTCCAAGCAGTCATTTGAGGAGAACATCCGCCAGACAAAAGAAGTGGTGGATTATGCCCATAGCGTCGGTAACATTTCGGTTGAAGGCGAGTTGGGAACCGTTGGCGGCGTGGAAGACCAGATCAAGGTTGCTGAAGATGAAGCGCAGTTGGCGAACCCTGAAAAATGTGTCGAATTTGTCGAACGCACCGGTGTGGATATCTTCGGTCCTGCAATTGGAACCGCACATGGCGTGTACAAGACCAAGAATCCGAAAGTGGATTTTGAACGCATGGCAACGATCAACAAAATGCTGAACGGGAACGGCATCAAAACTCCGCTTGTCGTCCACGGAGGGACGGGGTTGCCTGATGATTACATTGAGAAACTTCTCGATGCGGGCGGCGCGAAGTTTAACGTCTCCACCGAATTGAAGCACACATTGATCGACGCAAAATGGGAATATATCAACGCCCACCGCGATGAATACGACCCCGGCAAACTGGACGTCTTCGTCCGCGATGCAACACGCAAGGTTGTGATGCACTGGATCGATAAACTGAGAAGTTCTGGAAAAGCATAAAAGAGACTAGAGATTGGAGAATTGAATTATGAAAAATATCGAAGACTATTACGCTCCGTGGGTAAAGGGCATCCCGATGTACATATCGGATCACATCGAAAAGGCCTGGCAGGATCCGTCCCTGCACCGCATGATGTCCAACGAGAATCCGAATCCGCCGTCGGACAAGGTGTTGGATGCGATGCTGAAGTACGCGAAGATCGCACACCGCTACCCCGACCAGGGCCTGGTCGTCCGCTCGAAGATCGCCGAGATCAATGGGCTGGACGGGCCCGGCAACGTCATGCTCGGCAACGGATCCAGTGAGGTCTACGATAACATTTTCCGCATGTTCATCGTCCCGGGCGATGAGGTCATCNNTGCACCGCATGATGTCCAACGAAAACCCCCTGCCCCCCTCCGACAAGGTTTTGGAGGCGATGTTCAAATATGCAAAAATGACAAACCGTTATCCAGATCAGGGACTCGTCGTCCGTAGTAAGATCGCGGAGATCAACAACGTGGACGGTCCGCAGAACGTGATGATTGGCAACGGATCGAGCGAAGTGTACGATAACATCTTCCGCATGTTTATCACCCCGGATGATGAGGTTATTCAACACACGCCATGCTTCGGCATTTATGGTCTGCGCGGAACACTGCTCGGCGCAA
>DNDO01000039.1:0-2953 GCA_003484265.1 Anaerolineae bacterium
TTTTCGAAGAAGAACGACGACAAACCTGACATTGTCCTGCTCGATATTCTGCGTCTAATGCGAAACAACTTTAGCCTTTCAAGTATCCCCGTTCTTGTGGTGCCTGCCAAAAGCACACCCGTAGATATCAATTATTGCAGGACGGCCGGCGCATCCAGCTTCTTCACCAAACCGATCGGCTTTCAAGAGTTGAATGAAGCAGTCGAACGAGCGCTTTAGTCGTCCGCCTGACCGATGAGCTCACTTCGAATATTCGTCGCGGTGGATATCCCCCACTCTATTCAAAAATCCATTCAGGAGCAATTGAGTTCACTTAGGATGAAAATCGGAGATTCTTCTGTTCGTTGGATGCCTGTGCATAATATTCATTTGACATTGAAATTTCTTGGGGACGTTTCGTCAGAGAAGGTTGACTCCATGATACATATCGTTCAATCACAAGCAGACTCTCATCCTGCATTTGATGTCCAAATAGGCGGACTCGGCACTTTCCCCAGTTCCAAGCGGCCACGCGTTCTGTTTATCGGAATCCAAGCCCCGGCTGAGTTAGGTGCTCTCCAGCGCGGGTTCGAAGCCGCATGCACAAGCGCCGGCTTTAGATCCGATTCGCGTCTGTATTCTCCACATCTCACAATCGGGCGGGTGCGCCGGGGAATCACGCCTGCCGAGCAAATGAAAATCAAATCGGCATTGGACGGGACAAAGATTGACTCACTCGGCTCTGCCGGAGTAGACTTGGTACACTTATATAGAAGCGAACTTAAACCAACAGGCTCGGTTTATACGAAACTATTCTCTGCGCCGCTAAAAACTCAAGAGGTG
The DNA here is from genome assembly GCA_003484265.1 of Anaerolineae bacterium. Classification (GTDB taxonomy): domain Bacteria; phylum Chloroflexota; class Anaerolineae; order Anaerolineales; family Villigracilaceae; genus Defluviilinea. Next base: position 823 of record DNDO01000039.1, read on the forward strand.
AAAACTGAAAGCACTCGACCTGGCACACAAGATCATTGAAGCCCTGGAAGACAAAAAGGGCGAAGACATATTGCTGCTCGATTTAAAAGGAATAGCGTCCTTTACTGATTACTTCGTTATTTGCAATGGGAGCAGTGACCGCATGTTGGACGCACTATCCAAAAGCGTGCTCGAAGCAACAAAAAAGGATTACAAGAAAAGAGGGCGCATTGATGGAAAGCCGCAGGAGGGCTGGCTCGTCATGGACTATGGGGATGTAGTCGTTCATCTCTTTGCGCCCGACATGCGCGCATATTACGATCTGGAAGAACTTTGGAGCGACGGAAAAGTGTTGCTGAAGGTGCAATAAGATTCAATACAATGCATGATATTCTTGACGACCTTTCCGACGCAGAACTCGTAAAAACAACGGTCAGAGCAAATTGGGAAAATTACCATTACTGCCTTGGAAAGTCGCCAAGTATTGAGTTATCCGTTGGACGTTATTTGACATGGCTGGTCACGAATATGCCCGACCATTTCATGAATCTGGTGGTTTGCACGGAACTCCCGCATCAGGGGGTAGATGACCTAATAAAAAAGACTCTCCTGCACTTCAAAGATTTGAAGATAAAGAAACTCTCCTGGGTGGCGGAAGACAGGGTCTCAACAATGGACCTCAAAAAACACCTGACGGCAAACGGATTAACATTTAGAGAATCCTTTGCCACCGAAATGGCGATCGATTTAAATATACTGCCCCAATACATCTCCCTGCCTGACGGTTTGCAACTCATCCAGGTTGAAGATGATGAAACGTTGAGAAAATGGATCCACGCCGCAAGCATTGGGTTTGGAGTTCCCCTTGAATCTGAAACGGACTGGTTCAAATTCTTCAGATATGTCGCGTGTGAATATCCCTTTCGGACGTATCTGGCGTTCCTAAATAATGAGCCGGTCGGCACTTCTCAGTTATTTACCTCGGCGGGCGTTGCAGGGATCTATAACGTATCCTGTATTCCGAAGGCGCGCGGAATGGGGATTGGCACCGCAATCACCCTTAAACCACTACTTGAAGCACGAAAGCTCGGGTATCAGGTTGGTGTTCTACAGGCTTCACAAATGGGGCACAGAGTTTATCAACGACTGGGTTTCCAGGATTTTGGGAAGTTGAGCGTTTACCTTTGGGAAAACGACTTACAGTAAATTGGAAATTTATAATAGTTCATGAGACATCATCTCTTCGCAGTATCACAAGCCTTGTTTGTTGTATTCCTTTGGGCAACATCATGGGTTTTTGTAAAGATCGGCTTGCAGGATATCCCGCCAATCACGTTTGCCGGATTGAGATATTTTCTAGCCTTTTGTTGTCTTTTAATCGTGATATCTCTTAATGGCTCAAAAAGTGATCTACGGAATTTACCCCATAATGCATGGATGCAGTTTCTAATCCTTGGCATTCTTTTTTATGCTGGCACACAGGGGGCGATATTTGTTGCGCTCGCCTATCTGCCTGCAGTGACGGTCAACCTGCTTTGGAGTTTCAGCAGTGTGATCGTCGCAATCTTTGGTATTTTTTGGCTGTCTGAAAGACCTGCCGTTCTTCAATGGGGCGGAATTCTTTTGGCAATCGCAGGCGCAATAATTTATTTTATGCCAATAACAATTCCTCAAAGCCAGTTGTTTGGCGTGGTCATTGCGGGGATAGGAATATTGGCAAATGCAATTTCATCGATCCTGGGCAGGGATATCAATCGGTCAGGGAAATTTCAGCCGCTTGTTGTCACCGTGGTTAGCATGGGAGCAGGATCGATTATTTTGCTTCTGGCAGGGTTGTTCATCGAGGGATTTCCCATTATTAAGTTGGAGGGTTGGGCGATCATTCTCTGGCTGGCGTTGGTCAATACGGCATTTGCCTTTACGCTTTGGAATCACACACTTCGCACACTCACCGCTATGGAATCGAGCATCATCAACGGCACCATGATGATATGGATACCAATCTTTGCCGTCCTCTTTTTAGGGGAGAATGTTACCGGCAAAGAAATCATTGGGTTGATTGTTGTGGGCGCTGGAACTTTAATTGTGCAGTTGAAAATCACTCCAACAAAAAGCAAACCATCGGTTAATTAAAAAGTACTTCCCGTTGATA
>DNDO01000039.1:3184-9807 GCA_003484265.1 Anaerolineae bacterium
TATCAACGGGAAGTACTTTAGCTTTTCTTGAAATAAATTATTTCTCAAACACCCAACGGTCTACTTCCCTGTTCCAGTCTACAAGTTCCTCTTTCTTGAACCATAATGCAACTTCGCTTGCGCCATTCTCAGGCGTATCTGATGCGTGCGTCAGGTTGCGACCGACTTCAAGGGCAAAGTCGTGGCGCAGCGACCCGGGCGCAGCTTCTGTGGGACGTGTCGCACCCATTGTCTGGCGGATTGCGGCGATTGCGCTCGGTCCTTCCCAGACCATTGCCATCACAGGTGCAGAGATGATGTATTCGATCAATCCGTCGTAAAACGGTTTGCCCTTATGAATCCCGTAATGCGTTTCTGCAAGTTCTTTGCTGACCTGAATGAACTTCGCGGCAACAAGGCGCAGTCCGCGTCGTTCCAAACGGGAGACGACTTCCCCAACCAACGCGCGCTGCACGCCATCAGGTTTTACCAATACAAGCGATCTTTCCACAGTAGTTCCTCCAAAATAATTTTATTCTTCAACCACAAAGGACACGAAGGGCAGAAAGGTTTTACAACCTTTTAATCTTTGTGCCCGTTGTGTCCTTCGTGTTTAATGGCTTTAACGAAGTAACTCTTCCGCTTTAGTATACGCGTCCAGCGCATCCTGCAATTGATTAGCACGCATGTACGCGTCGCCGAGCGACTGCCAGATGCTCACTTCCACAGGATAGCGATATAACGCATCGCGCAGGTCATAAATCACTTCTTCTAGGAAGCGCCCTTTCTTGATAAGCTTCCCATAGGTCTCCAGTGCACCGGGGATATTACTGCGCATGAGTTCATTCCGCGCCGAGCCAAGGACGGGATCGATGGGCATTTCCAACACCCCGGTTGCTTTTCGAGTCACAGGTTCCTTATACGGTTCGGACGCCGGCTTCGCTTCTTTCTTTTGAGGGGCGGGTTTCTTCTTAACAGGTTCCGGTTCCGGCTCAGCAACAGGTGGAGGCGCATCTATCGCCTCGGGTTTTTCTCCATCAGCAGGTGTCCAGTCCGTCGCGCGGGTAGGTTCGATCTTCGTTGGCTCTGCCACCAATTCGCCGGTCTCGTCACGCATCCAGGCAGGCAGGTCGCCGAAATCAGCAGGAGCCTTGGTCTTTTCCTCATCAAACCCGCTCAACCAACTGGGCAAATCGTTGGATGATTCGTCCGTTTCATTCGCAGGGACAGCCGATCCGGTTTCGACAGGGGTTTCTTCCGGTTCATCCAAGGACTTCAGCCATGAAGCCGTATCGTCATCCGATGAGGATGTTGTCTCTTCCGTAGAATCATCCTTGTCCAATCCTTCAAGCCACGCCGAAACATCGGCGACAGGTTCAACAGTCTCATCACCGGCGCTTTCAGGTTCTTCCGCCGTTGTAGATGATGCAACTACAGGAGTCTCACCAGATTGTTTTGCCTGTTTCACCCACTCCGGCTCATCTTCAAGGCGTTCATCCGGCTTGGTCAAGAGACCTTCAGTTGCGCCTTGTTTTGCCGCAAGGTTCTCAAGCCATGCAAATGAATCATCGCGTTCTTCATCGCTCTTGCCCAACTCTTCAGTATTTGCCGAAGGTTGAGAATCCGGCGTTTGAGATTCTTCCTGAAGATCTTGTGCAGATGATTTACTGAGCGATTCTTGAGCCAATCCCTTCGCCTGTTTTATCCAATCAGGCTCTTCTTCGAGACGATCCTCTGGCTTGGTCAATAGACCTTCTGATGCGCCTTGTTTTGCGGCAAGATTCTCAAGCCATGCAAATGAATCGTCCTGTTCCTGTTCACCCATTCCTAGATTTCCTGTTTCGTCCGGCATGGCAGTCCTTTCTTCGGCAGATTCTGTTTCACTGCCAAGTTGATCCAACCAGTCAGGCTGGTCATCGGACGCAGAATCAGCAGAAGGGACAGGAAGCTCGCCTGTCCCAATCTTTTTGATCCAGTCAGGCATTTCCTCATCCTGCTCATCTGGTTGAATCGAAGTTTCCTTCGGAGCCATTTCTTTGATCCACTCCGGCATATCGCCTTGCTCGAGAGGTTGCACAGCAGATGCAGGTTCGTCATCGAACATGGTGGATGATTTAATTTCATCGAACGTGCCAGTTGATTCGCCCCAGCCAGCCTCGCGTAGAAAGTCGGGAATATCTTCTTCAGCAGGTTTTATAGGAGGCTTGGTTGGGGATAAAGAGGAGGCGTCTTGTTCAGAATCAAACTCCGGCACGGAGGGAGACGTTGCCAGTGAGTCTGCGAATTCGTCCGTCCGCCAATCCGTTTGTGCCTCGCTGTCAGACGATCCGCTTTCCAAACTAATGGCGCGCGCCGATCTCCAATCGGAAGGCATGCCAGACTGTTGTCCGTTCCAGTCAAGGTGTTCGATCATCACTGCGGCATCGCTGACCTCTGTGGACAGGAAAATACTGCCATCCACCTGTGCGGCATAAGGATCAAGCTCAACCACGCGGCGGCTATACACCTTTGCGCTCTCCGGACGATCGCTGACCAGTATATCGGTCAACACTCGGTTGGCATCAAGACAATAAGGGTAACGTTTCAAAACACCCGAGGCAGCATCAGCCGCATCGTTCTTTTGCCCGCTTTTGTAGTAAGCCTTTGCAAGTAAGGCCTGCATGTCGCTCCGCCCTTGATCTTCTTCCAAAACATTTTTGGACTCAGAGATTGCTTGCGGATATAACTCGCCTTGCATGTACATATGTGCGAGTGCGCCTCGTGTCATACGGATTCGCGGAGGCTGGGCGCCATCGCGGCGTCCATATAGTCTTTGCAATTCGCCTTGTATGGCGGCATTTGACGGCTGGGTTTCAAATGCGCGTTCCATATGCCAGATGGCGTCATCGAGTTTATCCTGCTCATCGCGGATAATGCTCATACCCACCTGGGCTACAAAATCACTCGGTTCGGCAACCAGTACGCGCGAAAATATATCCACAGCCTCTTCGTGGCGTTTTGCTTCAAGATACGACTTTCCAAGAAGGCGATAGGTTTCAAGATGTTTGGGAAATGTTTTTAAAATGTGCTGGCAATGCGCTATAGCCTCGTCCAAATGGCTGCGGTCGATCATTGCCTCGATTTCGCGGTTGTATGCCCGCAGGGAAACTTTTGCCATGAACCTTGTTGCTCCTTACGCTATTATAACGCACCTTTTTAGGTGTAAAACAGCGGCAACGGCATCACGTGATCATCACTAAAGGAGTGGGCAGAGAGGACCGTGGAGACAGCCTCTGTCATTTTATCTTTATCATTTGCGTGGATGGTAAATAATGGATCGCCCTCTTTGACCTGATCCCCAACTTTTTTGTGGATGAGAATCCCGACAGCGTGATCTATAGAATCAGTTTTCTTTGCCCGCCCCGCGCCGAGAGTCACTGCCGCCTCCCCCACGCCTCGTGCATGGACCTGGGATATGTTGCCGTTTCGAGGCGCCTTTACCACTTCGATAAATTTCGCACGCGGGAATTTGGATGTGTCGTCCACATATGAAACATCTCCGCCCTGTGCCTGAACCAGCACACGGAATTTCTCGAAAGCCGACTCATCTCCAATGGCTTTTTCCGCCATTTTACGACCCGAGTCTAGATCCTTCGCGAGTTTCCCCAAAACAAGCAAATGAGCGCAGACATGCAAACAATGTTCGCGGAAATCTTCCGGTCCGCCCCCTTTGAGAGTTTCAATAGCTTCTATCACTTCCAATGAGTTGCCCACAGCTTCACCCAACGGCTGGTTCATGTCGGAAAGCAATGCAACAACTTCACGACCTGCCAGTTTGCCAATATCCACCATCAGGTCGGCAAGGACGCGCGCATCGTCCAGGGTCTCCATGAATGCGCCGAGACCGGTCTTCACATCCAGCACGATAGCCTGTGCACCTGCAGCGAGTTTCTTGCACATAATGGAGGATGCGATCAGTGGGATGGACGGCACCGTCCCTGTAACATCGCGCAGGGCGTAGAGTTTCCCGTCCGCAGGTGCGAGGTCAAGGGACTGACCGGCAAGCACAACACCTTTTTCCTTGAGTTGCTTTTTGAATTCTTCTGTTGTCAGGTCGACACGATACCCCGGAATGGATTCTAACTTGTCGAGAGTGCCGCCGCTGAATCCCAGCCCGCGCCCGGACATCTTTCCGACAGGAAGCCCGCATGCCGCGACTATGGGAAGCACTGCAAGACTCGTCTTATCGCCCACCCCGCCGGAGGAATGTTTGTCTACTGCCAGATCCACCACATCGCTCAAGTCCAGCATTTGACCGGAATGCGCCATTGCAAGCGTTAAGTCTGTTGACTCGCGCGGGGTCATTCCATTGAGCACGACTGCCATCGCAAATGATGATGCCTGGTAATCAGGCACTTCGCCAGAGGTGAAACCGTTTACAAAGAACTCGATCTCTTCACGAGTGAGTTCGATCTTGTCACGTTTTTTAATGATGATGTCAACAGCGCGCATAAATATCTCCTTAGATTATTAATATTGTATCTCAAACACAATACCACGGAGACGGCAATGTTATCCTTTATGACTTCACTAACGTATACCCATCCTTAGAATCCTGCACCGTCCAGCCTAGTGCAGCGATCTCGTCACGGAGTTTATCTGACTCAGCCCAGTTCTTTTCAGCGCGGGCTGTCAGACGCTTCTCTGCCAACGAATGGACTTCAGCCGGCGGCTTATCGTCCTCCAATGGAGGCGCGTTTACCACCATATCCCATACGTGCGGTGGAATACCATTTTCAATTTGATCGGGGATCTTGAAATCGCCGAGTTCCTTCAACTCAAACTTTGATCCGGACGGATATATTTCCGGGTCGCATTCGCGGACAATGGATACGGAGCTCACGCCGCTCACTTCACAGGTGCCCGTTGCAAAGTCCATGATGATGCCGGTGTGTTCATCCAGGCCCAGGGTTGTGTTTTCGACAGGCAAAAGGTCGCACCATTCGTTGTAACGATCCATGCCGACGAAACAACGACTGGTATCCAGATCCGCGCCGCCTTCGGCGTTATTCCAATGCGGGGTGAAGGAAAGGTGAATACCAAAATCTTTGAAGTAATTCAATCCATCCTCAGCATGGACGTCCAAACCGACCTTGTAAATTTCGTAGACAGGCAGGGCATGGGCGCCGATCGAGATCGTCGCGGCCGAGGCAAATATCAGTGTTGCCCCGAGGCGGTGCCGGGCGCGGATGACATCCCATGCAAGCGAATCCTTTAATTGTCGAATCGCATACGTCGGACTGCCCGGTCCCATAAAGATCATGTTTGCATAAAGCAGCGGCTTGATAATTTCAGGATCGTCGGGGCTGAACACAGAATCCTTTTTTCGCGCGGGGACTACGTTTACCATGGGTTTATAGTTTTGCAGGCGGGTCGCCATAAAATCGCCGACCTTGCCTACCACCTGTGCAGAGTTCAATTCGAAGCCTGCCGGTGTTTCCATTAATGCAATGCGCGGAGGTTCCTGTAATTTTTTCGCAAGTGCTTCAAAGATGCGCCCGCCAGCCAGCGATGTTTCACCCGATCCGAGAAATGCAATCTGCCCAATTGTCATATCAATTTGATGATTCGTTCAATTGATCTATTACATGCAGAAGTACATCGTTTGTTGGAATATCCGACATCGACGCTCCATAATGCACATAGCGCACAAATCCTTTGAGGTCGACGACGCAATTCAACGGCATTCGTCCCAACTTAAATAGGTTGACTTCCTGCCTGTACATCCGCGCAACTGTATGCTCCGGGTCGGGCAAACCAATGAATGGAATTCGTTCATTCCTCCAGTAACGCATGAATGTTTTTTCATCGCTGGGTCCGATCGCAAGAATTTCAGCATTTCGATTCTTGAACTTGTCATATTCATCCCGCAGGCGCGCCAACTGCGCGCGGCAGTATGGTCACATGAACCCTCGCAGGAAATCCAGTACGACAACTTTATTTTCGCGAAATTCCGACAGGCGGATACTCTTTCCCTGTACATCCTGCAATTCAAAATCGGGCGCAGGCTCGCCCGGCGTGATCAACTTAGCCATTCTGAATCAATTCTTTTGCTTTTCTCCAAATATCGTCGAACATTTTCTCTGTCAATTTTCCCGTCGATGTGTTTTGCTGGCTAGGGTGGTATGAGCATAATAACAAGATTCCGTTTTCAAGTTTATACCATGCACCATGCCCAAATTTCATCCCTGATCCCTTCACTGCAAAGATCTTGAGTATCCTATCGTAAGCAATTTTTCCCAAACAAACAATGACTTTAGGATCAATAATTTCAATCTCGCGCTCAAGAAACGGCTGACAATTATTCAACTCATCGGATGTCGGCTTGTTTTGCGGAGGCGCGCAACGCCCCGACGCAGTGATATACATATCCTTCAGGAGAAGACCATCGCTTTGCGACTCCGCCGATGGCTGATTCGCAAAGCCAGCCCTATACAACGCTGGGAATAAGAATCCGCCCGAAGCATCTCCCGTGAATTGACGTCCCGTGCGGTTCGAGCCATGCGCGCCGGGCGCAAGTCCCACCACCAGCACACGTGCATTTGGGTCGCCAAATCCCGGTACAGGTTTTCCCCAATATTCTTCATCCTTATAAGCCTTGCGCT
>DNDO01000039.1:9991-12583 GCA_003484265.1 Anaerolineae bacterium
ATCCTTATAAGCCTTGCGCTTGACGAGAGCCACTTCCTCCCGCCACTCCACAAGGCGGGGGCATTTCCGGCAAGAGATAATTTGCTCATTTAGAGAACTCAATAAATCAATCATATTGAATATTGTAATTGAAATAATGAGTATAATAATTTTCGGAAACCATTTTCGGGTGAACGAGTTATGATAAATATCAATTTTCTACTAATTGGATTACTTATAGTTGCTTGCGGCAATAACGCCATACAAGTGGTCGAAACACAAACATTAGAGCCTATCCTTTCAACACCGACAAAAGAAGAAATAAGGTCAACATCTACACCATTTCCAACACAATTCCTCCCGGATACAACTTACAATTTTCCTGAATGGGTGAAAGACTTAAATACTCCTATTCTTGCAGCACTTCTTGAAAATCATATCACCAATACAAGAGAAATTGTTTTCTTCAATGCAGAAACCGGCGAAGAATTTGTATTCGATATGCCAAACAACACAAATGGATACTTTTGGTATGACTCGTTGAATTTCGGATTACTTTCCAAGGATCTAAAGATAGCCTATAAAATAAATGTGCTGAACGGGGAAGTCGTGTCACAAGAAATTAGCAGCGAAGCTATTCGCTTAATAAACCCCGAATGGCATCATGGGCTAGAAATATTCACAGATTCAAATGGAAAAATTACATTTGATGATGCAACATGGAATCTTGAAAACTCATTAGATAAATTTTTTACAGCGGAGAAGAAATCATATTGGAATGGGATTATTGTTACTAACAATCTAACAAACGAGACAATCTGGGAATTAACTACACCCGAAGGAGTGTATATAACCGAATATTTGTGGTCACCAACAGACAACAATCTTCTGGCATATATTCAAGGCAAGCCTGACCCAATAGCAACCGATTTCATTGTAATGGATGTAAGTCTAAATATTGTTGACGTAACAACAGGGGAGTTGCATGCAACTTACGCTGGAGATTTTGGAAGACCAAAATGGTCACCTGATGGAACAATGATTTTATTTCAAAATGCTGAATCTGTTCTTAGCAATTACGGAGTTGGCTTCATAGATGCGCCATGCATTTTGTTCATTAATTCAGGTGAGATGAAATGCTTGCGGGGTATCCCGAAACGCATACCGACAGGATATGAACTCGCTTCAACAGGGGTTTATAAATGGGAACCTGAACGCGAATCTATATTTTTTATTTACTTATATTGGCTCCCAGAAAAAAGCAAATTTGCAGGAGAAATATGTGAATATAGTTTAATAAATGGCAATATTAATTGTTTTACTGAAAATTTACCAGAGTTAGATGAAAGAAGTGCTGGGAGTTACAGTTTATCCCCTTCGAAAGAATATATCTATTTTTGCATCTCGGATTCGAGTATTCTTAATGATTACGCAGATTTTTCTAATGATAGCATAATGAGAATTGACGGGACTGGATATTTCTCGTGGGTAAGTATTATTCAAGATGGCGGACCACAAGTATGTACATTTGATGAGTTATGGAGACCGTTGCCATAGCTATCTTTATAAAATCAGCATCGCATCCCCGAATGAATAAAAGCGATAGCCTTCTTGAATGGCAGACTCATAGGTTTCCAGAATCTTCTCACGCCCCGCAAATGCACTGACCAACATCAACAAGGTGGACTTGGGCAAGTGAAAGTTCGTGATCATGACATCTACGACTTGAAATTCATATCCCGGCAGAATGAATAATTTGGTTGGCCCAGTGAACGGCGAAATTCGGGATTCGTCATTCGGCAGTTGTGATCCCATATCCAATTCCCGATTCCCCATTCCCGCCGACTCTAATGTCCGCACGCTTGTCGTCCCAACAGCAATAACGCGACCGCCTCTTTCGCGCGTCTCATTGATCGCGTCGGCTGTCTCCTGGGTCAATTCACACCATTCGCTATGAATCTTGTGATCCTCGGGGTCATCTTCATTGACAGGCGCGAATGTATCCAAGCCAACATGCAATGTGACGTAAGCGATCTTCACGCCTTTGACCTGCAACTCCTCCAACAAGCGCGGTGTAAAGTGGAGTCCAGCCGTCGGCGCGGCTGCTGAGCCAGGTTCTTTGGCATAAACAGTTTGATAGCGTTCGGGATCATCCAGTTTTTCATGGATATATGGCGGTAATGGGACATTCCCAATGCTGGGAAAATAAGGTTCGATGGGTTCTGAAAAACGGATGAGACGTTCGGAGCCGTCGAGTTCTTCGATTACCATTGCAGATGGACCATCATCAACCTGCACCGATTTTCCTACGCGCAAACCTTTGCCGCCAACCAAAGCCTCCCAGGTCCAGTCATCGCGGCGGCGCAGGAGCAGTAATTCGACCCGCCCGCCTGTTTCTTTCTTCGCAAAGATGCGTGCTGGAATCACGCGCGTTTGATTTAACACAAGCAGGTCCCCAGCGTTCAGGTAATCGGTAACATCCCGAAAGATGCGATGCTCCAGTTCACCAGAATCGCGATGCAAAACGAGCAAACGCGATGAATCGCGCGGCTCGGCAGGCGCCTGCGCTATGGATGATTCGGGGAGTTCGTAATCGAAGTCGGAGGTTTTCAA
>DNDO01000039.1:12884-14626 GCA_003484265.1 Anaerolineae bacterium
GAGCCGTTCTCGCCTTCGATGCGGATATCGCCGGGCAGGCGTCCGATCGGGATGCCGAATTTCGCGGAGAGAAATACTCCCCCACCTATCAAGAAGAGGATAATTCCCCCGAGCATCATGTAACGTGCGATGGATTCCATAATGACGTTTTACGTTCAAACGATTCGACGTCTGAACGTCATAAAAGCCTCTGCTGGGCCTCCCCAGCGTAGTCCAATCCCAAATGCTCGTACGCGGATTTGGTCGCAACCCGTCCCTGCGGGGTGCGGTCGAGGAAGCCGAGCTGCAAAAGATACGGTTCGACCACATCCATGATCGTGTCCTGCTCTTCACTGATGGACGCGGCAATGGTGTTCAAACCAACCGGTCCGCCATTGTATTTTTCGATGATCGTGCGCAGCACTCGGCGATCCACGTCGTCAAGCCCAAGCGGATCGACCTGCAACAAATCCAACGCTTCCTGCGCAACGTCGGAGGTGATGACTCCATCCGCACGGACTTGAGCGTAATCGCGCACGCGGCGCAGCAAGCGCAACGCGATTCGCGGAGTCCCGCGCGCACGCCTCGCCACTTCACTTATACCTGATTCATCGGCAGGGACTTTGAGAAGTCCTGCCGCCCTTTCGACGATCAATTTCATTGCATCGAAATCATAGTAATCCAAACGATAGACTGCGCCAAACCTCGCCCGTAACGGAGCCGTGACGAGAGCAAGTCGGGTCGTGGCTCCGACTACAGTAAACCGGGGCAGTTTGAGCCGTATGGAACGAGCCGAGGGTCCCTTGCCGATAACAATGTCCAACGAGTAGTCCTCCATCGCAGGGTAAAGCACTTCCTCGATGGCGCGTCCCAATCTGTGGATCTCATCAATGAACAACACATCGCCTTGACGTAAATTCGTCAGTATCGCCGCAAGATCGCCTGCGCGCTCGATAGCGGGGCCTGCCGTGACCTTGACGTTGACGCCCATCTCATTGGCAACCACATGCGCGAGAGTGGTCTTACCCAAACCGGGAGGTCCGTAAAACAATACGTGGTCGAGTGCTTCTTCACGTCCGCGCGCGGCGTCAATAAGAATCGAAAGATTTTCTTTGACTTGATCCTGACCGATCAGGTCATTCAGTTTCTGCGGACGCAAAGCATTATCCACGCGGTCATCGGGTTTCGATTCGGGGTCCAGTTGTTTTTGCTTTGGCATGAAACGATTATAACCAATAAAAGAGCCTCCCGTTATCAGCGGGAGGCGAAAAACTATCTTCAACCGATCGATCTACTCAGCAACTTCGAACGTGATCTCAACCGTCATGCCCCATTTCACGCGCGGGTCAACATCGTCAACAGCAATATAGACGGTGTATAGAACATCTCCGCTTTGCGTGAACGCTGACTGGCTGATCGCAGTCACAACGCCGTTCATTGACACATCAGTTAACGCATCAGCCGTTAATGTGACTGCCTGTCCAACCTCGATATCGACAATCTCAAGTTCGGTAATATCGGATGTTTCCACCACCCAGGCGGATGGATCCACGACAGACACGGCTCGAGACTCGGCCCCAACCTGCTTGCCAACTTCTACCGCCACATCAGCGACAATCCCATCGAAAGGCGCAATGAGAATGTAATTGCTCAACGCATCTTCCGCAGCGGCGACATGCGCCCTGGCAGTTTCGAGACGCGCCTCCGCAAGGCTCAACTGATCTTTGTTCGCGCCATCCGTCGAAAGCTCCCATTGATGTTTC
>DNDO01000070.1:0-4515 GCA_003484265.1 Anaerolineae bacterium
GCGTAGCTCGGCACGATGCCGCCTTGGAACAAGCCAAACACGGCTGAAATGACGTAGAGCGAGCCCAGGCTGTCGAATGGCACGTAGAGCATCAGGGCGATGGCCTGCAAGGTCGAGCCGAGCAAGAGTGTCGCCAACGCGCCGATACGATCGGTGACGAAGCCGAACAGCAGGCGGCTCACCACGCCGAAGCCGAGCATCAACGAGAGCATCTCGGCGCCGCGCGCCGCGCCGTAGCCCAGGTCGACGCACCAGGCGACGATGTGCACCTGCGGCATCGACATGGCGACGCAGCAGGCGATGCCGGCCAGCACCAACAGGCCCTGCAGCACCGCGGGCGGCGCCGGCATGCCGCCGGTCGGATGTGCCGCCACGACAGTATCGCCATGATCGTGCGGCGCACGCCGGCGCAGCAGGATGGCGATGGGGAGCATGGCGACGACGCACAGAATGCCGATCCAGAAATGTGTTTCGCGCCAGCCGACCTGCTCGATGGCGTACTGGAGCACAGGCGGCCAGATCGCGCCGGCCAAGTAGTTGCCGCTGGCGACGATGGCGACGGCGATGCCGCGGCGCCGGTGGAACCAGTGCGAGATGTCGGCGACCAGCGGCGCGAAGGTCGAGGAGCTGCCGAGCCCGCCGATGAGCAGCGACTGGGCCAGGACATAGTGCCAGTAGCCTTCGGACAGCGAAGCGACGGCATAGCCGACGCACAGCATCACCGCGCCGAGGATCAGGCACGCCATGATGCCGAACCGGTCGGCTAGCCGACCGAACAGGACGCCGCCGGCCGCAAAGGCCAGCATGGTCATGGTGTAGGGAAGGGACGCGCCGCCGCGGTCCACGCCGAACTCCGCCTCGATCACGGGGAGGACGACGACCGGCGACCACAGCCCGATGCCGCCGATGGTGCTCAGCGCCAGCGCAGCGGCGAGCCGCCGCCACGCCATCCTGCCGTCCAGGTCTTCGAGGGTAGCCGTTGCAATCACAGGTCAGGAGCCGTCCGTCGTCCAAGGGCGCGCGAAGTCAGTACTCGACCGGCTTCCGGCTCGCAATCTTCACTTTGTCTCCCGACAAATGGGCGGGCTACTCTTTCTGGAGTTCGACCCGCATCGGCGGTGCCTTTTTCTGCTTGTCCTCGCCAAAGTAGAGCGTCTGGTGCGGGAACGGAATCTCGATCCCCAGCTCGTCGAACTTCATTTTCAGGCGGCGGTTGAACTCGCGGCCGACGCTCCATTGCTGGACCGGAACGGTCTTCAGCCTCGCGCGCACGATGACGGCGGAATCCTCGAACCGATCGACGCCAAGAATCTCGATGGGCGCCAGCATCTTCGGGCCGTGGACCGGGTCCTGGCGCAGGTCCTCGTCCACCGCGCGCAGGGCGTCGCACACCTCGTCGGTGTTCTCGCGATAGGCGACGCCGACATCGAGCAGGTAGTAGGAGAAGTCGCGGGTCATGTTCATGACCGTGTCGATCGACCCGAAGGGCAGGGTGTGGACGCTGCCGCTCAAGTCGCGCAGGCGTATTGTCCGCACCGTCAGGCCTTCGACCACACCCGACCGGCCGCCGACCTCCACCACGTCGCCGACATTGATCGAATCCTCGAACAGGATGAAGGCGCCGGTGATCACGTCCTTCACCAGGGACTGCGCGCCGAAGCCGATGGCGAGGCCGACCACGCCGGCGCCCGCCAGCAGCGGCGCGATGTCGACGCCGATCTCGGACAGAATCACCAGCGTCGCCATCACGCTGATGACGATCATAAGGGCATTGCGGATCAGCGGCAGCAGGGTGCGCGCGCGAGCGGAGCGCAGCATGGCATGGCCTTCCGCGTCGCGCCGGTTGAGATGCGCGGTGATCAGCCCGCTGGCGATCTCCCACGCAATTAGCGACAGCACCACGATGATGACGATGTCGGCCAGGCGGCCGAGCACGTCGAGGCCCGCTTCGCTCAGCAGGACATCCGCGACGCCGACCTGCCACGCCGCAAGGATCACCAGCAGGGCGACGATGCGGACGGCATAGACCAGCACCTTGCGCAGGATCGGGATATAGCGGTTGGCGCGCGCAGCGACGAAGGGATAGCGCTCGGTAAGCGCGGTATCGATGCCGGAGAGGCGGTCGAACAGGCGCGGAACCCAGTATTCGCCGATGGCGACGACGACAACGACCGCCGCGGTGATGATGGTGGCCCGGGTCAGGTAGCCGAAGCCGTCCGGCACCTCGAGCGCCCACACCAGATAGAATCCGGCGACATAGAGGATCGCCGCGACATGCCAGATCTCGGCCAGGCGCGCGCGCAGCGGCCCCGCTGCCTTGTGCGCTTCGTCGGGGTGGCGGCCGCGAATCCGCTCGGCCACCGCCTCGCGGTTCTGAAGGATCAGGATCGCGACCAGGGCAGCGATGATGAATCCGAGCATCTTGACCCCCGCCGCATGGGCGCCCGCGGGCATGCCGAGCAGCAACGCCGCCTGCAGTAGGACATAGCCCCAGACCAGGACCAGGATCACGCGCCGCGTCCAGATATAGAGGTAGACAGCCGTGGAATCGCTCATTGGCACCAGGCGCAACTCGGGGCTCATGGGGCTGAACAGCCAGCGACCGATCACCAGGGCGGCAAGAGACACGGTGGATGCGTTGACGACCGCGAGGACGAGCAAGCGCGTCGTCTCCGGCGGCCGCAGCCTCAAGAGCTCGGACGGATTCAAGATTCTGTATGATCTGGCGCATGCCCTCGACGGCGCCGTCGGGGCGAGTCGAGCGGCCTGCGACGCCGGTTACCAGCCGCACTCCCGCCAGGTGGGACTGACCGGCAAGACGGTGACGCCGAACCTGTATATCGCCTGCGGCATCTCCGGCGCCATCCAGCACTTGGTTGGGATGAGGAATGCAAAAGTCATTGTGGCGATCAACAAGGACGCTGATGCGCCCATCTTTACACAGGCACGCTATGGCGTGGTTGGAGACCTGTTTCAGATTGTGCCTGCGTTGACAGAGGCGTTTAAGAAGAAACTTGGGAAGTAACGGCTTTTTGTAACAGGCTTAAGACCGAAGGATCAGGCTTGAACTGCCCGATCCTTCGCCTTTTTAACCTTGCTAGATAAATATCGATAGGATAAAATCCTGACAATTATTATATATATACTGTGCGCTTGCGCACGTCAAACACGGCTCGGTAATATCCACTTCACCGGGCCGTGTATTTTTTTGTCAACGAGGCCAATCATGAAACACCGTTCCCTGCACCCGATCATCCTGACCGCCCTGCTTCTCTCTCTATTCGGCGGCTCGCTGATCTTCACGCCCGCCCACGCGGCAAGCATCGTGGTCAACACGAACGCCGATACGGTCGCCGACGACGGCTTTTGCTCCCTGCGTGAGGCCATCGCCAACGCAAATAATGACTCGACCCTGTACGCTACAGCGGGGGAATGCAACTCTGGTTCCGGGGCAGACGTGATCACTTTCGCCGCCAGCCTTTCAGGTTCCACGATCACCCTTGGCTCCAATTTGAACATTAATGAAGATTTGACGATCACAGGTCCGGGAGCCTCCAGTCTGATCCTGGACGGGAATCATACAACGCAGATATTCATTATCAACAATTTAGAGACGGTCACCATCTCAGGGATGACCATAATGAATGGAAATTCTATATATAATGACGGCGGGGCTATTTATAACTACGGGTATCTGACAGTCCAAAACGTGACCTTTAAGGACAATTCGGCTACAGCGAGCGACTACAGCTCAGGTGGCGCAATCTTTTGCGATGGATCGATCGGAGCGACACTGACAGTGAGCATTTCTGTGTTCGATGGAAATCAAGCTACATGGAGAGGCGGAGCAATTGATGGGTGTGCAGCTCTCACGATCACGGACTCGGAGTTCACTAACAACACAGTGACCGGGCCATCCATAGATACAGATCCTAATCATCCGGCTGGGGGGGCAATTTCCAATTCTTACACCCTGAACATCACCGGCTCCCAATTCAACAACAACACAGTTACCAAGGGCATCAGTTCTATTTCCTGGGGAGGGGCAATTTACAATGCAGGTACTGCCAGCATCTCGAATAGCACCCTCTTTGGAAACTCCGCAGATCTTGGCGGTGGGATGTACAATTCCGATAGCAGCCCGACCCTGACGAATGTGACCCTTTCCAATAACTCCGCGAACTACGGCGGTGGGATGTACAATCGCGATGGCAGTCCGACCCTGACGAATGTGACCTTCAGTGGCAACTCCGCTAGCACCTCTGGCGGCGGGATGTTCAACAACGACAGCAGCCCGACGCTCTCCCAAACTGTCATCGCGAACAGCACCGGCGGCGATTGTGTGATCACCCGCGGCACCGTGACCGCCTTCTTCACGCTGATCGAAGACACGGGCGCCAACGCCTGCGGATTGACGACCGGCGTGAACGGCAACATCATCGGCTCAGACCCGATACTCGGTCCTCTGGCGAACAACGGCGGCTTCACCCAGACTCACGCACTCCTCGCAGGCTC
>DNDO01000070.1:4735-12278 GCA_003484265.1 Anaerolineae bacterium
CCCATGCCCTGCTGACCGGCTCGCCCGCCATCGATGTCGTCCACCCCGACTCCGGCTGTGAAGCCACCGACCAGCGCGGCGTCATCCGCCCGCAGGGCACACATTGCGACCTCGGCGCATACGAATATGGCGCCTCCATCCTCACCGTCACCAACACCACACCTGCATCCGGCGCAACCCTGCAAAGTCTCACATCCATCCTCGTCACCTTTAACGAAACCGCCCTCAGCGACGGTTCCGCCGACGCCGCCAACAACACCGCCAATTACATCCTCGTTGAAGACGGCGTGAACAATATCTTCGATACAGTAAACTGTTTGGACGGCGTCGCAAGCGATGACGTCCAGCAGGCCATCAGCAGCGTCAGCTACAGCGATCCCACCGCCACTCTTCATCTCGCCAGCCCGCTCTCACCAGGGAATTACCGTCTGTTCATTTGCGGAACGACTTCCATTTGGAGCGCGGCAGGGTTGGAGCTCAACAACGGTGACAGCGACACCACTGTGGATTTCACCGTCGGATCAATCGCCTCCTCCCTGCCCGACACCGGCTTCGCTCCGAACCGCGTCACCTCACTCCCAGCCCAATCCACCCATTATGCAAACCTCGGCTCCATCTGGCTCGAGATCCCTAGCCTCGGCGTCAAATCTGAGATCGTCGGCGTGCCGCAATCCTCCCAGGGCTGGAACGTGGACTGGCTTGGCAACTCCACCGGCTGGCTGCACGGAACCGCATTCCCAAGTTGGGAAGGCAACTCTGTCATCACCGCGCATGTCTACGATTCGAACGGCCTGCCCGGTCCATTCAACAATATCAAGAAACTCAATCACGGCGACCAGGTCATTGTCCATCTTGCAGGGGAAAAGTACATCTTCGAAGTACGCGACTCGAGCATGGTCTTCCCCTCCACCACCAAATCAGCCCTGGAACATCTCGAGGGTCATTCGTACCTCACGCTCATTACCTGCCAGTGGTACAACCCCGTCACGGACAGTTACGCCTTCCGCCGCGTCGTCCGCGCTGTCTTGGTCAGCGTACAGCCGGAATAAAATAGTAATTGTTAAAAAGACCTCCGAGATATTGGAAATCTCGGAGGTCTTTTTTTTATTGATCTTATAATTGTCCAAAGGAGCCAAGATGAAAAAATACAACATTGGAATTATCGGCGCGGGGATGTACGGCAAGATATTGATGCGTCATCTTCAAACGGACGAGCGCGCGAACATCATTTGGGTCAACAGCGCCAGCGAACGGACAACCAGGTCCGCGGCGGAGGAATTCGGTGTGGAGAAGTGGTCAACTGATTATCACAATGTCTTGAACGATCCTACGGTGGATGCGGTGGTTATTGCATCTCCTCCGTTCGTCCACGCGGAACAATTGGAAGAGTCCCTAAAAGCGGGAAAACATGTTCTTTTGGAAAAGCCGATCGCCGAGTCGAGAGAAAGCCTCCAGCGTATTCTCAAGGCGGTTGAGAACGCGCCAAGTCTAAAGGTATTGGAAGCGTCCTGCCGTCATACACGTTTGACACGCAAGTTTCAGTTCATCAAAGAATTGATCGACGGCGGCAAACTTGGCGAGATTTATCACATTCATCACAACACGCTCTCCCGCGGTACGTTTATCGAATACAACCCAAAGGGTGCCTGGGCGATGAACAAAGAACTTGCAGGCGGAGGTCCATTCGCAGACAGAGGTGTGTATGACCTGGCATTTCATCTGGGTTTATTGAACGATGTGCCGCAGTTGAAATCTGTACAGAGCTTCACGCGTAACGACCTGCGCGATATGAGCAAGCATGTGGCATTCAGCGATATTGAACAACACGGCGCGGCATGGATGGAGTTCGATACGGGGCTTACTTATTATTACGAAAACGGCGGGGGCGTTCACAACGAAACACCCAATGAAACGCGTCTCTACGGGACAACGGGCGGATTACGCTTCCATCACTATAGCTGGGATCCAAATGAGATCGAATTCTTTACGACCGAAAATGATGATCCGCGCAGGGAAACCTTTACAGTTGATACAACAGGACAGCCTGACGACAGTCTCGCGATCACCACGCATTTCCTAGACTATCTGGATGGCAAAGACGAGCCGCTGATGACCGTCCAGCTCGCAGCAAAACACATGGAGATTCTATTCAAGATAATGGAATAATAGATAAATAGAGCTCAGAGATTTTGTAAAGCATCTCGGAGCTCTTGATTCAATTACACTTCCTTCGGTTTAACCAGCCTAGCCCCAATGATCGCCGCAACGATCATTAACAATAATACGATCGATCCGCCACAAACTCCCGCAGCAGTGAAGGAAGCGCCAAGCCCCTTGACCGCAATCTCCTCGTTGGGTACAACTTTTTGACTGCCGTCTTCAAAAGTACACGTCCATTCCTCCTGATGACCGGTTCCGCTTGTCGGACTTGTTGTAATAGGGCTGTGGTTATATTCCTTCTGATCAATGGATACTGCATTAGGGCACACCACCCACCCGGTCAATTTATCGAATACAGGTGGAATGCCCACCAGCATCGCGCCTCCCACTGGAACAATAAAGAATAATAAACCACCCCCGATCAACAAAACAAGAAATGCGCCAATACAGGAACCTTGCCAGCGTTTCATAGAAGTCTCCTTTACAGTAAAGTGGCTGTCGCCTATTATTATATTCACCAAAACAAAAACGCGTGGAGATTTTCTTCCACGCGTTTAATTTTTCAAAAACAATTTAGGAAACTGATGGCATCATATCCACTTGATATGCAGAGGGTAACAGATTTCGATACGATTGAAGCGAGTGACGTATCTGCATCCGCGCGCGCGCGAGACGGCTTTTCACCGTTCCCACCGGCACATGCGCAACGTACGCGGCTTCTTCGTAAGACATGCCTTCCATATCCACAAGGATGACCATCAGGCGATAATCCGGTATCAAGGTTTTGATACAGCTATGTATCGCCTTCTGCAGCTCGGACGCCTCGGCACTTTCCTCTGGACCTATGGCTGGATCCCCCATCCACTCCGGGGACTCCACCTCATCACCCTCGTTCGTGAACAATTCCAACGGAATACCAATGTGGCGTTTACCGCGCCGCAATTCATCGTAACTGGCATTTACGGTCACACGCGCCAGCCAGCTCTTGAAGTTGCCACCGCGAAAAGACTTGATGTGGCGGAACGCATGGATCATTGACTCCTGTACGGCATCCTGTGCCACACATTCATCGCGCGTGATACGCAAAGCGATGCGATACAACAGGTCCTGATAATACAATGCAAGTTCGTTGAATGCATCCGTATCGCCACCTTGGGCAGAATTGATGAGCAGGAGTTCTGATGTGGTTTCCATACCTTAATCTTATGCCCCGGTTGTTACAAGCCTGTCGCAGAGATGTTACAGTTCTGTAACATGGTCTACCCCCTCACCCCTCTTCCTCAATGACAGGAAATTACCGTCTTGGCAGTCTCAGCGAAAACACCGTTCCACGCGGGTCGTCCTGACTGGAGCGCACACCGACCCCTCCCCCATGCAGGGAAGCTATCCGGTTCACAAGGGCAAGCCCCAGCCCGCTCCCTTCCGTGCCGCGCGCATTCGAACCGCGATACAACTCATCGAATATATTTGCCAGATCTTCGGACGGGATTCCCATGCCGGTATCCGCAACTTCGATGACGATCGACCGTCCATCTTCCATTACACGGACTTCAACGGATCCATACTCAGATGTGAACTTGAGCGCGTTTTCAACAAGGTTATACGCCGCTAATAACAACAAGTCGCGGTCACCCGTAATTGGCGGAAACGGTGATGGAACCTTGGGAATAAGAAGATTGATCTCCCGTCCTTCATACGCAGGGATGACACGCGCCGCGGTCACGACATCATCAAGCAATTCAGGCACATCAACAGATATTCGTTCAATGGCACGTTCTTCCAAATCGGATAATTTTCGCAGGTCAGTCAACAGGCGGATGAGGCGCTCTACTGCACGGTTGGCATTGCCCACCGCACGCTGACGCTCCTCGTCTGTTTTCTCTTCTTTGAGATTGACCAATGCAGCACGCAAACCTGTGAGCGGATTCTTGATCTCGTGGTCAAGCCTGCGCATGAAGTTTCGTCGGTTTTCGCGTTCGTCCTGCAAGTAATCAGCATACATGGTCTGTGCCTGCGAAATATGCTGTCTGTCCCAACGGCGGATCAAGAGGACAGATAATGTAATAAAGAGACCAAGCAAAAAGGCCACCAACCGCGAGTTTCTGATGCTCATCCCAAATACGATGCCGGTGATCCCCAGATCTACGGAAGCCAAGAACGGGAATTCATTTGGAAATATAAAACCCGCCAAAATCGAAAGTAGCAATCCCACCCCAACCGGCAGGAAAATCCACTTGATCAATAACCGCCACTTTTTGAGAATGGACATATCAACCTTCCCCTTGCACGGATGCGATGAAACGATAACCTTCGCCTGAGATCGTCTCAATGAATCGCGGTTCGGCGGGGTCGTCATCCAGCACTTTGCGTAGTTCGGCAACGCGCGTATCCACGGTGCGCGTGCCGGCAGGGTATTCCCAGCCCCAGACAACCTCAAGCAATCGTTCACGGGTCACAGCTTCATCTGGATGTGTCATCAAATGCTCCAATACAGCCAACGCTTTTGGCGTTAGATCGAGCGCCTTTCCCGCAAGCGATGCGCGCCGTGCGCGGGGATCGAGGACAAGGCCTTCGGCTGTCAGCAGCCATGCGGCAGATAGTGAGCGTTCACCGGGGCGGACACGCCGCAAAACGGCGCGGACACGGGCAAGCAATTCATGCGGGTCGAACGGTTTATTGAGATAATCGTCCGCCCCTTCCTCGAGAGCGAGCGCGCGTTCGGATGCTTCTCCCACCTGTGTAAGCAGGATCGTCGGCGTCCAGATATTGGATCTGCGCAGGCGGCGCAACGTCTCGCGTCCATCCAAGCGAGGCATAAGCACATCGAGAATGATAAGGTCGGGGTGGTGTTTCTGCGCTTTATCCAGGGCGGTCATGCCATCGGAAACAACAAGCACATGGAAACCGGCACGCTCTAGAAAGGGCGCGAGGCTGTCGGCAATCGTGGGGTCGTCGTCTGCGAGGAGTATGGTAGGACGATCGTGGGACATCAAAGTCTCAGATTGAGAGATGCCTGGTTGCGGGAACCAGGCATCTCGTTGGTCTAAAGCGGGGGGTTATCCCGTCTTGCTAAAGGTTTTGATGATGAGATCGAACACCGCCGACTCAGCCGCTTTGTCGAATTCGGGGGGCGGCGTGGGGAAATTCCCGGGGTTGTGCGAGTGCAAAACAAAAGACAGGCTGATGCAGTTGTTGTTCGATACGGTGGAGTAAGCAACGTAATCGTAGCGGTTGCCTGCGCCTGCGCTATCGCCTGATTCTTTGAGGAATTGAATACCATTGATAGTAACATTTTCGCTCGTTAGAGGCTGCCCACCGATATCGGGAGATTTGCACGCAGCGGCATTCTCGACCACTGTGATGAGAACATACTTTTCAGAGAGATTAGTGCCGCTTGTGATGGGAAGGTTGATACGCGCGCTCGTATCACTTGCCGTTACAAGGGTCGATTCCTTCGGGTAGTTGACCGAAAACCCATATTTGGCGTTCTGTAGTTTTTCAAATCCGCTCGCGGGGTCGGGAGTGGCTGATATTGAGGAGCCGCCTGCGGGGCGGAAGATGCGCGGACCCACCCAAAGGGCGCGGTCGCCGGAGGGCGATCCTACTGCAAGAGCAGTCAGGATAAATTTCACATCCTTACCTGCCAGCGGAGTCAGGTCGACATCCACATTGAAGAATTGCGGCGGTGTATCGACACGTTCAAGGAACGGACCCCAGAATGTTTTGATCGGGTCTGTGCCGGTCTGATAATCGAGACGGAAGACAACATAACAATTCGCTGCGCCAAACTCACAATTGATCGTGGATTGGAAGCGGTCGCCGCTTTGCACCTTGAAAGCCGGATAGATGCCTTGAATGTATCCGTCCTGCACATTCTGCGGGAAGGTGATGAGGCCGGGTCTTGTGTCGGTTGTGCCGGTCTCAAGTTTTGGATTCGCCACCTTCAATACAAATCCTTTTGCATCGCCGTCTGTGCCGGGGCATGGGAGCGCAGCGGCTCCTGACCCGCTATGCCATGACGCCGCGCAGGCGTTTGCGGCAAAGTCGTATGCTGTGTTCGCCAATGGTGTGGCGGTGGCAGGAGGTGTTGCGGTGGATCCGCTACCCTGTGTAGCGGTGGCAGTGGGAGCGCCAGGTGTCACGGTTGGTCCGCCGGTTACTTTGATATCGACCCACCAGGGTTTATTGGCTTGCGCGCCGATGCCGAACAATGCGCCGTTCGCATTCTTGAACATCCAATATCCGCGGTAGGAGCCGGAGGCTGTCGGCGCTGTCATGTTGATGGAAATGTCAACCGTTTCACCAACCGCCACATTCTTGGGGAAGTTGGCAGAGGAGGCTGCGCCCATCTTTTCGCCGCTGAAATATACGAGTTGATAGGACGTGCTCCACGCACATGAGCCGACGTTCTTCAAGCGCCATGTCTTTGTGAACTGAGCGCCCGGTTGAACGACTGTACCATCCGGGAAGTTTACATCTGCCACGAATTGAACCTTGTCACATGATGATGGCGGGACGGTTTGTGTAACCGGAGGAGGCGTCTTGCTTGGTGTAACCGTCGGTCCACCTGGTGTCACTGTAGGCGGAGGGGGTACGATGCCCTTACGTGTGATGACCGGGTTTCCCCATAAAGCGCGGTCACCGGCAGGTGAACCATACGCGGAAATATATAGAATGAATTTGACATCCTGCCCGGATAACGGTGCGAGGTTGATATTGGCGTTATAGGTCAGTCCTTCGAATCTTTCGCGGAAGGTCCAGAATGTTTTGATCGTGTTGCCGACCTTATAGTCGAGGCGGTATGCTACATAACAAGTGGTTGCGCCGGATTCGCAACCGACGGTGGTTTGGAAAGAATCGCCGGGGTCAACCTTATACGTTGGGTACTCGGCTTGAATGAATCCATTGGTGATATTTTGTGGAACGAAGAGCAAGCCCGGCTTGGAAAGTTCAACGCCGCTCTCGAATTTAGGCTTATCTTTGGTAAGGGCAAATCCCTTGGCATCCCCTTCCTTGCCCGGGAACGAGAGTCCGCCCGCGCCGCTGGACCAAGTCGCATCTTTTGCGCTTACGGTGAAGTCGAAAACGACACTTCCGCCGGGAGCTGAACTTGTCACATTGATCTCGACCCACCAGGCTTTATTTGCCAGAGCGCCAATTCCGAAGATCGCGCCTTGCGCGCTTTTCAATTTCCAATAACCAATATAATGACCGGCGGCGGTGGGAGCAGTCATATCCACACTGATATCAACGGTACTGCCTGGCGCCACTGTGGATGGCAATTTCACAGATGCGGGGGCGCCCATCTGCGCGCCACTGTCAAAGATCATCGTAATATCTGAACTGTTCCAGGCGCAGGCGCCGATGTTCCTCAATCGCCATT
>DNDO01000070.1:12493-15910 GCA_003484265.1 Anaerolineae bacterium
AAATCGCCAGGTTTTCTTGAAAGCCGTGCCTGGCTCATATTTTGCGCCGTCCGGCACGGTGACGTCCGCGACGAATTGAGCATGGTAACATGCCGCCGCGGCGGCATGGGACGGCGATGCCAGTGTGGGAATAAGCGAAAACACCAAAGCGATCAACAGCATTGTGGATGTGATTTTTTGTAATTTCATGCCATTCTCCTCTTCTCTTTCCATTTCCAGTGGACGTTCGAACCGTTTTGAAAGTTCCACCATAAACAGTATATCTTTTCTTAAAGGATTGTTCAATATCATATAAATGACCATTTTTCCTTATAATAGAAATATGCCCCGCACAATCCTTCATCTAGATCTCGACGCCTTTTTTTGCTCGGTCGAGGAGAATCGCAACCCCGATCTGCGAGGGAAGGCTTTCGCTGTGGGCGGCAGACCGGACGAACGCGGCGTTGTTGCTTCGTGCTCGTATGCAGCGCGGAAGATGGGAGTTCGTAGTGCCATGCCGATGAGCAAAGCGATCAGACTCTGCCCAGGGCTGATCATTGTCTCCGGGCATCACCGCCGCTACAGCGAAGTCTCAAGGCAGGTGATGGAACGATTGCACAATGTCACCGGATTGGTGGAACAGATTTCCATCGACGAGGCATTCCTCGACATCTCGGAGATTCGAGACGAACCCGAACGCATCGGGCGCGGACTTCAGAGTCGAATCCGCGACGAGTTGCAATTGCCCAGCTCGATCGGCATCGCATCCAACAAACTCGTCGCGAAGATCGGGACAGAGGTCGGGAAAGCTCTCGCGTTGAAGCGAATAAAAGCCCAAGGGTTGGTCGAATCTCCCAACGCTGTGACAGTCGTCCCGTATGGAGAGGAAGCGGCCTTTCTATCCCCGCTCCCTGCCGACATGTTATGGGGTGTCGGTCCGAAGACATTCAAACGTTTGACCGATTTTGGAATCCATACCATTGGCGACATTGCGAAGTGGCCCGAAAGCGAGTTGATTCGATTGTTCGGTGAAAACGGACGTGACCTTTCGCGCCACGCAAATGGGATAGATAGCCGCCCGGTGGTGACCGAACGCGAGACGAAATCCATCAGCCAGGAAGTGACGTTCTCGGTGGATGTGCGCGACGAAAAAGTTTTACAAAAGACGATCCGCGATCAGGCTGCGCGCGTTGCATCGCAATTGCGAAAGAACGAACTGGCAGGTTCGACGATCAAACTAAAGATACGCTGGCCGGACTTCACCACACTGACACGTCAGACCACGCTTGGACACCGCACCGATGATGAGGATGAAATCGAGAAAGCGGCATTGGAGTTGATGAACTCTGTACGCAAACCAAATCAGGCTGTACGTTTGATCGGCGTCGGTGTAAGCGGATTGGGTCAACCGATCCGCCAGTTAGGGCTATGGGATATGGATTACGAAGCATCACGCCAGTTACGAGAAGCGGTGGATGCTTTGCGTGCTAAATTCGAGCAGGACTCAACTCACAAAGGAGATGTGGAATGAAAACCATTGAGTTGAAGAAGGAACTGAAATTTCTATACTTGCCATCGGCGAAAAAAATCGAGATCGTGAAAGTGCCGAAATTGCAATTCATAATGATCGACGGCACGATCGAAAAGGGGAAGGAACCCGGAAACTCTCCATCTTTCGCAGAGGCGACTCAAGCGCTTTACAGTGTGGCATATCCGCTCAAGTTCATGTTCAAGAAACGCAAAACGAACCCGATCGATTACCCGGTCATGCCGCTCGAGGGGTTATGGGGCTTGCAGGATGCTTCACAGGATGTTGCCAGGAAGGACAATTGGTCTTATACGTTGATGCTCCTTCAACCTGACATTGTTACACAGGATATTTATTCAGAGATGCTTGAGCAAGTCCGCAAGAAGAAGGGGGATTCCCCTGCCCTGTCCAAATTGCGGCTCGCACATTTTGAAGAAGGTATATGCGTGCAGGTAATGCACATTGGTCCATACGCAACTGAACCCGCCACCATCGAACGGATGCGCGTCTTCGCTTTGGAAAACGGTTATCGAGATAACGTAGGACCGAACGGATTACATCATGAAATTTATATCGGCGATCCGCGTAAAACCGCGCCTGAGAAGTTAAAAACGGTGCTTCGGCATCCCTTGAGAAAGGTATAGGTTTGTAGGTTGTAACGTTCGAACGTTAAAACGAGAAAAGAGGTGACTACTTGAACTGCTATTATCACACCAATAGCCCTGCCATTGGACTCTGTAAACACTGCCAGCGCGGACTTTGTTCAGATTGTGGTGCAACAGTAGATGATTCGCTGGCTTGCAGGGATCGACACGAAGAACAAGTGGTTGCGTTGGATGAAATGATAAAGCAGAACATCCTGAAATCCAAACGCGCTGGCTCGGACTATGTCCGTAACACGATCTTCTATGGAATTGTTGGATTGCTGTTCACCGCCTTCGGCGTTTCCCAAATCCAATGGCTGGGGGTGCAGGCAGTCGTTTATGCGATCATAGGGTTGGCGTTGCTCTGGGCGTCGCTGGCGAATTATTTGGAGAGTAAAAAGTATAAATAGCCCTCCACGCCACTTCAGGAAGGGCTTGGGAAAGGCTCTCTGCAACCTCCGTAGGAACCCTGCGTATGTATTCCTAGAAATCATTGAAAGGAGTGCAAACATGAACACGGAAACCAAACAACTGACCCGCAGTACGTCCAACCGCATGATCGCGGGCGTATGCGCAGGCTTGGGCGAGTACCTCGGTATCGACCCGACCATCGTCCGCTTGCTGACCCTGCTGGCGTTCTTCACAGGCTTCGGCGGTATCGCACTGATCTACCTGATCATGGCGATGGTTGTCCCTGAGCAGGCAACTACACAAGCGCCGTAAATGCACGTTAACAAATTAGCAGGTTGGAACATCTGAACGTTCCAACCTGCAACGTTTTATTCTTCCAACTTTTCAACGAGCTAATGAAATAAAGACATCCTCCAGCGTCGGTTCGCCGGGGACGATGTCTTTCATATCCACATTCATTTCCTTCAAAGTTTTTAGCAAAACTTCCTTCTTCAATCCCTTTTTGGTGATCGTCCTCAGATGGTCTCCAGCCAGCCCCACACGTAATACACCTTGAACATTAGGTAACATTTCCAAACCACGTTCCAATGGCTCAGTGTAGACTTCCCACACGTCGCCAGGAATGATGTTGCGTTTCAGGTTGGAGGGTGTGTCCATTGCCAGCAGTTTTCCATCGCGCATGATGCCAACTCGTTCGCAGTATTCAGCTTCGTCCATGTAATGGGTGGTGACAAGGATGGTCACGCCGCCTTCGGCAAGTTCGTATATCAAGTCCCAGAAGGCGCGGCGGGCGGTCGGGTCCACGCCAGAGGGGGGGTCATCGAGAAAGAGCAATTTATGGCATCACAGACAAAG